>NZ_JAAQWY010000019.1:0-95452 GCF_012985765.1 Pseudomonas sp. WS 5071 | reverse complement strand
AACACGGAGAACCGGTCGAAAAAGCTCTCCGTACATGATTTTTCGGTCACTTTTCGTCCAATGACGCTGTAGGTGCCTGGAAAATTGCAACTTGCCGCGGCTGCACGACAAGTTGATCGGAGCATCCCTAGTGCGCGAGAGCATCAATGCACAAGCTGCTGTTGAGCAAGCCCATAATGGACTCATCACAATTAAGCCTAGCAATCTCAACTACGACGCTAACGGCAACCTGCAAGGAATTAAGCATAGTGTTGTTAGTGGCACCCATGCTACTGGCAAGCATCAAACAGAAACCATGAAAGCTATTAGAGCTGATATCTATAAACGTTTTGGAGTAACAGAATGAACATGCACTTTATGTCTGAAGGTGAACGCCAGTACATTGAGAAGCGTAAGGCTGCATTGGCTGCAACTGCTGAATGGATTGATAGCAAGAACTCTAAACTTGTAGGAGAGGTTAAAACCTACAAGGGCGTTGAGTATCAGATGGAACCTCGCGGCACCTATGTGTGCCTCAACCAATCAGCATCAAGTAATTTAAGCGGCTCATTCACATCAGCATTTGCCCTACATAAAATTATAGATGACCTTAAGACCACCAAAAAGCCACAAGAAACCAAATGAACACAGCTTTAAGCTGGCTTATTACAGCATCAATATTACACACAACCTATTCCATACTTTTAAAAATCGCAACACTGACACTAACCCTACTTGCCTAACAAGGAACCCACATGGTATCGCAAGAAGACTTTGTGTTGATACCGAATATCAACCCTACCACTCCATTCCTACAACCGACTGCCGTTAGGCGCAGAGTAGCTAAACTACTGATAGCAGCCAAAGACAACAATCAAAGCCTTATCAAGCTAGCTAGAGAAAACCGCCTCACCATCCAACAGGCTTATTACATCTCCCACTACAATAGCGAAGATATTGACACTTATAAAAAATACCACAAAGGACAATATGAATTCTAAGACACTATTTATTGCCGAGGCGCTCCCCGGTAGTGGCAAGTCTACAAAGTTTATTCAATCCCTCCCCGAGCTAATCCTTGACAGTCACATTGTGTATGCAATGCCTACTAACGCGCTTATTAAAGAGTTAGCTTTAGACATCAAGCTAAAAGTAGGCTTCTCTCCCACAGTTATTACTTCAGACACTACAGATCATGTCACAGTAAGCGTAGAGAGAGCCCTAGCAGCTCGCTCACAGCCTTTGATTATGCTCACCCATGAAGCCCTAAGACGTATAGATGCTCGCCTCCTAGCGGGCTGGGAGCTTGTTGTAGATGAGGTGCCTAGTGTTTCTGACTGCAAGGGCTATCAGTTTGACAGCATCAGCTATCTTGGGAGTATTGGTAACTACCTTACCGTTACCCCTGAAAAGAAAGCTGAGATTAAGCCTGAGAGTATTGCCCTTGTTGAGAATATGATTAAAGCCAAGGACAGTAGCGCACTGAGCGAGTCAGCCCTAGACGTACTGAAAGCTATGCTAACACCTAAATGTAGTGTTGAGGTGGAAGCTCAGAACACTAAAGGCAAGCGTCTTGTACGCATTGTGCGCTATAGAGATTTCCTACCTGCCTTCTCATACGCTAACAGCGTCCACATCCTAGCTAACAATGTGCGCGACACACTTCTGGGTATCCATGCCAAGCATCAAGGATGGGGATTTGAGCCTTCTCTTTTCACCCCTGAATTCGATGGTTATGGTAAGCGTGTTGAGCTACACCCTTTCCTTACTAGCAAGTACTCTAAGACCCAAAGCATGATGCAACGTAATGGCAAGCCTGCCGACACTTGGGATGATGGTGTACAGCTAGCTGATTGGTTGCGCTGTATCACAGCTATGGTTGGTGACGAGAAAGGTCTAGCCTTTGCACACCAATGGATGAACCATAACTTCAATGATAACATCACTAAGCTGCCTATTGATAGCAGGGGTATTAACGGCTATCAAGATAGACACATTGCTATATGCCTTCAGCATGGAAACGTAAGCCCTGATGATGGATTAAGCTTTCACACTCTAGGTGAGATGTTAGGTGTTCCTGTTGCTGAAGTACGAAAAGCAATTGAGTTTGAGCGCTTCTATGAAAGCACCCTACAAGCTGTAGCCAGAACCTCACTGAGAGACAGAAGCAGCACAGAGCCAGTCACATTATTTGTTCAGAGTATGGACATGGCTGCGTACCTTCAAAGCAAGCTAGGCCGCTTAGCTACTATCAACACTGAATTGAGCATGACTCCTTGGGAGAAGGAGCAATCAGAGAAGAAGAAAGACAAGGCCCTTCTTCAAGCTCAGGCAGTATCATTGCTGATTGAGGACGGTATGAATAGAAAGGAAATTGCAGAGAATCTGGGAGTTCCATACAAATCTATTCGCAATTGGACAGCTGGACTCAAACAAGCAGCATAATGCCCAACGTCGACATGCTTTTTGCCCAATTTTCCTTAAAGACTCCTTAAGAGATTTTGGGCAATTTATACAATACTAAGGCCATTACTTCTTAGATACCTCTAAGGACAGATGGTCCTATTAAATACTTTTATTTTATTTCTACCAGACCTAAGAAACAAGTATTTAAAAGCAAAAGCAACGTCAGCATAGCTGACAAAGAGCACGCATTCAAAGAGAGGATCAAAGGCGGGACTGCTTACCAGCTAATCGCTCTTGATCTTTCTTTAATGCGTATGCCACTACGTGGCGCGCTCTTGCTTCTGCTGTCACGCAGTGACTCCTACTGAAAGTCCATTACTACCAATCTAACAAATCAAGAGTACATATGAAAACCATAGACAGCCATAAGAAAAGCTACATCGAATCATTCTCACATTCAAATCTAGCAGACAAGCTAGGCATTAGCCTTACATCACTTGACGCCCAAGCAGAGTCGTTAGGCTGGAAGGATGAGCACCGCTTGTATTGGTTTGATAAGTCAGTGGAGATTCTAAAACAAGAACTAGTTAACGGGAATGTATCAGCCGTTAAGGAAATGCTAAAGTTAACTGGTGCTATCAGACCTGTTGGCAGACCTCGTAAGCTAGATGTAGAGCGTCACATAGCCATAGAAGCCAAAGTAGCTGAAGAATGGGCTACAGATGTACGAAGGATGAGTATTGTTTAGGATAATTATTTAGTTAATGAGAAGGAGCGTATTGACTCTAAGCTATACCCACCACATTAATATGGCAATTTCACACGTATCTATACCAGGTTATTTTCTAGGGGATTCCTAGATGCCCTTCTCGGGTGCTCAATGCGTTACCACACTGGCCGTTCTTCACAGAGGCTAGCGCCTTCTGTGCCTGATAGTTCAGCTACCAGTAACCTGCCCTTCTAACAAAGCCAGAAGGGGTAAGCCAGCGTATAAAGCTACGCCTTGCTGGGGAGTTCTACCAACCATCCTCCCATTGTTTGCTTAGCTTTCATGTTACAACTACACCACTTAAGGTTCCGCCATAACGCTATTCACTTCGCAGCGCCTCCTAATGAGACATACAGTTCAGCTTACACCTAGCCCGTTTGCTATGAAGCGATTTATACAGCGCAACTCATAAAAAATCAAGATTGACTGTTATCCATCAAATTCATCACACAAGCCCTAGCATGGTCAATATGCGCCTGTTGTCCGAATTTGTTCTCGATAATCCTTAACCCAGCAATTAGAAACCTACACGAGTCCTGAGCTACAGCCTCTACTGTATGCCCTTCAGATTTCAGGTGAGAGAGCATTAGCATGTGCATATTGCAACCACCCTCCTCCATAGCCCCATGATAGAGACTGCGGTGCATACCAATAAAATCAGCAACTTGATTCCCAAATGCCTTCCCCCGCCAAGCTGCATATATCCCACCGAGCATAGCAACCACCTTAAACTAACCAATGGATGATTAATTTGTAGCAGAAATTCAGGAGCTCCATTGCATAAGAAGGAGCCCACCCCTACACCCCCTGCTCTCCCCCTCGACTAGCTCGCACAGATACTCAAACAGCAACCCTCAATGTGTGCGTAGAAACAAACACAAGGGGGGGGGTCTGTAGAGCGTCAGCCGTTAGGCGCTTAGGACACAGCAGGCACGTAGCTCAGTTGGTTAGTAGCCTGCCCTTGTGAGGCACGAACAACGGGCAAGGGAGTGAGCTTGCGAACGTACCACCACCTAGACAAGAAAGGGCTCAAGCTATATGTATCAATAGGTTAGGCATAGCCATTCACAATTCAGAGTGTGAACAGAGGCAGGCATGAATTCACGTTCACATTGCCTTGTGTGAACGAAGCCTATAATTTGTGAACGTTTTCTTAGACAACAAAAAAGGGCCCACCTTTCGGTGAGCCCTTCTAGACCGCCCAGCAGAGCGGATTTTGTTTGGTAGGCGCGATTGGACTCGAACCAACGACCCCCACCATGTCAAGGTGGTGCTCTAACCAACTGAGCTACGTGCCTGCTGTGGGGTCGCATTCTATAGATTTACGGAGGTGTGTCAACACCTTTTTTGCAGGTAACTCTATGAATTGTCGAAATTTTTATTTGAAGCGCAAAAATACTCGCCACTGGGTAGCTGGCGGGGGGATTTCAAGTCAGGTAGCATCGCCCGCACTCGTAAAAAATATAAAACAGAGATTGCAAAATGGCGAACACTGCATATCCCCAGTCTTATTACGCGGCCTCGGCAAATCCGGCCCCTGAGCGCCCCGCGCTGCAAGGCGAGGTCGAGACGGATGTGTGTGTGATTGGCGCCGGCTATACCGGGCTGTCGAGTGCGCTGTTTTTGCTTGAAAACGGTTTTAGGGTGACGGTACTGGAAGCAGCCAAAGTGGGGTTTGGAGCTTCCGGCCGTAATGGCGGTCAGATCGTGAACAGTTACAGCCGCGATATTGATGTCATTGAGCGTTCTGTTGGTGCAAAGCAGGCTCAACTCTTGGGTCAGATGGCATTTGAAGGGGGCAAGATCATTCGTGATCGTGTGGCCAAGTACCAGATTCAATGCGACCTGAAAGACGGGGGTGTTTTTGCCGCCATCACGAGCAAGCAAATGGGTCATTTGGAAGCCCAGAAGAAACTCTGGGAGCGCTATGGCAATAACCGGCTGGAATTGCTGGACCAACGCCGGATCCGCGAAGTTGTCGCTTGCGATCAATACCAGGGCGGTTTGCTGGACATGAGCGGCGGTCATATTCACCCGCTTAATCTGGCCTTGGGCGAAGCGGCTGCGGTTGAATCGCTGGGCGGCATTGTCTATGAGCAATCGCCTGCCGTGCGCATTGAGCGCGGTGCCAACCCCGTGGTGTATACGCCGCAAGGCAAAGTCAGGGCAAAGTTCATCATCGTGGCCGGCAATGCCTATCTGGGCAATCTGGTGCCAGAACTGGCTGCCAAGTCGATGCCGTGTGGCACTCAAGTCATTACCACAGAACCGCTGGGGGACGACTTGGCCAATACGCTGTTGCCCCAAGATTACTGTGTGGAAGATTGCAACTACCTGCTGGATTACTATCGCTTGTCCGGTGATAAGCGTCTGATCTTCGGCGGCGGTGTGGTCTATGGCGCTCGGGACCCGGCGAACATCGAAGCGATCATTCGCCCAAAGATGCTCAAGGCATTCCCGCAGTTAAAAGACGTCAAGGTTGACTACGCGTGGACCGGCAACTTTTTGCTGACGCTGTCCCGCCTTCCACAAGTAGGTCGCATCGGCGACAACATTTATTACTCGCAGGGCTGCAGCGGCCATGGCGTGACCTATACGCACCTCGCGGGCAAAGTGCTGGCTGAAGCACTGCGCGGCCAGGCAGAGCGCTTTGATGCGTTCGCTGATCTGCCCCACTACCCGTTCCCGGGTGGCCAATTGCTGCGCACTCCTCTGACAGCTCTAGGTGCCTGGTACTACAGCCTGCGCGACAAGCTGGGCTTCTGACCGGTGCTTCATCGAAAACGGCGCTTGGGCGCCGTTTTTTATTTCCCGCTATTTTTGCGCGTCGAGCGCTTGAATCGCTCTGGCGCTTGCCTGCTCTTGCCCGGCATGCGCCAGTGACTCGGCCGCTTTAATCCAGCGCGCCTTGTCGACGTTGGCGGGTAGCTGGCCCGGCGAAAGTATCAGCACCGCCCAACTCCCCTCTGCTTTCCAGGCAGACTCAAACGTGTTGAAGGTCATCTGACGCCGCCGCTCCATGCCGGCACGCAACAATACAGTCTGTTTGTGGCGGTCATAACCCACCACCATGGCGTAGCGAGGCGTAGACCAGACAATCCCATCGGCGAATCGCACCATGACCGGATAGCCCGCTGCCACCTGCGTCAGCACGGCGGACAGCGATGGGTCCACTGGGTAAACCATGAACCCGTATTGCTCAGCCAAGGCCAGCATGTTGCTTTGTAAAGCTTGCTCTGCTTGCGGCAATTTCAGAGGCTTGGTCAACAGGCCGGGCGTTGTACCGACCCGCTGTTCGTTGAACATGCTTGCCAACACGTGCGGCCCGCTTTGATGAGCATTGCCGCGAAAAAATGGCACGCCGTTAAGCTCAACCCGCTCTGGCAGTTGGCGAACCTCAGGTCGCTGAACGCTGGCGCAGCTCACTACAGTTAACGCCAGAGCCGCCGCCCATACCATTCGCGCCACGCTCAACCCTTTAATTCCCTGCATGCACCCTCGCCTTGAATGGTTCCAGACTGTCAGTCCGGCATGGTTGCCGATCTTAAGGCTGGAGTGATGCGAGGTATAGCCTTAACACCCAGTAAAGCGCGTGATTTAGAGCCAATCAGTTGAACACTCACGACCTTTGGTCAATAGCTTGAAACACTCCAGCGGCTAGACTGTCACTTCTAATGTGTGTGTGCCCAACATGGGCAAAGGAGGCACTCATGAGCCCGGCATTAACGCTTTTCCTGTTGTTCAGCGGCTGGTTGGCCGTCGCCGCCGCCATGCTGTGGGGTGTGATGCGTATCAGTCGTCGTCACCATCACCCGCAACCCAAGGTTGAACCTAAAGCGCTTACCACCAAGACCGCCATCAAAGCAGCGAACGCCCATTAAAAAACCGTTCACTTCATGAAAGTGGACGGTTTTTGTGTGCAGCTTCAGCGATTACTTAGCCAACCCCGCCTGGCGTTTTTCCCGCACCCTTCGGGCCAATATGTTGAGCGTTTCGACTGTGGCCGAGAATGCCATCGCTGCATACACATACCCTTTAGGCACATGGGCGCCGAACCCTTCGGCAATCAGCGTCATACCGATCATGATCAGGAAGGCCAGGGCCAGCATCACCACGGTCGGATTTTCATTGATGAACTTGGCCAATGGTTCCGAGGCCAGCAACATCACCAGTACGGCAACCACAACGGCGATGACCATGATCGGCAAATGCTCGGTCATACCCACGGCGGTAATAATGCTGTCAATCGAGAAGACCAGATCCAGCATTAGAATTTGCCCGATCGCGGCAGCAAACCCTAACGAGACGCCAGATGATTTGCCCTCGGTCTCACCTTCAGCCTGCGGGCTCATGTTGTGATGGATTTCACTGGTGGCCTTCCAGACCAGGAACAGGCCGCCAGCGATCAGAATCATGTCCTTCCAGGAAAAGGCCTGCCCCAGCACGTCTAAGACCGGAGTGGTCAATTGCACGATGTAAGCGATCGTGCTCAGCAACCCCAGGCGCAGAATTAGCGCCATGCCAATACCGATCCGGCGTGCCTTGGTACGAAATTTCTCAGGCAGTTTGTTGGTCAGGATCGAAATAAAGATCAAATTATCGATCCCCAGCACGATCTCCATGACGATCAGCGTGGCCAGGGCGATCCAGGCAGTGGGGCTGGCAGCCAGTTGTAAAAGGTAATCCATAGGTGCGTTCGGACTCAGGTGTAGGACGAATTAAATGGCTTGTGAGGATTGCTTATTGTCTTGCGCTGACGTCTCTGGCTCGGCCGGGGCTGAGCCCGTCGCTTCATTGAGCGCCTGTTCAGCGGCTTTGTGGGTATCGTCAATGGCCTGCTTTGCGCTCTCGGCCGTTTTACTGAGCATCTGCTGCGCAGCTTTCTCAGCCTGATCACACCCACTCGTCATTAAAACTGCTGCAACAAGCAGTGTAGCAACGCCCAGTTTTGTCATCGTCATCCTGCGTTTCCTCTCGAAATCAATGGTCACGGCTAACGCACGCGAATAGCGCGAGAGTCTAGGCAGACAAACAGTTCAGTAAAATTCGTATTTTTAAAGGTTATACTTCGGTTTTTACGAAGTATTGCAGAGCAAATGCTTAATTATCGACAGTTGCACTACTTTTGGGTGGTGGCTAAAACCGGCAGCATTGTTCGTGCCTGCGAGCAACTCAACCTCACCCCCCAGACCATCAGTGGCCAAATCAGCCTGCTTGAGCAAACGTATGGCTTGCCCCTGTTTCAGCGGGTCGGCCGGCAACTGGAATTGACCGAAACCGGTCGTCAAGTACTGCCTTATGCTGAGCAGATGTTCCAGCTGGGCAGCGAACTGGAAAGCATGCTGCGCATGTCCCCCAAGGAACAACAGATTTTGTTCCGCGTGGGTGTGGCGGATGTCGTGCCCAAATCGATTGTGTACCGGCTGATTGCGCCAACCATGGCGCTGGAGGCGCCCATCCGCATCACGTGCCGCGAAGACAAACTGGATCGTTTGCTCGCAGATCTGGCTATTCAGCGGCTGGATCTGGTGATTTCCGATAGCCCCATGCCTTCCCACCTCGACATTAAAGGCTTAAGTCAGAAGCTGGGTGAGTGTGGCATCAGTTTTTTTGCCACAGCCCTGTTGGCCAAAGACTACTTGCACAATTTCCCCCACTGCTTGCAGGGAGCCCCGTTGTTGATTCCGGGCTCTGAAACCGTGTTGCGCAGCCGACTGTTGCGCTGGCTGGCCGAACAGCACATTCAGCCGCGCATCGTCGGTGAGTTCGACGACAGCGCGCTGATGCAAGCCTTTGGACAGTCAGGTACGGGCGTTTTCATCGCCCCCAGCGTGATCGCTGAAGAAGTGATACGTCAGTTTGACGTGAAACTGATCGGCCAGACCAACGCCGTGACCGAATCGTTTTACGCCATCACCGTAGAACGCAAGATCAAGCACCCCGGAATCGTTGCGATTACTGAAGGTGCACGGCGCGAACTGTTCACCGATCTAGAGCGTTAAGCACACACTGCGCGGTTTTTAGACGTCATTAACAACAGGGCAAGCAGGATCGACACCAAAATAAAGCCCGCCGCTGCAAAGCCAAGGCTACCCAGGCCGTAATGGTCGATCACCCGGCCGCCTACCATGGCGCCCAGCCCGATCCCCAGGTTCGCCCCTGCGATGTTCAGCGAAGCCGCAAAGGCCGGCGCGTGGGGCGCCACTTTCATCAGGCGCACATGGCTGACCAGAAACAGCGCGGCTTGCGTCACACCCCATACGCCCATGGCCGCCGCCAACCCCAGCGTGGAGTGAATGCTAGGCACCAATGCCACCATGCCGCCAATCATGAAGGCGCAAAACACCATCGAGGCAATCAGCGGATGACGATCGACCATACGACCGCCTAACGAATTGCCGATCAACCCGACAGCACCGAAGCCCATGAGACACCATCCCACTAACGTGCCGTCGAAACCCGCAAGGCGCTCGAGAATGTCCGCCAAATAGGTGTAAGCGGTAAACATGCCGCTGAACACTAAGACCGACAAGACAACGTGACCGATCATCAACGGGCTGCGCAGCATGCCGAATTGAGAGCGCAACGTGACGGCGTCTTTGACCACCCGCGTTGAAGGCAGATAGATCCACAACAGCAAAGCCTTGGCCAGGGCCACCACGGCCAGGATGCCGAACGCACTGCGCCATCCCCACGCATCCGAAATCAACGTGCCTACCGGAATACCGAAGACCGTCGCACACACAATGCCGAAACCGATTTTGGCGATCGCACGCCCCGCATAGTCAGGGCCCACAATGTCTACCGCTGTTTCACTGGCCAGCGCCCAAAATACCGGCAAGCCCAAGGCAGGCAACAACCGCGCAAAAGCCATCACCCAAATGTTCGGTGCCAATGCGGCAACCGTGTTGGCAAACGCGAACATCAACAAAATGCCGATAAACAGGCGTTTACGCTCAAATCTGGCGAAATAAGCCGTTAAAAAAGGACCAAGAGCCGCGACAGTAAAGGCGAACAACGTCACTAACAGCCCGGCCTGAGGCACGCTGACATCAAGGTCCCGAGCAATAGAGGGCAGCAAGCCGACGATGATGAACTCGGTCGTGAGCACGGTAAAACCGGCCGCAGACAGCAGCAGGATGGGCAACAGCATGAATAACTCCAGAGACGGCAAGGCCAGCGAAAGCCAAGTGGCCCGCTGATTTGAATAAGAGTGGATAGCGCAATGGTAACAGAATGATTCGCAGCACGTACCCGCCGAATCCACGGCCCTGACACGGGTGCAGATGTGACAGATTGCCCTTGAGCAGGAAAGTTCCCGCATCCCTATGATAAAGTCCGCGCCCCGCCATGGTTTTAGTCACACAGACGTATCCAATCGACACGGCTATCATCTGCTGCGAACTTTTCGCCCCCCCCCGAGATCTGTGGGAAACATCTGACATTTTGTTCGCACACGATCATTGATTGCGGCACCCACAACAACTAGAGAGTCCCCTATGACTGACGCTTCACCTTCCCTGCTGCACCGGCTCAAACGCACCAGCCTGGTGACCCAGATCGTGATCGGCCTGATTGCCGGGATTCTGCTGGCCTGGCTCGCCCCCTCGGCTGCTCTGACTGTAGGCTTTATCGGCAAGGTTTTTGTCAGCGCGTTGAAAGCCGTTGCTCCCATTCTGGTGTTTGTGCTGGTCATGGCCTCGATTGCCAACCATAAACACGGCCAGGAAACCCACATTCGCCCGATTCTGGTGCTGTATCTGTTCGGCACGTTTGCAGCCGCAGTTGTAGCCGTGGTCGCCAGCATGCTGTTCCCGTCCCATCTGGTGTTGTCTACCCACGACGTTGCGATTTCTGCGCCGGGTGGCATTAATGAAGTGTTGCAAAGCCTGCTGCTGAGCGTGGTAGACAATCCGGTCAGTGCCCTGATGAACGCCAACTTCATCGGTATTCTGGCGTGGGCCATTGGCATGGGCATTGCCATTCGCCATGCGGGCGAAACCACCCGCACGGTGCTCAATGACCTGTCCAATGGTGTCACCCTGATCGTGCGCGTGGTGATCCGTTTCGCGCCGCTGGGCATCTTTGGCCTGGTCGCCTCAACCCTGGCCTCTTCGGGGTTCAATGCACTGCTGGGCTATCTGCACCTGCTCGTCGTGCTGATCGGCTGCATGCTGTTTGTCGCCTTGGTGGTCAACCCGCTGATCGTGTTCTGGAAACTGCGGCGCAACCCGTTCCCGCTGGTGTTTCTGTGCCTGCGCGAAAGCGGTATCACCGCGTTTTTCACCCGCAGTTCGGCGGCCAACATCCCGGTCAACATGGCGTTGAGCGAGAAACTGGGCCTGCATGAAGACACTTACTCGGTATCAATCCCGCTGGGTGCCACCATCAATATGGCCGGTGCGGCCATCACGATTACGGTATTGAGCCTGGCAGCCGTGCACACACTGGGCATTGAGGTCGATCTGCCGACGGCGATTCTGCTGAGCGTCGTGGCAGCTGTGTGCGCCTGTGGGGCATCGGGCGTGGCAGGTGGTTCGCTGCTGCTGATTCCGCTGGCGTGCAGCCTGTTCGGCATTCCCAGTGAAATCGCCATGCAAGTAGTCGCCGTGGGCTTCATCATCGGCATCCTGCAAGATTCGGCCGAAACCGCCCTCAACTCCTCCACCGATGTGCTGTTTACCGCTGCCGCCTGCATGGCGAAAGAAGACAAGGCCGTCTAAGGCCACGTCCATGCACAGTGTTCAAGCGCTGCCCGCGGGCTAGGCTTGAACACTGTCGCTGCACGTTTCAGTGCGCATTCATACCTGAATCAGAACGCCCCCATGTAATCACGCTTGCCGATTTCAACGCCGTTGTGGCGCAAAATCGCGTAGGCAGTGGTGACGTGGAAGAAAAACTGCGGCAAGCCGTAAGTCAGCAAATAGGCCTGACCGGTGAAGCGTTTCTCTTTAGGCGTTCCCGGACGGGTCACGATTTCAATCCCTTCCTTGCCATCCACTTGCTCCGGCTTGAGGGTGTCAACAAATGCCAGCACCTTGCTGATCAGCGCTTGCAGTTCGGCAAAGGTAACTTCGTTGTCGTCATATTTAGGCAACTCAACTTCAGCCAGACGCGCCGATACGCCTTTGGCAAAATCCACTGCAATTTGCACCTGACGCACCAGCGGGAACATGTCCGGTGCCAGACGCGCTTGCAGGAAAACACTTGGGTCAATGTTCTTGGCCGTGGCATGCGCTTCTGCTTTGGTCAGCACACCGCTCATGGCGTTGAGCATTTGCTTGAACACGGGAATGGACGCTGCGTACAGAGAGATAGTCATGGGGGTCTCGACAGTCGGTGGGCACAATGAATGAGCGCCGATTATAGACAGGTCGCTGCGCTAAAGCGGCTTGTCTTTCAACGGCCAATGGTTCTAGGCTAGCCGCCTTCCAACGCACAGGGACAACGTGATGAACAGCGAACACGAGACCGACATCGAACCCCGTCTCAACAGCACGGAAATTCGCATCCTCGGCGCCTTGATCGAAAAACAGGCCACGCACCCCGACACCTACCCGCTGACGCTTAATGCGCTGGTGTTGGCTTGCAATCAAAAGACCAGCCGCGAGCCAGTCATGAACCTCAGCCCCGGCCAGGTCGGGCAAAGCCTGCGGGCACTGGAGGGGCGAGGCTTTGCGCGCCTGGTCATGGGTAGCCGTGCAGATCGTTGGGAGCATCGGGTCGATAAAGTGCTGGAGCTGGTACCGGCGCAAGTGGTGTTGATAGGGTTGTTATTCCTGCGCGGCCCTCAAACCCTCAATGAGCTGCTAACCCGCAGCGCGCGCATGCACGACTTTGAAGACACCGAGCAAGTGCAGCACCAACTTGAACGCCTGATCGCTCGCGACCTGGCACTGCTGGTGCCTCGCCAGAGCGGGCAGCGTGAAGATCGTTACATGCATGCGCTGGGAGACCCTGCCGACATAGACGCCATCATGGCAGCGCGCCAGCAGCCATCTGAACGAGGCAGCACGTCAGGGCTGTCACTGGAACGCTTTGAAGCGCTGGAAGCACGGGTTGCGGCATTGGAAGCGCGCTTGGCCGAACTGGAATAACCCTGCTCGCCGGGCAAGATCCATCGCCCGGCGAACCGCTCAACTGCGGGCAAACGCGACGGCGGCCCGGAACTGCTCGGGCGTGGGGCGTACGCCGGTGTAGAGCACGAACTGTTCAAGGGCCTGAATCGCAATGACCTCAAGCCCGGTAATCACCTGCTTGCCCAAGGCGCGGCCGCGAACAATCAGCGGCGTTTCTGACGGGATTGCCACCACATCAAAAATGATCGTTGCCTGACTGATCGCAGCCTCTTCAAACGCCAGATCATCGGCTTCTGCCCCGCCGCTCATGCCGATGGGTGTCACGTTAATCAGCATCTGAGGCCGTGCAGCCCCCAACTGCGCTTGCCACTCATACCCACAATGCCGGGCCAAAGCCGAACCGGACGCTTGATTACGGGCCACAATCAGACCCTGTTTGTAACCGCCATCCCTTAGCGCCGATGCGACGGCTTTGGCCATGCCGCCACTGCCATGCAGCGCGAACGTCGTGTCCTTGCTGATGTTATGGCGTTCCAGCAACTGGGCGATGGCAATGTAGTCGGTGTTATAGGCCTTCAAATGGCCGTCGGTGTTGACGATGGTGTTGATCGAATCGATGGCCTTGGCCGATGCATCCATCTCGTCCACCAGCGCGATGCACGCTTCCTTGAACGGCATGGACACGCCACAACCGCGTATGCCCAGCGCACGAATACCAGTGACCGCACCCGGCAGGTCCTGGGTGGTGAAGGCTTTGTAGTAGAAATTCAGCCCCAATTGCTCATAGAGATGATTATGAAACCGCAGTCCAAAATTGCCGGGGCGACCCGACAGTGAAATGCACAACCGGGTGTCTTTATTCGGGTTCATCTGCATGTTCTTCTCCTCAGAGAAAGCGTTCAGATAGACGGCCGGGGCCGTTTCAAGGGGTTGGATTGATCATGTCCGGGCCGACCACGCTGAAACGAGTCAGCCGCCGAAGACCTTACACAACATTTACCGAGAGGCGCCGCAGTTTTTTTGAAAAGCGCGGTCTGAGTGTTATCCCCGCACCCTTTTTGCGGCCTGTACCAGGCTGAATTGCCGGGGCTGGAATCCGAGGAATGTCAAGATGCGCAACATCCCTAAAATCACGTTGCTAATCGGCGCACTGGCCGTCACGGGTCAAGCGTGTGCCCACGGTGGCTGGGGCGCGGGGCCGGCCGTGTTCGGTGCGGTGGTGGGTGGCGCGATCATTGGTTCGGTGATAACCAATCACGATCAGCGCCCTCTCTATGTGCAACAACCGTTCTATGCTCAACCGCAACCGGTCTATGTGCAGGCCCCGCCGGTGTATTACCAGCCGCAACCGGTCTACATGCCCGCACCCCAGCCGGTTTACTACCAGGGCTATTACGGTCGGCCACACCCGGTGCAATACGGCCCGCCGCGGGGTTATTACGGGCCACCACGCTGGTGATAGCTGGTCTGAATAGATGATGTGAATGTCGCAAGTGATACACAAAATGTAATGTGTTTGCGGCATGATTGGACGCGAGTGCGCCCGGACGTTATCAGCGTCGCCGGGCGCTCTTGGTTCAACAGCCGGATACCTATAAAAACAAGGACGACCCTAATGCCGACACAACACCCTCATCGCCGGGCTGATCTCTGCACCTCAAGCAAGGTTTACCAAGCCCTCACAGAGCTCAAGCAGCTTGAAGGGCACCGCTCTGCCAAGCTGATTTCACTGTTGGCCCAGCACCTGGTCGATAAAGGCATGCTCAATGATCAAGAGGTCATGCATATGTTGGACCTGGTAGTGGATTAACCTGACGCAAGCACTAACCTTATCCCTGTCGATGGCGACTATCACGCGCAATGATTTTTTGTGCAGCGGCGCACGCCGTAAGGTGGCCTCATTGATTGAAGGAGGTGTGTATGTCCAAGGTTCATGTCATGTCGATGGTGGGCAGCGCTGTGCCGGCCCCGCTCCGCGCTGATGGCTTGTTGGCCTGCTGGTATGTGGTGATCGACGGGGTGCCGGTCAGCGGCCCGTTTACCTCACGGGCAGCCGCACAGCTCACAGCCACCCGCGAAACAGATAAAACAGCGCCACACTGGACACGACACTGAGCAACACGTTGCGACTCCAGATCATCAGGCCAATTGCACACAACCCGGCCAGCAGGTACGGGTTGTCCAGGCTCAGATTAAGCGCGCGGTCCTTGACGAAAATGATGGGGCCGCAAATGGCCGTCAGCATCCCCGGCACGGCAAAGCCCAAAAACTCCTTCACACCTCTATTCAAACGGATGGGAAGGCGCGGCTCCAGAAACAGATAGCGGTTGAAAAACAAAATCAGCGCCATCCCGACAATAATCACCCACATCATTCGAAAAAGACTCCTGCACGCTTGCTCAAGTAGCCTGCCGCCATCCCGGCCAGCCCCGCCAGAACGATCGCTGATTCCAACTGCCAGTAACTGAACAGCACAACACTTATGAGTGAAACTGCCACGCAAATAACAGTAGGAACATTGCGCACCACTGGCGTAATCAGGGCAATGAACGTCGCCGCAATCGAGAACTCCAGCCCCAACTGGTCCAGGCCCGGAATGCTCTTGCCGAGCATCACGCCCAGCAGAGTGAACAGATTCCAGCCAATGTACATGCACAGCCCGACCCCCAACGCATACCAGCGATTGAATGCCTGGCGATCATGGCTGCTGACCAGCGCAAAAAATTCGTCGGTGAGTAAAAAACCCAGACCGAACCGCCAATTGGCCGGCAGCGGTGAAACCACCGGGCGCAGGTGCATCGCATACAGCAGGTGCTGAGAGGTCAGCAGCAAGGTCGTCAGCAGGATGGACAACACGCTGGCCCCGCCCTTGATCATGCCAATGGCCACCAGTTGCGCGGCACCGGCGAACACCAGCACCGACAGTCCCTGACTTTGGGCGGGGGTCAGTTGTGCATCGATGGCGGTTGACCCCGCCAGCAGCCCCCATGGCGCGCAGGCGAACGTCAATGGCAGACAGGCAATCACACCACGCATGAACGCGGCTCTGGCAAGCGAATGGGGCATTAAAAACATCCTGATGGTCAGCAGCGGCAAAGGGTCGCAACAAACGCACGCAACGTCTTGAACGATCTTGCTCAATGCACTCTGGAACACCTGGAGCGACGTTGCGGTACGACGCTGGCAGTTTGACGAAAGGTCATTCCTGGTCTTTAGTCAGCCGGAATCGTTATCCGTTATATCCCGTCCACAGCTTCCACGAGGAACCATCATGAAAGACCTGAAATCCGCCAAGGAAACCAGAAAGGCCGATCTGCGGACACCTTCGGCGTTGAGCGATGAAGCCTGCATCAACATTGCAGCAGAAGTGAATGCGCTGCTGGCCGATACCTTCGCCATTTACATGAAAACCAAGAATTTCCATTGGCACATGTCAGGCCCGCATTTCCGTGATTTCCATCTGCTGCTAGATGAGCAGTCCGATCAGATTTTCGCCACCACCGATGCTATCGCCGAGCGTGTGCGCAAGCTGGGACGCACCACCATTCGCTCCATCGGCCACATCAAAAAGCTGCAACGCCTGTTGGATAACGACGCCGACTTCGTGACCCCGGAAGATATGCTGGCCGAATTACGTGAAGACAACATTCAATTGGCCGCTTACATGCGTGAAACCCACAGCATGTGTTCAGAGCTGGGCGACGTAGCGACGACCAGCCTGTTGGAAAACTGGATCGATGAAGCGGAACGCCGCGTCTGGTTCCTGTTCGAATCGTCGCGTACCAAATAAACAAAAACGCCGGTTTGATACCTGTCAAACCGGCGCTCCAGATGAATTAAGTTTCACTAAGCCCGCGAACCGCTGCTTGTATAGTGCCCCTTGCTCATTCAATGAACCCTTGCCCGCCTCCCCCTGCGGGCTTTTTTTTGGATTTCAAACGCCCTGCCTGAACACCAGCGCTTTCAAGCCGCACTCGGCATCGGCATCCGGAAATTCAGGCGGGTTCTCCAACCGCTGCTCAAAACGCAAACCCGGCGCATGCTCGGTCACGCCACCTATCAGAAAGTCCGAACCCAGCGACGGGTCATTCATGCAGGCCAGCACCCAACCGTTTTCACTCAACAACTCTGGCAAGCGGCGCACCACACGCTGGTAATCCTTGGTCAGCAGGAAACTGCCTTTCTGGAAGGACGGCGGGTCAATAATCACCAAATCATAAGGGCCGGTACTTTTCACCTTGCCCCAAGACTTGAACAGCTCGTGCCCCAAAAACGTAACCTTGCTCATGTCGTGGCCATTCAAGCGATGGTTATCACGGCCTCGACTCAGCGCCGCGCGCGACATGTCCAGATTGACCACATGTTCTGCGCCGCCTTCGATGGCAGCCACCGAAAAACCGCAGGTGTAAGCGAACAGATTCAACACCCGCTTACCCTGGGCATGGGCTTTTACCCACTCGCGGCCGTAGCGCATATCGAGAAACAGGCCGTTGTTCTGCTTGCGGCCCAAGTCCACGCGGTACTGCAGCCCACCCTCTGTCAGGGTCCACTCATCGATGGCTTCGCCCACCAGCCACTCGGTGTCGCTTTGCAGGGTATAGCGATGCTGCAACACCAACGTGTGCGCTCCACTGGCTTGCCATACCGGTGTCTGCGCAAGGTGTATCAACCGGGTTTTAAGGGCTTGCAGCCAGGCTGCCTCGGGCTCCTTGAACAGCGATACCAGCACCACGCCTTGCAGCCAATCCACGGTCAATTGCTCAAGCCCCGGCCAACAGCGACCTCGCCCATGAAACAAGCGGCGGGTTTCTTCAGGTGCGCTTTGCAGTGCAGTCAACAGATGAGAGTCGAGGATAGAAAGCGCGTCAGGGGTCATCGGTGAGGCCGGTTATTTCAAAGGGCGGGCATTTTACACAATTACCTCTGTGTCTACGTCAGCGGCCTATTCTGCGAGGTCCGATCCCCGGCATTGCACAGAGAGTCGCTTCCTTGGGGGCAAGGGCTCAGCTTGCACAGCGACCAGTCGTCCGCTGCCCTGCCTCAATCGCACGATTTACACGAAAAACACGCTGTAACTGCTTGCGGGATCAGGCATTTCCACGATTATTGATACATACTCAACAAATGTAACGCGATGTGTAATGAGTCGCGCGACAACGTCACCTCCCACTTCTTTTCGAGTCAATCTGCGTGAAAAGTCATCTTTCGATTCTTGGCCTGTTTTTAGTGCTAACAGGCGCCGCCGCTCCCTCAATCGCCGCAGCGACTGAAAGCACCTCTGCTCCGCGCGATACCTTACAACTGCATATCGCGTCAGGCAGCGCGATGCTGGTTGACCTGCAAACCAACAAAGTCATTTACGCCAGTAACCCTGACGTCGTGGTGCCAATAGCTTCGGTGTCCAAGTTAATGACCGCAATGGTGGTGCTGGATGCCAAATTGCCGATGAACGAGTACATCGCGGTCAATATCAGCGACACTCCCGAGATGAAAGGCGTATTTTCACGCGTCAAACTCGGCAGCGAACTGACGCGCCAAGACATGATGCTGATTACCCTCATGTCCTCTGAAAACCGTGCCGCGGCGACGCTTGCGCACCATTACCCGGGCGGTTACGTGGCGTTTATTGCCGCCATGAACGCCAAAGCCAAAAGCCTGGGCATGATGCACACCCGCTACGTTGAGCCAACCGGCCTGTCGATGCATAACGTGTCGACGGCCCGCGACTTGAGCAAGTTGCTGGCAGCGGCCCGTAAATACCCGATGCTGAGCCAATTGAGCACCACCAAGGAAAAAACCGTGGCGTTCCGCAAACCCAACTACACCTTGGGCTTTCGCAACACCGACCACCTGGTCAACAAAGACAAGTGGACTATCAAGATCACCAAGACCGGCTTTACCAACCAGGCAGGCCACTGCCTGGTGCTGGTAACAGAAATGGGCAACCGTCCCGTTTCGCTGGTGATTCTGGATGCATTCGGCAAATACACCCACTTTGCCGATGCCAGCCGCATCCGTAGCTGGATTGAAACCGGCAAAAGCGGCAGCGTGCCGGATGTGGCGTTGCGATATAAAGCCGACAAGAACCTGAAGGCCCGCCCCGCAGCCCAGCCCCACGCCACAAAGTAATGACTGTGACCCGGGCCCGGAATGCCGGGCCGGGGTCAACTTCGCTTCAATGCCTGCTTATGGACGTACATCGCACGGTCGGCGTCGAGCAACAGACTTGCGACCGAGTCATGGTGTTGAGGGTCATACTCAATCTGCCCGACACTGAAACGAATCGCATAACCCCGTGAGGCGCTCGCGTTGCGCTCATCGAGCATCTCCTGCAAGCGAGCCATGATGGCGATGATTTGTACGGAATCTGTGCCGGTCAGCAACACCACAAACTCGTCCCCGCCCAACCGCCCGATGACATCACTTTCGCGAAATGCAATTCGCAGGACGTCAGCGAATGCCTTGAGCGCGAGATCGCCTTCAGCGTGACCGTAGGTGTCATTGATCTGCTTGAACTCGTTGAGATCGAAAAACAACAAGGTCGCGGGTCTGCACCATTGCTTGCAATATGACAGGCCATGCCGCGCCAAAGCTTCGAAGCCGCGCCGGTTGGAAAGCAGGGTTAACTCATCCATGGTTGCCATTTGTACAGCCACCAGCTCTTGCTCGGCCATCGCAGCCAAATCCCGCAATAACTCGCGCTCATCGTCGCTAAGCACCCGAGGCCGGGTATCGATCAAACACAGCGTACCCATCTTGCTGCCATCACCCACCGACAATGGGCAGCCTGCGTAAAACCTGATCCGCGGATCGCCCACAACCAACGGGTTGTCGTAGAAGCGCTCATCGAGTCTGGCGTCGCAGATCATCAAAATCTGATCGCCCAAAATGGCATGACCGCAGAAAGAAATGTTCCGGGGGGTTTGGCTGACGTCAACGCCTGCCGCCGACTTGAACCACTGGCGCTCGGCGTCCACCAAACTGACCAGTGCAATCGGTACGTTGAACAAACGCTTTGCCAGGCGCGTTAGCCGGTCAAAACGTTCCTCCGGTCCGGTATCGAGCACATTTAACCTGTGCAAAGCGTCTAAACGAGCGGCTTCATCGACAGGTTTGGCTGGCACCCACATGCGTTGCTCCCTTTTGCACCATCAGGCAAAGCGTAGTCCACATCATCGTCAAAGGAGCAATGGCCGACCAAACGCAGGAGAGAGGGACAGAGAAAGTGCAGGCACTTGCCTCGGGGAGAGGTCGAAAGCAAATGCCTGCGTGCTGCTCATCAACGTTGGGGTTGGTCTTTTTTAGTTTTTTTAATGGTTTCTACGGTGGTTTCCCGAGGTCGACGCTTGGCCTCTTCCAAGGGAATAAACAGACCTGTTGCAGAATCTCGTGCACGCTTGTTTTTCATATTGTTCACCTGTGTATTGCCCCGGGTACGGAGTGTGCCCAGTCGGATATCTACAGGCTAGTCGACGAAAAACACCTGAAAGCTGCCCGGAAACAAGCGCTTGCAGTTCTGTGCGCGGCCCCGGATACAAAGAACCCCGCCTGAAAAGACGGGGTTCCTGACATGCCACTGCGGGATCAGTTTTGCAGGGCTGGCTGCTCCCCATTGATCGGGATGCGTTTGGCTTTTGCCTCTTCAGGCACTACCCGCTGCAGATCAATGCTCAGCAAGCCATTGCTCAGGTTTGCACCTTTGATCTCGATGTGGTCATCGAGGCGGAAGGACAGTTTAAATGCCCGTTGCGCGATGCCCTGATGCAAAAAGGTCACGCTTTCGTCGGTGCTGGTTTCACGTTTGCTGCCGCTCACGGTCAGCACACCTTTCTCTACTTGCAAGTCCAGGTCGTCCTGTTGGAAACCCGCAGCAGCTACAACGATGCGATAGCTGTCTTCACCCCGTTTTTCAACGTTGTAGGGTGGGTAGCCACCGCTGGTGTCATTGCGAAGCGCGGTTTCGAACAAATCACTAAAACGGTCAAAGCCGACAGAATTACGGAACAGTGGCGCCAGAGAGAATGCAGTGCTCATAATTTAGCCTCCTGATTTCAGCGAGATTTTGTCTCCGCGACCCGGTTTCGGCATCGCGTACTCCCTAAATAGGGACCGACCCAATCATTTCAAGAGGTTTTTTTAAATTTTTTTCAGGCGCTTCAAGCAGCATCCGCAGGCGGGTTGTTGACCAAATGACGGACTTTTTCGCAGTCGGTTTCGCGGCGCATGGCGTTGAACAGCACCGTGGCCTCGGGGTAAGTGCGGGTCAACATTGCCAGCCATTGCTTGAGACGCCCGGGGGCTGAACGCGGGGTCAATTGCGCCTGTGCCTGGGCCCAGAAGTCGCGAATCATGGGCTGCAGGTCGGCCCACGTCATTTCGACGACCTCTTCCCCGGCCCGCGCTGCGGCGATCTGTCGGGCCAGGTCTGGCCTGGATACCAAGCCGCGGCCGAGCATGATGTCTTCAACACCGCTGATTTCGCGGCAACGACGCCAATCCTCAACGGACCAGATATCACCATTGGCAAACACAGGCACCTTGACGACCTCTTGCACCTGGGCAATGTACTCCCAATGCGCAGGTGGCTTGTAACCGTCCATTTTGGTTCGGGCATGCACCACAATCTGGCTCGCCCCGCCTTCAGCCAACGCAATGGCACATTCGTTGGCGCTGTCAGGGGTATCAAACCCCAGGCGCATCTTGGCCGTGACCGGAATATGCGCCGGCACTGTGCGACGCACTTGCATCAGAATCGCATGCAGCAGTTCCGGCTCTTTAAGCAGTACGGCACCGCCACGGGACTTGTTGACCGTTTTGGCCGGACAGCCAAAGTTCAGATCAATCACCTCGGCGCCCAACTGACAGGCCAACGCTGCGTTGTCTGCCAGACACGCAGGATCGGAGCCCAGCAGTTGCACACGCAACGGCACGCCAGCGCGGGTTTTCGCGCCGTGTTCAAGCTCAGGGGCGAACTTGTGGAAGTACGCTTCGGGCAGCAGACGCTCGGTGACCCGAATAAATTCGGTGACACACCAATCAATACCGCCGGTGCGGGTCAGGACATCACGCAGGATGTTATCGACCAGCCCTTCCATCGGCGCCAAGGCAATTTGCATGGGTGACTCTCATAAAAAACGTGCGGCAGTTTACGCGGTAACGCGCTCAAGCGGTATCAAGCTGCAGCCCTGTCACGCTGGCACGATCGCCGGACCATAACCCTCGAGGAATTCGGGCGGTAGGCGCCTGGCTTTGCCGGTGGACAACTCGATACACACAAACGTGGTTTTAGCCCGCAGCAACGTCAGACCGTCGCGAGGCCTGATTAGCTGGAATTGACGTGTCATGCGCAAGCGTTTGTCGCAATCGATAATCCACGTCGCCAGTTGCAGTTCGTCACCTTCATAGGCGCTGGCCAGGTAATCGATTTCATGCCGTGCCACCGCCATGGCGCGGTCAAGGCGACGGTATTCAGTCAGGTCCAGCCCAAGGCGCTGAGAGTGACGCCAGGCGCATCGCTCCAGCCAGACAACATAGGCAGCGTTGTTGGCGTGGCCAAAACCATCAATGTCTTCAGCCTGCACTTGCAGGTCAATGATGAACGGCGCTGCCAAATCCCAGCTCATGCCCAACCTCCACGCGTGAATAAAGGGCGCAGTGTAACGCAGCATGTGTGTTCAAGGTGGGGAGTGGCGCTGGGCAAAGCAAGCATGATGGCGAGAACGACAAAATCGTCAGACAAACAAAAGGGCCATTCAATAATTAGACGCCTGCGACACAGACGAATAGCAAACCTCGTTGAGACGCCCTATATTCAAGGCCCTGAGCGAGGTTCTCAATGGTACACACTGATCGTTCGAAAGGCGATTCTGAGACCTGTGCACGCTCCCCACGCCTGCTGCACGTGTCGCATTGGAGTTCGAATGTCTTATCTCACCCGCCGCGATGGTCGGTACAGTTACCGTCGTCGATTCCCTGCTGATGTAGCTGATGTCGTTGGACGCGTTGAGTACCGCAAAGCCTTGGGCACTGCCGACCGGGGCGAGGCGCTAAAGTTAGCTCATCTTGTGTCGGTTGAATTTGACCGTATCTGTAATGAAGCCTTGGCGGCACGATCTGATCCGGCACTGCCGACTCCCGAAACAACGTCCGCACAGACAGCCGTCGATGTGCTGAACAATCTGAATGCCGTGGTTCGTGGCTTTACGATAAATATCACCGAGCGTATGCAGTCGTCCGGTTGGCAGTCAGAACTTAAATGGCGCAGAGCGAACCTTGAAGCGCTCGCTAATGGCGCGGTGCTCCCCGGTTTGGATATTCACCCTGTAACGGCGCTGGCGATGCGTAAAGCACTTGATGAGACCTTGGCTGGCAATCCCCCACGGCTTGATTCAACGCCGCTTGAAGGTACTGAAAAGACCGTGCCAACCGCTGCTTCTGATCATGCTGGCACCGTCACCGAGGCGGTGTTCCAAGCAGTGCTTGATGAGTACTGCGAAGACGTGAGCAAAGGCCGCGCTGACAAGGTTATAAGCCTGAGTAAAAAGGTGCTGACTTGGCCGAGCACACAGGATCGGCAAATACAAAGCCTGATGCAGTTCTGCGCAGAGAAGCTTGCGGGTGGAGGTAAAGCCTCGTCGGTGCATTCCGATGCGTACTGCTTATTAAGCGTCTTGAAGCGAATTCCCGGTTGGGCTGGGATGGCGTTACCCAAAGCTGGCTCAGTGGCGAAAGCTATTCGCTCCGGCGCAGGGATGGGTCAGGATCAACGACTGCCGATCCCACTAGCACAACTGCTGGCAGTGCACGCCAAAATCAAAGCTGCTACCCCAGTGCATTATCCCGCTGCCGTGCTATTGGCGCGATACGCACTGCGCCCAAGCGAGCTGCTTCAGGAAGACCTGCGGGCACTTAGCCACCGTGTAGATGTGCTGGGTAAAAGCGAGCTGGTGTTTAAGGCGGCGCTGAGCGGTGGTAAGAACGCGGCCAGTCGTCGTGATCTACCTGTGCACGCAGAAGATGAACCATTGTTCCGGGCCGTGCTAACGGGGCTTGGGCTACCTGCTGGGGCCAGTTCCACCGAGCATGATAAACGGGTACGGCAACGCGTTCGAAGCCTGTCGCGGGTGTTCAGAAACGCCCTTGGCGAAGCCCCCGGCATGAGCCTTTATAGCCAGCGTCATACCTGTGCTGACCTATTACGAGCCGTGCACGCGACTACCGATGAGGTTGGCGGCATTCTTGGACACACTCCAGTCGGATCGAAAGCCACGAGCATCTACGGCGGGAGCCAGCCTTTGGACCGACCACGTGAGCTGCTGGCAAAGGTTCGGGAATTGATCCCTGATGCCTAGCCAGAGCGGAATGAATTAGCTAAGAAAAGCACCTAAAACTGTCGAACCCCCCGTCATTTGCCGAATCGCTGAGAGCCTTGTAAACCGTGGCCTGTAGCTGAGTTGGCGTTTAGTTCCCCACTTAGAGGAGACGGGAAGGAATTAACGCCTCTCTGAGCTACCTAGCAATAGTTAGTAGTTTAGAGGAGGAGTGAGGAAGGAATGACAGCACAAGATGCGGCTCCCCGAGTACCACTGTGAGGAACACGACAACATAGGAGATGACGAATTGACTGATTCAAACGCAATACCAGATTTAGATAGCCTGGAGCAGATGTTCCCGCTAATGACACAAACCGAAGCACAACTCAGGATAACTCGCCGTATTAAGGCTGAACTACCTCACGTCACCGGGAACGCAATCGGGCCGTACCTCCAGACCGGGATTGCGTACTTCAATAAGCACGGTAATCTCGACGGGTGGAACCTCACTGGCGTATCAGTCGGCGCAGAGTTCGCCCAGATTGATCGGGAGGCCGCCGCGAAGCGCTCAGCAGTGCTAAAAGCTGCTGGCTTCTCACCACGATATGCCACGATGGCTGAGGTTCAACACGTTATGAAGATCGCCCACGATGCATGCATGGCCGATGGGAACAAGCCTAGCGCAAGCGCAATGCTTCGAGATGCAGGCGTCCCAGCAAAGACCGCGAACAAACTCGCGAGCAAGCGTAGCATTCACTCCACGAAAGCATGGGACCAGCAAGAGCAACACCCGTCCCGCGTAGCCATGCGGGAACAAGGCGTGTTGTCTCGTAGAAAGGAACGAGGCGCTGTGAGTGGTAGTCTGGCTGGAACCGTAGCCGCGTTGTACAGCTTGGCGGAGCATACGAAAGACCGACAGCGACTCAGCGCAATCGAGCAGGCGCAGGCTCGTATGGAGTCTGAAATTGCGGCTTTGAAAGCACAGTTGGCACAGCACGAAGTTCGGATGGATGTCACCGAAGCTGGTATTGATGCTAAGGCTACGGCCATCCTAATGCGAATTGAGGGTAAATCACTGGGTGATATTGCCTCAGCTTTAGGTCGCAAACGTGCCACGGTTCAATCGTGGGTACGCGGTGTATGAGGTGTATGAAACTCATACACCTAAATATGATCAAATCCTTAAGATAAAAATATAGGAGAGACAATGAGCCGCCTCCCACGCAATTTGATCCAAATGGAAACATCACTGCATAAGCGCCTTTCACAGATTCGGAATTTCCCCGGGCCTGTACCACTCGACTTGTACCGTTCAGCGCTTGAATTATTGGCAGAGCTGGAAAGCATTAAGGCAGATTACATAGCAGGATTCTCCCAACTGGAGAGACCATGACTCTAATCACCTTACCCAATGGAGCTTTGATAATCGACGACAGCGGCCTCTCACAGGATGCGGAAGCGGCCCGGCTAATCGCTGATGGCCTGAGCCTTACTGAGCTGATGGCTGCATTAGGATGCTCTGCTGAAACCGCTGCTGAGTACTTCGCGGGTTATGTACCCTTGCCTGATGAAGACGAATAACCCCACCGACTGACCGGCCTGTTTCCCGCTGTGTTCGATTGGTCATCGAGTACAGCCGCCAGTGATACTTAATCTCCTTTGTAGCACTGGCACCTATTCCGCCGCATCCCGCTGCACCTCAACCCCACGCTGCACTTCGATTGAAACCCGTGCTCGTACGGTGATTTCACGCCTTAAAACCACGAGAGCCCTGCCACCCTAGCTACCCTACCGGGGCGGCTTAACTACGTCTTCTGGATGGTGTCTCAACCGCTCCAACCCGCCAGCCTCACCAACTGACGAATCCTTGATCCACACCCCGCTACACCCACCCGCACATCCTGTGCACTTCGATCGATACCCGTGTTCGTACGGCTAATCCAGACCCAGAATCAACGTTAGCGATTGAGCGACCCGATAGGGTCAGTTCATTGCTGGCGCGATTCCGTGCGTCCGCAGATCCGTTCAGCCGGTGTCCGTCCCCAACGTTATGGAGGTAACACACTATGAACGTCCAATCAAACCCCGAGAAATCAGCCGCTACCCGCCTTGCTGCCCAACAGTTCGCACGGCTGCACTTGAAACAATCTTTCACTGACACAGCGCACTGGCGAGAGCTAGCCGCCGCTGCTGGCATCCGTTTGCCCATGTGGTACTTGCCAGCCACCAGCAGTGGCGTACGCCGATACAGCGAAGGTATGGGTTTGTCATTAGAACAAATCGCTGATGCCACCGGCTGCAAGTCGTTCCGAACTTTTGCCTTGCTGAACCCTAATTGGCCGCTGTGGGCTGTAGTCGGTGTCTTGCTGGAGCTGAAACATTCCCTGTCGGCGTGATCACACGATCACCCTGGCCCCGTCACACCAGATAAGGAGAAATACACAATGGCTAAATCCAGCCTGTCGTACCAAGAGAGAACCCGCATTGAATTCCTAACCAGCCACCTGCGCAGCTCATCACGTCTTGCTGTGAAGGCGAAATATGAAACCGAGCTGGCTCAAATCCTCGAAGGCAAAGAGCTGACTCGTGGGGATATGGCCCTTGCCGCGTACTACTTCCAGAACAGCGGTACTGATGTCGACTCAATTGCAACCTCTGAATCGTTTGCTCAAGCCTATCGAGATGCACCCGCCGAATAACCGCTCCCTTCACCATAAGGAGACTCACCATGACCGCTTTTAAAACCCCTACTGCTGCCGACTTCGCCAAGCTGGCGGAGCTGGACAACCTAACCGACGCCGACCTACTGGCACCAATCGGCACCGGTGATA
Organism: Pseudomonas sp. WS 5071; assembly: GCF_012985765.1. Taxonomy (NCBI): domain Bacteria; kingdom Pseudomonadati; phylum Pseudomonadota; class Gammaproteobacteria; order Pseudomonadales; family Pseudomonadaceae; genus Pseudomonas; species Pseudomonas sp. WS 5071. The sequence continues at coordinate 68,076 of NZ_JAAQWY010000019.1, read as the reverse complement.
CCGCTGTCGACTCAATGCTAAGCGTCGCCCCTGCGCGTGCCTTGAAGGCTGTGCCAGCGCAACCAGCACCACCGGTCCCGGAGCTGGCGTACCTGCTGGCCCAAGCCCAAGCTGTGCTTGATTGCACCCTGAGTTCGGAGCTGCCTCCACGTGTGGTGTACGCCGCTGGTATCAGTGCCGAGGAACCTGTGTCGTATCACTTCCGCGCCAAGGGTGGGGAGTTGAGCGAAGACTTGCGCAAGGCTGTGGGTGGCAACATCAAGACCGTCCAAGATATCGAGTACGCTGTGCGGCTGTTCGCTGCTCACGCCCTCAGTGTCCTGCACCTGAATCAGCACCGCGAGCTTTCCATGCGTGAGCGCGCCGCCGCTGATGAGGTGCACAAGAACTGGCAGGGCCGCTTAAAGGTCGCTGCTGTCGGAGAGCTTGCCGCTATTGATGCATCTGGCAGTCTGAGCGCTGCTGAGTTCAAGTTCCTGCTTGAGCTGGTTGACACCGACCGATCTGGTATGGCTCAAAACCTTGCTGGTCCCGGTGTGAATGTCCCTGCGCTGGTTGCTGGTCGTGGCAAAGATTGGCGCGCTATCGCTGATGCATGGGCCGGTGAATGCAAGTCGCGTGGAACCGTATCCTTTGAAGGTGTGGGCACAGCGACTGCCGGGTGCAGTTACAACCTTGAAGTTCAACCCGGCGACGGTTGGGTCTTGAGTCAGTACATTGGCCAGATTTGGGTGCCAGTAGAAGCCTGCGTTGCTGGTCAAGAGCGCGCTATTGAAGATCGTCGCCGTATTGCCCGTGACTGTGCACGAGAAGGCCGTTCGATCCCGCGTATTGCTGGTGGGTTCGCTGACAAGTTGCAGGCGTTGGTGTGATCGCTGAACAGCCTGCGCTTCGGCGTGGGCAACACCCCTCCGCTAATGACCTCATAAAGATGCGCCTCGGGTATCCGGGGTATGAGGCGAGGCTACAGAGTATGCGGGTGATGAAGCCTGCTCGGTACGCTGCTGTCATGTCCGGTGCGAAAACCTTCAATGATCCAGATTGGCGTTGCACTGAATGCGGTGGGAACGAGCGGCATACCCGGAACCTGACTTGCCGAGCCTGCAACGGGGCCCGAGTCCCGAGCGTGTTCAAGACCCTGCCTGACGGGCAGGTGGTGTACATCCCGAAGGACGCGAACGCCTCTGAGAACTGGCAGCAGCGACACCTACGAACTACCCGACTACTAGATCAGCAGTTGATGCTGAACCGGCTGGGGCCGATTCAGGTCGGTCGATACCACCTCTCAGGGGGCGTTGTGCTCCGTGCCGGGAGCGTTCAGCTCGATACCGAGACACTGATGCTTGCTGTGGACGCGCTGCTGTCCGGTGATCCTGAACAGTCACGTGCTGCCCTTACCCCGCTGCTGAGTATTCACCGGGAACTGGTGCTGCTAGTTCGCACAATTGCTGCCGCTGTACAGGCCGGTGCCTTCCCTGAACCTAATCGAACTTGATGCCTGCCCAATGGGTGGGCTGCACCTATTGGAGAGTCACATGAAAGCTAAAATCAATCGTAAGATCCTATCCGCCTTCGCTGAAGCATTCAGCACCGACTTGACCTCCCCGTCTGGGTTGCGCTGGTTGCGCTGGAACGGCTGCACTGGCACCCGTAGCCGTGAGGCTGGAGATGTTGCCGGAGGTTCAACGAACACTGGGACGTACGTTGTCACTCTGAACGGTGAGAAATACTTGGCTATGGAAGTGCTCGTTGCACTGCACCGCGTCCAACACCGCGTCCCGGCAATGTCAGAGGTGGCGGCGTGAGCGCCCGAGGTTGCATCAGTCGGACTCCGCCACGGATGAAGGGTTGGCATGAAGAGTACGTGCTGTCTGACACTTCACCCTGCGGCTTGCGGTACGTGGTGAGCGGTCTACCCAGTGTGGTGGCGGGCTGCCCGATTGAGATCACGTGGCCGCATGATAAGAGCATGGCTCAGCATTGCATCTGGCCTAGGAGTTATCACGTGCCGGTAATCGTCGATTGGGAAGGCACCGACCTCGGTGGGTTCACGCACTGGGACATGCAGCTTGAAACTGTACCTGCTGGCGTTATCCGTGAAATCCTTATAGAACACGCCGAGCGTGCTGAACAGATCGAACTGCTAGAGCAGCATCTGGAACAACAACTGGAAGTGGCCTAACGGCTGCTTCCCTTTTTGGCCTCGGGCTGAAACCTAAAATTATTATATCCAAGCGAGTGGGTCCCTCACTCAGTAGAAGACGCTTTCCCCCCATGCACCTTCCCGAGCGCTCCTTAACGCGCGGGCTCAGGTGCGCGTTCACGTACTGATCCTGCGTGGGCGTGCGGTGTTGATCGCGTGCTGGGCGACGTGTGCGCTGGTGTCGCGTCAAAAGGAAGGACTGTCATTGATAACGCTGGCCATGCTCAGACATCGCCGTGTGGGCTGATACCTATCAGAAGAGTCTACTGTTCTGACACTGGGTAGGCTTCTGATAGATGACTATCATAAATCCTATTGACACTGGCAATGTGAGAGGTTTATCGTATTTCTACCGCCTAGCAAGGCATATGATAAATAGGACTCGACCATGCGCGCTCACTTGTATCTCCGTGCTTCGACTAAGGATCAGGATGCCCACCGTGCTGAGGCGCAGCTCGACACCTTCGCCCATGACAAGGGGTTGACGGTTGTGGACAAATATCTGGAGAACATCTCAGGAACACACCTAGAGCGCCCTGAGTTGATGCGCCTGCTTGACGCTGCTGAGAGTGGCGACGTGCTGTTAGTCGAGGCTGTAGACCGTTTGAGCCGTCTGAGCCTTGCCGATTGGGCCAAGCTAAAGCGCATGATTGAGGATAAGGGCCTGCGCCTTGTCGTGGTAGACCTGCCCACTTCGCATGAATCAATGGCCGATGGGCTAACAGGTAGCATCCTTGGCATCATCAACGGCATGCTGGTAGACCTGATGGCGACGATGGCTCGACAGGATCAAGAGAAGCGCGTGGAGCGGATCAAGCAAGGACTGGAGCGCAAGCGTGCTGCTGATCCTGAATGGAAGCCAGCGGGCCGGACGCGGAACAAAGACACGCACGCGGCTGTTATCAAACACCTGAGCAACGGCACGCTGTCGATGGAAGAAGTGGCGAAGGTGGCCGGGTGCGGTGTAGCGACCGTGTACAGGATCAAGAGGGAGATGGGTGAAGCCACCAATGCGTGAGCCGCCCGATAACGGCACCCCTGTGCACCGCCTGAAACAACGACCGCACCAGACAAGCTTTACGGTGTATCAGAATTCATTAGGCTTGAAATAGCCCTAGTGCACCACTGGCTAGCAATGCTGGTTTTAACCATCTGGAAGGTATTTGTATCGGACCGGACTGTGCCACGTGCAGAGGACGCACGGTTCCGACGAGTGGTACTGATGGGGCTGCGAGCCTTATAAAACGGGGCTTTCCGACCCACAAAAATAAAAGGGCCACTCAATAATTGAATGACCCTTAAAAATCCCGCAGAGCGGGTAATCGTGGCGTCCCCTAGGGGACTCGAACCCCTGTTACCGCCGTGAAAGGGCGGTGTCCTAGGCCACTAGACGAAGGGGACACAAACCCTTCTAACAGTGATCATGCATTTGCCTGATCGATTCAACGTCAGTGTGGCCCGACGTTGAACTGTAAATTGGTGGAGCTAAACGGGATCGAACCGTTGACCTCTTGCATGCCATGCAAGCGCTCTCCCAGCTGAGCTATAGCCCCGATTTATCGCCTGGCGGCGGAGCAACACCGAAGTGCTGCTTCTGTAAAACTGGCGTCCCCTAGGGGACTCGAACCCCTGTTACCGCCGTGAAAGGGCGGTGTCCTAGGCCACTAGACGAAGGGGACACAAACCTTCTAACAATGACCAGCGCTGAGCGCTGATCGATTCAATGCCGGTGTGGCCAGGCATTGAACTGTAAATTTGGTGGAGCTAAACGGGATCGAACCGTTGACCTCTTGCATGCCATGCAAGCGCTCTCCCAGCTGAGCTATAGCCCCAAACAGTCAGTGTTGCGTGTTGCTGTGTGGACGGGGCGCATATTAAGACTGGATCGGAAGGCTGTCAAACTTATTTTCAAAGTTTTTTAAAAAAAATGGTCGAGAGAACAACCACTTACCCTTCCCACCCCGTAAATACGGGCCCCGCATACGAAACGCGCAACCCCTGCCACAGGCCTCCATGGACCGCAGAGCGGTCCTGATACCGACCTGAGGCAACGACTGCACGTGAAAACCGATCAACCGATTGCGTTGAACAGCTTTTCCCACTCTTTGTTTTCTTTCTTCGAAACACCGCCCAGCAGGTCCAGCGCCTGACGCAGACGGAAGCGCGTCAAGTCAGGGCCCAGAATTTCCATGGCGTCCAGCACCGACACCGAGCTGGCCTGTCCGGTGATCGAGGCAAACATTAGCGGCATCGCATCGCGCAGCTTCAGCTCAAGGGCATCGACCACGGTTTGGATGCAACCGGTAATGGCGTCTTTTTCCCACTGCCGCAAGCTTTCGAGCTTCCACAGGATCAGTTGCATCAGTTGACGCACTTGATCGCCGGACAGCTTTTTGTGCTCGAACAGCTTGGCATCCAGTTGCAAGGCCCCCGAGAAGAAGAACCCGGCCAGCGGCGCAATCTGACTGAACGTCTCGACCCGACCCTGTACCAGCGGTGCGATCTTCATCATGTACTCAGGGTTCAGTGCCCATTGCTGGACACGACTGGCGAACTCCTCCAGCGGCAAGTCACGCAACCATTGGCCATTGAGCCAGGAGAGTTTTTCAATATCGAAAATCGGACCACCGAGCGATACACGGGACAGGTCAAAATTGTCGACCATCTCTTGCAGCGAGAACTTCTCGCGCTCGTCAGGCATCGACCAGCCCATGCGCCCCAAATAGTTAAGCATCGCTTCAGGCATGAAACCCATGCGTTCATAGAACGTGACCGACGTCGGGTTCTTGCGCTTGGACAGCTTGCTTTTGTCGGGGTTACGCAGCAGCGGCATGTAGCACAATTGCGGCTGTTCCCAGCCAAAGTACTCGTAGAGCAGGATCAGTTTCGGCGCCGATGGCAGCCATTCTTCACCGCGCAATACGTGGGTGATGCCCATCAAATGATCGTCGACCACGTTGGCCAGGAAGTACGTCGGCAGGCCGTCAGTCTTCATCAGCACTTGCATGTCCATGCGGTCCCACGGGATCTCGACATCGCCACGCAGCAGGTCCGGCACCACGCACACGCCTTCGGTCGGCACTTTCATGCGGATCACGTGCGGCTCGCCCGCAGCCAGGCGCAGGGCGACTTCTTCCTTGGACAGCAACAGCGCACGGCCGTCGTAGCGCGGGGTTTCGCCCCTGGCCATTTGCTCGGCGCGCATCTGGTCCAGCTCTTCTGCGGTGCAGAAACACGGAAACGCATGGCCCATGTCGACCAGTTGCTGGGTGTACTGCTTATAAATGTCGCTGCGCTCGCTCTGACGATACGGGCCGTGCGGACCGCCGACGTCGGGGCCTTCGCTCCAGGTGATACCGAGCCAGCGCAGGGCATCGTAAATCTGTTGTTCGGACTCGCGGGTCGAACGCAACTGGTCGGTGTCTTCGATCCGCAGGATGAACTCGCCGCCATGCTGCTTGGCGAAGCAGTAGTTGAACAAAGCGATGTAAGCGGTGCCGACGTGGGGGTCGCCGGTAGGCGATGGCGCGATGCGCGTGCGAACGGTGGTCATGGGCGGTCTCGAAGTAGAGATAAAACAAAGGGGCGAATGGTAACAGGCGGACCCCGCCTCGCTCCAGCTCAGGACTGACCGTCGGGGCAGATCACCACCCCGCCGCCCTGAAAATGCATGAAAGCCCTGCCGACGCGCGTGCTGGCCCGGGCACCCTCAGCCGGTTTCGGGCCAGGTGAGGATTACGCTCAGTTCACCAGCCGCTCATCCAGCCAGCCCGCGACCCGCTGATGAATCCCTGCGACCTCGTCGAGCAAACCGCCCATGCGCATGAAGTCATGGGTCATGCCCGGTTCTTCCCACCTCACCACCTCATTGCCCGCCTGCTCCAATTTGGTGGCGTAGGCCACCCCCTCGTCATGCAACGGATCAAATCCGGCCAGGTACACCAACGCCGGCGCCACGCCGCTGACATCCGGGGCCAATAACGGTGACAGGCGCCAATCCTGCACATCCACCGCTGTTCGGGTGTAGTGCCGGTAGAACCAGTCCATGGTGGCGGTTTCGAGCAGATACCCCTGCGCAAACCGCTGGTGGGATTCACGTTTACAACTGCCGTCAGTGACCGGGTACAGCAGCACTTGCGCGCGCGGCACGATGGCCACCGTTTGCGGATCATGCGCAGCCAGAATCGCGAGCACCGTGCTCAACGTGCCGCCCGCGCTGTCACCTGCAAACGCTACGCGGGTGGCGTCCAGTCCATGACGGGCGCCCTCGCGCTGCAACCAGTTCACCGCATCGCAGGCATCTTGCACCGCCGTGGGGAACACCCACTCCGGGGCCAACCGGTAATCCACAGCCAGCACCGCGAAGTGCCCGGCATTGGCCAACCGCCGACACAACCCGTCGTGGCTGTCCAGGCTGCCAATGACATAACCGCCACCGTGGAAGTAAACCACCACCGGCAGCGGCTCCGGCGCCCGCCGTGGCGCGCGATACAACCGCGCAGGCAGGCTGAATCCATCCCGGGCCGGGATCCGCAGGTCGTCACTGTCGATGCCCGGCAACGGCACGTCCAGCACCTCGGCACTCATTTCAAACTCCACCCTGGCCTGCGCCGGGCTCAGGTCATGCATGGCGCGGCTCTTGCCGGTCATGCGGCTTAACTCGGCCAGCTCCAAAAAGGCCTCCAGCTCAGGTACTACTGACATACGTGTGTCCTTGCAAATAGCCTTCGGCTGTCGTAGCCGAAGGCGGTGATCGTTAGCGCTGAAAGTCACCGCAGGTGCATGCCGTGCGGTTACACCCGCTCGGCCTGCCCTGCCAGCAATTGCTCCAGTCGGTTCAGCAATGCGGCTTGACGCAATAACGTGTAATGCCCGCCCTTGAGCACGCTATGACTGGCGCCTGCGCCAACCTGCGCCTCATGCACATGGCGCTCGTCGTCGCGTCCGGCTGCCCACCAGTGGTGCGCCTGAACCCGGGTTGCAGGCAACATCGGCTGTTGCAGGGCCAACGCCTTAAGACGCGCACCCACGGCGAAGATGTGACTCAGCTCCGCCGCGCCGAGCAGGCCGTGCCCGCCCAACCCCGGGTGCGGCTCGGCCAAAGCTGCGGCAATCACTTGCTCGGCGCTGCGCCCCTGCTCATCCATCAACCCGCACACTTGGCGCTCGGACAACCCCAGCACAAAGCGCAAGAAATCCTGCAAGTCTTCACGCCCGTCAGTGGCCTCGGCCGTGCCCGCCACATAGGTATCCACCAGCCCCGCAAACGCCACCTGCTGACCTTGCGCTTCCAGGGTTTGCGCCACCAGCAGGGTCAATGCCCCGCCCAATGACCAACCCAGCAGGTAATACGGGCCGTCGGCCTGCTGCTCACGGATGCGCCCGGCATACGCCTGCGCCATGTTCTGCAACGAGGTGTCCTGCCACTCAGGGTCAAGCAACATGCGGCACTGCACGCCATACACGCTGCGGCGCCCGTCCAGTTGACGGGCCAGCGGCTCGTAGTCGAACACCGTGCCGAAACCTGCGTGCAGACAGAACAACGGCGGCACGTCACTGACGCGGCTATTGAGCGCCAGCAGAGGGTCCGGCGCCTGGGCGATAGCCGCCGGTTCAACGCCGCTGAGTTCGGCAATGCACGGCTTCTGCATCAGGTCGCGCAACTTCAAACTGAACCCCGGCAGCGACTGATTGCGCACCCGTGAAATCACTTTCAGCACATGCAGCGAATCACCGCCCAACTCAAAGAAATTGTCGTCGATCCCAACCTGCTCCAGCCCCAACACCTCCTGCCAGATCTGCACCAATGCCTGTTCCAGCGCATTGCGCGGCGCCCGGTAAGTGCCTTGGGCGACCTGCGGCTCCGGCAGGGCGCGGCGGTCCAGCTTGCCGTTGGCAGACATCGGGAAACGCGCCATCTGCACGATATGGGTCGGCACCATGTAGTCCGGCAGTTGCGCCTGCAATTGCGCTTTAAGGGCACGCTCCAGCAACGGGCCAGAGGCGACCACATAGCCCGCCAGCTGTTTGCCGGTCGCGCCCTCGACGACCTTGACGGCCGCATCCTGTACCCCTTCGCACTGACGCAGACACGCTTCGACTTCCCCCAACTCAATGCGGAAGCCGCGAATTTTCACCTGCTGGTCCAGACGCCCCAAGTAGTCGATCAGGCCGCATTCGCGCTGGCGAACCCGGTCCCCGGTGCGGTACATGCGCCCACCTTTGGCATCGAACGGGTCCGGCACAAAGCGTTCGGCGCTCAACCCCGGTTGCCGGTGATAGCCACGGGCCAGGCATTCCCCACCCAGGTACAGTTCGCCGCTGACACCTGCGGGCAACGGGTTCAAGTCCGCGTCCAGCACATACAGACCGCGCCCGGCGACGCCACGGCCAATCGGCGCATAGGCCGCTTCACAGCAGTCCGTCATCTCGGCCCGCCACAACAGCGGGGTAACCACGGTTTCCGTCGGGCCATAGCCGTTAATCAGCCGTTGCGGGCGTAGGGCTCGCTTGACCAACTCGAAGCTGGCGTCCGGGACCGCGTCGCCGCCAAAGCAATAGGTGTGCACCGGCGGCGGGTTGCCTTGGACCAAGGCGACCTCCGCCAGTTGTTGCAAGTAAGCGGGCGGAAAGCACGCCACCGTCACGCGCTGTTCGCGCAGTGCCAGCAGGGTCTGTTCAGGGGTCCACAGTTGATCGTCGCGGATCACCAGACTGCCACCGGCCAGCAACACGCTGAGCCAGCGCTCCTGCGCACCGTCAAAGGCGAAAGACATAAAGTGCAGCTCGCGGCTGTCCGGGTTGAGCCCATACGCGTCGATGATGCCCTGGCAGTGCCGCGCAATCGGCTGGCGTGCCACGGCCACGCCTTTGGGCTGGCCGGTGGAACCCGAGGTGTAGATCAGGTACGCCAAATGCCCGGCCAGTGATTCAACCGCCCGTGGCAACGGCGCCTGACCACTCAATTGGTCGAGCAACAGACGCGGGGTGGCCGCACTGAACGCCACCCGCAGGTCCACATCGCTGTTGCACAGCAACAGGCTGGCCCCCGAATCGGCCAGCATGAACGCCAGCCGCTCAGCCGGGTAGTCGAGGTCCAGCGGCACGTACGCAGCGCCCGCCTTGAGCACCGCAAGGAAGGCCACAATCGTCTGCTCCGAACGCGGCAACGCAACCGCCACCAACGTCTCTGGGCCAATGCCGCGCCCTTGCACGTGGGCCGCCAAGGCGTCGACCTGACGGTTCAGCGCGGCATACGTCAGTTCACGCCCGTCGCAGATCAAAGCCACAGCGTGCGGCTGGCGCAACACCTGAGCCATGAACCCCTGCACCAGATCCGTCGCAGGTGCCTGCACCCGTGCCTGTTCGATCCGTGCCTGAGGTAAGCCTATGTCGCCGATCAGGCACTGTGCATCCTGCGGCAACTGCGCCAGCAGCCCTTCGAGCTGGGCGCGAATGGCCTCGACCTGCGGCGCCGTAAAGCGCTCGCGCAAGTACAGGTATTCCACCTCCAGCCCTTGGTCGGTGGCACTGACCATCACATCCATCGGGAAGTTGGTGACACCGCCGCTGCCGACTTCGGCAAACCTCAACTCACCGTCCTGCTCACCGCGCAGAGCGCGGTCCACGGGGTGGTTTTCAAACACGATGATGCTGTCGAACAGCCCTTGGCCGCCCTGCCCGGCCCAGCGCTGAATATCGGCCAGTGGCGTGTGCTCAAAATCCCGGATCGACAGGTTGTAATCCTGCAACTCGCGCAGCCAGTCGCCCAGCGTTTGTTGCGGATCGAGGGTCTGAATCACCGGCAAGGTATTGATGAACAGGCCCAGCATGTCCTGTGCGCCTGGCAACTGGATGGGACGCCCCGCTACCGTGGCGCCGAATGCCACACTGCGCTGCCCGGTATGGCGCTTCAACAGCAGCAGCCAGGCCGCTTGAACCAACGTGTTCAGTGTCACCCGTTGTTGAGTGGCAAACCCGTGCAGACGTCGGGTCGCATCGCTGTCCAGGTAGCTATAAAGCACCCCGTGACCGCTGCCGTCGCTGTTGACCGCATTGGCCAGAATCGTTGGCGTTTGCAGCCCATCAAGGCGTTCGCGCCAGAATCCTTCGGCCACCGACGCATCTTGCTGCGCCAGCCAGTGGATGTAATCGGCATAGCGCCCGGTCAGCGCTGGCAGGGCCTGATGGGCATACAGGCGCAGCATCTCGCCGAGCAGGCGTGACGCGCTCCAGCCGTCCAGCAGCAAGTGGTGGTAGGTCCAGATCATCTGGTGACGGTTATCGCCCAGACGCACCAGGGTGAAACGCATCAACGGTGGGCTGCTGAGGTCGAACCCGCGGGCCTGATCGTCCGCTGCCAAGCCCTGCAATGCCGCCTCGGGGGCGGTGTGTTCACGCCAGTCAAGTTCCGCAATTGGCACCTGCACGTCCTGATACACCGCTTGCAGCGGGTCCGCCAGGCCGTCGCGCCAGAGGAACGCCGCACGCAACACCTCATGGCGCTCCAGCAAGGTGCCCCAGGCGGCGCGAAAGCGGTCGACCTGCAACCCTTCGACCGCCACGCTGAGCTGATTGACGTACAGGTTCAGCTCGGGCGATTCGATGCAGTGGAACAACATGCCCTGCTGCATCGGTGACAGCGGATACAGGTCGTCCAGCCCGTTGCGGGCCACCGGCACGGTGGGCGGGACTTGAGCAAAGGGCACCGTGTCCAGGGCCTGCGTGACCCGCGGTGTTGCCGCCACGGCCCGTTGTGCCAGCGCACGAATGGTTTGCGCCTCGAACAAGTGTTTCGGGGTGAATGCCAACCCCAGCGCGCCCGCGCGGCTCACGGCCTGCAGCGAGATGATCGAGTCGCCCCCCAGTTCGAAAAAGTTTTCAGTCACACCCACGGCGTCCAGCCCCAGCACGTCTTGCCAGACAACTGCCAGCAGCGACTCTGCCGGGGTGGCTGGCAAGACCCGATCCGCAACCTGACGGCAGGCCTCGGGCGCCGGTAGCGCCTGACGGTCAAGCTTACCGTTAGGGGTCAAAGGCAACGCGGCCAGGCACATCAAATGCACCGGCATCATGTGCGCCGGTAAGCGGCTGCGCAGGTGCGTCATCAGCGCCTCGCGCAACCCGGCTTCATCGGCCAGCGGGTCGCGGGCCACGATATAACCGGCCAACTGACGGCTGAGCGGGCCTTCGCGGTCCACCACAAAGGCTTCGCGCACACCGTCGTGCTCCAGCAGGCACGCTTCGATCTCTCCCAACTCAATGCGGAAACCCCGGATTTTCACCTGCTGGTCGATACGGCCCAGGTACTCGACCACCCCGTCTTCGCGCAGCCGCGCCAGATCACCACTGCGGTACAGGCGCGCGCCTGCCACGAACGGGTCAGGCACAAACCGTTCCGCCGTCAGGTCAGGCCGCTGGTGGTAGCCGCGAGCAATGCCCTCGCCGCCCAGGTACAGCTCGCCCGCCACGCCCACGGGCAGTGGCTGCAATTGACTGTCGAGCACGTAAGCACTGCGCTGCCCCACCGGACGGCCGATGGGCAGGAACGCAGAGTCAAACTGCGTGCCGGGGTACGCGCACCAGATCAGCGGCGTGATCACAGTTTCTGTCGGGCCATAGCCGTTGATGATGCGTGGCGGTTGCAACACCCGCTGCACTTCATCGAAGGCGTGTTTGGGCATGCCTTCACCGCCCACGGTGTAGGAGCGGATTGGTAAGGCGCGCCCGGCTTCGCCCATGTAGTCGGCCATTTGCAGCAAGTAGCTTGGGGTGAAGCAGGCAATGGTGATGCCGTGCCGCTCAATCTCCTCGCAGGTGCGCTGCACACTCCACAGCTCATCGTCACGGGGCATCAACGCCGAGCCGAAGACCAGCGGGGTCAGCCAGCGCTCGTGAGCACCGTCGAAGCTGATGGAAGCAAATTGCAACTCGCGGTCTTGCGGGGTCATGCCGTACAGCGCGCCGATCGACAGGCAATGCATGGCCAGCGGGCCATGGGCGACACTGACACCCTTCGGGCGCCCGGTGGAACCCGAGGTGTAAATCAGGTACGCAAGGTTCTGCGCGTCGGTCAGGTTGCGCAGGTCAGTGCCCGGCAAATGCGCCACGGCCTCACGGTCCAGTTCCAGCACCGGCAACCCTTCGACCTGCGGCATTTGCTGGCGCAGCCACGACTGGGTCAACAGCAGCGCAATGCCGCTGTCCTGCATCAAATAGCCCAGGCGCTCGGCCGGGTACGCCGGGTCCAGCGGCACGTAAGCGCCCCCGGCCTTGAGAATCGCCAGCAGGCCGATAATCATCTGTGGCGACCGCTCGACAGCCAGCCCTACGCGCACTTCCGGGCCGACGCCCCGCTCGCGCAAGCGATGGGCCAAGCGGTTGGCACGTTGATTGAGGTCGTAATAGCTGAAGGTGGTGTCGGCAGCTATCAGCGCCGTGGCCTCGGGGCGAATCGCAGCCTGCGCTTCGATCAACTGGTGCACACAGTGCCCGGTCTGCGGCTCCGGTGCCGGGTTCCAGTCATGCAGCAACTGCTGGTGCTCCCCCTCGCTCAACAATGGCAATTCACCCAGGCGGGCCTGCGGGGCGGCCACCATGGCGTTCAACAGGCAGGCCAAATGCTGGCTCATGCGCGCAATCACCGAGGGCGAAAAGTGGCTGAGCAGGTAACTCCAGGTCAGGCTCAAGTGCCCTTCACTCACCGCCGCCAGCGTCAGCGGGTAATTGGTGCGCTCATGGTTGTCCGGCAGCGAGAAGCGCAATCCATCCGGGGCGCCCTGTTGAAGAGCCTCGGCGATCGGGAAGTTTTCGAACACCAGCAAGCTGTCGAACAGCGGCTCGCCCGCACGTCCGGCCCAGCGCTGCACATCACTCAGCGCGGTGAATTCGTGCTCACGCAATTCAAGGTTGTGCGCCTGCAAGCGGCCCAGCCATTGCGCCACGCTTTCGGCGGCCTGCGGCTGGCTGATCACCGGCAAGGTATTGATGAACAACCCCAGTTGCTGTTCGGCACCCGGCAGGTCCACCGGGCGCCCCGCGACCGTGGCGCCGAACGCAACAGTCTGCTGGCCGCTATAACGCTGTAGCAACAACGCCCACGCCCCCTGAACCAGCGTGTTGAGGGTAATGGCATGGTGGCGGGCAAACGCGGTAAACGCTGTACTGCTCGTCGCGTCGAAGACCTGGCGATGGTCCGCGTATTCACCTGCCGGTTCCGAGGCCGTGTACGCCACGCTCTGAGCCAGCAACGTCGGGCTTTCCAGACCGGCCAGTTGAGTGCGCCAGAACGCCTCATCGGCCACCGCATCCTGCCCTTGCAACCAACCGATGTAATCCGCAAAACGCCCGTGATGGCTCGCCACTGCTTGCCCGGCGTAGCGCTGCAAGACCTCGCCCAACAACAGCGCATTGCTCCAGCCATCGAGCAGCAGGTGGTGATGGGTGTAAATCAGTTGCTGACGTTGCTCATCGAGCCGCACCAACGCCAGCCGCAGCAACGGCGGCTGCGCCGGGTCGAACTGCAAACGCTCGCTGCGTGCCAGCAGGTGCAACTCGGCAGCCTGATCGGCGCGCTCGCGCCAGTCCAGCACGGTCAAGGGCAGCTCCAGCGTGCGCTGCACCACTTGCACCGGTTGTGCCGCACCCGGCGGCCAATGGAAGCCGCTGCGCAGAATCGGGTGTGCATCCAGCGTCGCCTGCCACGCCTGACCCAGACGCGCCGCGTCCAGCCCCGTAACCTCGACGCTGAGCTGGTTGACATACGCGCCCGCCAGCGGCTCGTACACACTGTGAAACAGCAACCCGCGCTGCATGGGCGACAGCGGATAAACATCCTCGATCTGCCGCGCGGCCACCGGCAATTGATCCAGTTGTGCCTGGTTCAGGTCAGCCAGCGGGAAATCGGCCGGGGTCACGCCACTGTGGAGCGGGTCGATGCAGTGTGCCACCAGCGCGTGCAGGTTCGCCTCGATGGCCTCTGCCAGCGCCTGAATATCCGCCTTGTCGAAGCATTCTTGACTGAAGCTCAGGTCCAGCTTCAGCACCCCGCCAAACACCTGACCGTCCACCGACAACCAGTTGGCCAAGGGCGAGTCCGGGCTCTGCGCCGCGCCGCTGGCCTGACGGGCGGGCACGAACAGGGCGTCGTCGCTGAAGCTCTGGTCGAACTGCCCCAGGTAGTTGAACGTGACCCGTGGGGTCGGCAGGGCCGCAAGGCGAGCCTGCACCTCGGCTGGCCCCTGGTAGCGCAACAGGCCAAACCCCAGCCCTTTGCCGGGAATCTCGCGCAGTTGTTGCTTGATGGCTTTGATCGACGTCGCCAGGTCCGGGGTCGGGGTCAACTTGACCGGGAACAGGCTGGTGAACCAGCCCACGGTGCGGGTCAGGTCGATGGCGTCAAACAAGTCCTCACGACCATGGCCTTCCAGTTGAATCAACGCATTGGCGTCGCCGGTCCAGTCGCACAGGGCGCGAGCCAGCGCGGTGAGCAACAGGTCATTGACCTGCGTGCGGTACGCCGCCGGCGCCTGTTGCAGCAATTGGCGCGTGCGTTCGCGGTCCAGCCCCAGGCTGACCACCTGCCGGTGACGTACGGCCTGGCTGGCCTGCGGGCGGGCGTTGGGCAACACAGCGCAGGCATCTTGCAAGTGCTGTTGCCACCCGTTGCATTCAGCCGTCAACGCCTCGCTTGTGGCGTAGGCGCCGAGCTGGTTCGCCCAGTCTTGCAAAGCGCCGGTTTTCTCAGGCAACGGCTGATCGGCATACGCCGCTTGCAGGTCTTCAAGCAAAATCCGCCACGACACACCGTCCACCACCAGGTGATGAATCACCAACAGCAAACGTTGCCCGCCGCCTTCATGGTCGATCAACACCGCACGCAACAGCGGGCCGTCATGCAACGACAAACTGCGCTGGGCTTCGTCGCACAACCCTTGCAACGCCTCCTCGCTCTGCACCTGCGCGGTCCACAGCAGATCGGTGGCGGCCGCGCTGTCGAGCGGCACATAACGTGCCGTCCATTGCCCATCGGTCTGACGAAATTGCAGGCGCAGCGCATCGTGATGCGCCAACACCCGCTGCACAGCGGTCTGCAAACGCAGCAGGTCCAGGGGCTCGCGCACCTCCAGCAACACCGACTGGTTCCAGTGCTGTGGCTGAACGGTCTGGTTCTCGAAAAACCAGTGTTGCACCGGGGTCAAGGTTTGCGTGCCCACAACCGGCCCTTGGGCACAGTGCACCACCACCTGCTCACTGACCACCGCCGCCAACGCCTGCAAGGTCGGCTGTTGGAACAGGTCGCGCGGCTGCAAACGCAGCCCGGCACGTCGGGCCCGGCTCACAACCTGAATCGAGATGATCGAGTCGCCGCCCAACGCAAAGAAGTTGTCCTGGCGGCCGACCTGTTCGACCCCCAGCACCTGCTGCCAGATCGCAGCCAGTTGGCGCTCGTTGTCACTGCGCGGCGCTTCAAAAATGCGCTGACTGACGCTCACCTGAGGCGCAGGCAGCAACGTGCGATCCAACTTGCCGTTAGGGCTTAACGGCATCCGCTCAATCAGCAGCAGGTGGGTAGGCACCATGTAGTCAGGCAGGCTCTTGAGCAAGCGCTCCCTCAAGACGTCGCACCAAGGACCTTGCGCTTGAACGTCGTGTGCCAATGGCGCATCGGTCGGCACCAGGTACGCCACCAACTGATTGTCCAGCGCCAGCACCACGGCTTCCTGTACCTGCGGGAGTTCTTGCAGGCGCGCTTCGACCTCCCCCAACTCAATGCGCAAGCCGCGAATTTTTACCTGATGGTCGATGCGGCCGCAGTATTCAATGGCGCCATCGTCGCGATATCGGGCCAGATCGCCGGTGCGGTACAAACGCTCGCCGGTGCCAAACGGGTCGACCACAAAGCGTTCGGCCGTCAGCCCCGGACGGGCGTGGTAACCCCGGGCCAAACCACTGCCGGCCAGGTACAGCTCACCGATTGCGCCCCCTGGCAACGCGTGCAATTCGGGGCTCAGGATGTATGTGCGCAGGTTGGCAATCGGGCGGCCGATGGGCACGCTGTCGCGGCCTTCTTCCACGCACGTCCAGTGGGTGACGTCGATCGCGGCTTCGGTCGGCCCGTACAGGTTGTACAACGCCGCGCTCGGCAAGCTGCGCAGGGTCTGGCGCTGTAATTCGATCGGCAACGCTTCACCGCTGCACACGATGCGTTGCAACGACGTGCACTGGCGAGCCTGATCGACGCTGATGAACGCTTGCAACATCGACGGCACAAAGTGCAGCGTAGTGATCGCCTGCTCCACGATCAGCGCCGCCAGCTGTTGCGGGTCGCGGTGTGCGCCGGGCGCTGCCACCACCAGCGTGGCGCCGTGCATCAGGGGCCAGAAAAACTCCCATACCGACACGTCAAAGCTGAACGGCGTCTTCTGCAACACCCGATCCGTTGCCTTCAGGTCATAGGCGGCTTGCATCCACGCCAGGCGGTTGTACAGCGCGCCGTGGCTGTTGCCCGCGCCTTTCGGACGCCCGGTGGAGCCTGAGGTGTAGATGACATAGGCGAGGTTCTGCGCACAGGCGAGGTTAGGCAGATTGCCGTCCTCGTCACCGGCCAGCCAGGCTTCGTCCGCTTGCACGCACACAACGGGCAACCCTTCAGGCAGCGGCAAGTGGGCCTGCACATGCGCTTGGGTCAGCAACAGGCTGATCGCACTGTCTTCAAACAGATAGGCCAGACGCTCAGCCGGGTATTCCGGGTCCAACGGCACATAAGCGCCCCCTGCCTTGAGAATTGCCAGCAGCCCGATGACCAGCTCCAGCGAGCGTTCGCACGCCACACCGACCCGCACTTCAGGCCCCACCCCCGCTTCGCGCAAACGCCGGGCCAGACGATTGGCACGCCGGTTCAGCGCGGCGTAGGTCAGGCTTTGCGCGCCAAACACCAGTGCACAGGCGTCAGGCGTGGCGGCGGCGTTCGCTTCGAAGTGCAACTGCACGCACGCGGGGCCGGGATAGCGGTGTTCGGTGGCATTGAGCCGGTAGCAGGTGGATTCAACTTCGGCTGCCGACAGCATCGGCAATTCACCTACCGCGCAATCGGGATCGGCCACAATCGCCGCCAGCAGGTTGCGCCAATGTGCCGCCAACCGCTCGATACGCGGCGCATCAAACAGATCGGTGGCGTAGGTCAGGCTGGCCATCAGGCACTCGCCTTCCTCATGGGTGTCCAGTTGCAGATCAAATTGCGTGGTGCGGCCCTGCCACTCCACCTGCTCAACTTGCAACCCGGCCAGCATCGCGCTCAGCGCGCCGGGTCGGCTTTGCTGGTGGTTGAACATCACTTGAAACAACGGGCTGTGGCTCAGGCTGCGCTCGCCCTGCAACGCCTGCACCAGACGCTCAAACGGCAAGTCCTGATAGGCCTGCGCATCCAGCGCTCGGTCGCGGGTCTGCTCCAGCAGGCGAGAAAATGGCAGGCGCCCCTCCAGTTCGGCGCGCACTACCTGGGTGTTGACGAAAAAACCGATCAACCCACGGGTCTCGGCGCGCGTGCGATTGGCCACCGGCACACCGATGCGCAGGTCACGCTGGCCGCTGTAGCGGTGCAGCAGCGTCTGAAAACTGGCCAGCAGCAGCATGAATGGGGTCACGCCCTGCTGCCGGGCCAATGCCATCAGGTTTTTCGCCAGCTGCGGTTCAAGGGTGAAGTCCAGACGCGCCCCCTGCCGGGTCGGATGGGCCGGGCGCGGGCGATCAGCGGGCAACTCCAGCACCGGTTGCTCGTCACCCAGTTGCGCCCGCCACCAGTCCAGTTGACGCTCCAGTTCGCCAGCCTCCATCCAGCGCCGTTGCCACAGCGCGTAGTCGGCGTACTGGATCGACAATTCAGGCAAGGTCACGGATTGGCCCCGGGCATGCGCGGCATACAGCTGCGAAAACTCATCGACCAGCACCCCCATCGACCAGCCATCTGCCACGATGTGGTGCAGGGTCACGACCAACACGTGATCGTCCGTGTCCAGTTGCAACAGGCTGACCCGCAGCAAGGGGCCGTGTAGCAGGTCGAACGGGCGGGCAATGTCCTGCTCCACCCAGGCCAGCGCCTGGCTCATGCGTTTGGCGTCGGGCTGATCCCGCAGGTCGTGGCGCACGAGCTTCACAGAAGGGCCGCTGGCGACGGCAGGTTGCACTGACGCGGCGACCTTGAAGGCCTGGGGCGCGGCTTCGTCGTTTGCGCCTGCGACCACCGGGTCTGGCTCGACAAAGACACTGCGCAAACTGTGATGGCGCTCCAGCAAGGCGTCGAAGCTGCGTTGCAACGCCTCGACATTCAGCGCACCGCGCAGCCGCAAAGCCGTCGGTATGTGATACGCCGCGCCTTGCGGGTCCAGTTGCCACAAAAACCATTGCCGCTGTTGCGCGTACGACAGCTCGCAGGGCGCATCGGTGGAGGCTGTGGCCGGGATCGGCAACTGGCCGAAGCTGACGCCCTGCTCCTGCATTTTCTGCAGAAAGTCACGGCGCTGGTGCGGCGCCAGGGCGGCGAAACGGTTGGCTATGCGCCACGCGGTAGCGTTTTCCATCAGTTGATCTCCATCTCGTCGAGCAGCGATTCAAGCGCGCTCAAACGTGCATCGTTATCCGCAGGCGTTTGTGCCTGTGCCACTGCGGCATAGGCTTGCAGGTCGGCAGCTTCGAACAGCGCACGCAGCGCCAGCTCGATGCCCAGTTCCAGTTCAACCCGGGCATTGGCCTGGGCTGCGAGCAACGAGTGCCCGCCCAATTCAAAGAAATTGTCATGACGACCCACCCGCTCCACGTGCAACACGCTGCCCCAGATTGCCGCAAGCCGGGTTTCAAGCTCCCCGACCGGGGCGCTGTAAGGCCGCTGCCCGTCTTCGGCCTCGGGTGGCGGCAAGGCCTTGCGGTCGAGCTTGCCGTTGCCGGTCAAGGGCAGCGCGTCCAGCAGCCTCCAGTGGCTAGGCACCATGTAGTCCGGCAGGTCGACCTTGAGCGCTGCACGCAAGTGTTCGCGCCAGGCCAGCGGATCGGCTGGCGTGTCGATGGCTACCACGTAGGCGCAGAGTTGGGGGCCTTGGGCGCTCGCATGCACCGTCAACACCGCCTCAGCGACCCCGGGTTGCTGCTTGAGGCAGGTCTCGATTTCCCCCAGTTCGATGCGGAAACCGCGAATCTTCACTTGCTGGTCGATGCGGCCCAGGTAGTCGATGTTGCCGTCCGCGCGCTGGCGGGCCAGGTCGCCGCTGCGGTATAGGCGTTCGCCCGGCGCAAACGGACTGGGCACAAAGCGTTCAGCGCTGAGCCCGGCGCGGCCGTGATAGCCCCGCGCTAGCCCTTGGCCAGCGATGTACAGCTCCCCCGCGCACCCCGGTGGCACGGGGTGCAACTGGCTGTCGAGCAAGTACCAGCTTAAGTCGCTGAGCGGGCGACCGATCGGGCTCTGGACGTTGGCCTCTAGATCGGCCGGACTCAGCGCACGGAACGTCACGTGCACTGTGGTTTCGGTAATGCCGTACATATTGACCAGCGTTGTGGCGCGCTCGCCAAAGCGCTCATACCACGGTCGCAGGCTCGACAGCTCCAGCACTTCCCCGCCAAAAATCACCCAGCGCAAAGCCAGCGCTTGCGGGCTCTGGCACGCCACCGGTATCAGTTGCCGGAACGCGGTCGGGGTCTGGTTGAGCACGGTGACGCCTTCGTCACACAACAACTGATGAAACGCTTGCGGCTCGCGGCTGATGAAATATGGCACGATCACCAGTCGCCCCCCGCTGCACAGGGCGCCAAACAGCTCCCACACCGAGAAGTCAAAAGCGTAGGAATGGAACAGCGTCCACACGTCGTTCGGGTTAAAACCAAACACCTGCTCGGTGGCGCTCAGCAAACGGGTGACGTTGCCATGGCTGAGCAAGGCGCCTTTAGGCCGCCCGGTGGAACCCGAGGTGTAAATCACGTAAGCCAGGTTGTCCGATTGGGTCAGGTTCGGCAGGTTGTCGGCACTGAACGTGTCCAGCGCCATCTGCTCCAGGCACAGGGTCTGAACCCCGACGTGCGGCGGCAGGTTCTCCAACAGGTGCTCCTGAGTCAGCAGCAAGCGGATGCCGCTGTCCTCGATCATGTAGCTCAAGCGTTCGGCCGGGTAGTGCGGATCCAAAGGCACGTAAGCGCCACCAGCTTTGAGGATGGCCAGTACGCCCACCACCAGCGGTATCGCACGCTCCGTGGCAATGCCCACCCGCACCTCCGGGCCGACACCCCGTTCGCGCAGCTTGCGCGCCAGTTGATTGGAACGTGCGTTAAGGTCGCCGTAATCGAGCGACTGTTCGCCACAGCGCAACGCCACAGCGTGCGGCTGGGCAGCCGCCTGCGCCTCAAACAGCTGATGCAAGGCTGGCGCCACGGGCTGAACTTCAACCTGCGGGTTCCAGTGCCGGAGCAGCGCCTGTTGCTCGCCGGGTGCCAACAGCTCAAGCGCCGCAATCCGTTGCTGGGGCTCGCGCACCACAGCACGTAACAGGTTCAGCCAGTGCCCGGCCAAGCGTTCGATGGTGGCGGCGTCGTACACATCGCTGGCGTAGGTCAGGCTGGCGTGCAATTGCTCGCCCTGTTCTTCGGTGTCCAGCGCCAGGTCGAACTGCGCCGTGTGCTGTTGCCACACCATGCGCTGGATGACCAGCCCCGGCACGCTGCGCTCGACGCTCTCACCGATCTGCCGCTGGTGATTGAACAGCACCTGGAACAACGGGCTGTGGCTCAGGCTGCGCTCGGGTTGCAGCGCATCCACCAGTTGCTCGAACGGCAGCTCTTGATGGGCCTGCGCCCACAACGCGGTTTTCTTGACCTGTTGCAGCAGGCTGGCAAACGTCTGTTGGCCGTCGATGTCGGCGCGCAGCACCTGGGTGTTGATGAAAAAACCGATCAGGCCTTCGGTCTCAAGGTGGTTGCGCCCGGCCGTGGGCACGCCGACGTTGATCGCCGACTGGCCACTGTAGCGATGCAGCACGGCCTGGTAACTGGCCAGCAGCAACATGAACAGGGTCACGTTGTGTTGCTGCGCCAACTGCCGCAAACCGGCCGCCAGTTCAGGCTCAACGGCCAGTTCCAGGCGCGCCCCGCGTTCGCTGCGAATCGCCGGTCGGGTCAGTTCGCTGGGCAACTCAAGGGGCGGGTGCTGGTGACCCAGATGGGCCGTCCAGGCACTCAACTGACGCTCGCCCTCCCCGGCCTGCAACCCGTCCCGTTGCCAGACTGCATAATCGGCGTAGCTCACCGCCAGGGCAGGCAGTTCGGGTGCTTGCCCCTGAACGTGGGCCTGATACAAGGCGCTGAACTCATCGACCATCACTTGCATGGACCAGCCATCGGCCGCGATGTGGTGCACCGTCAGCACCAGCACCTGTTCCTCGGCCCCGACCGTGAGCAGCAACACGCGCAGCAGCGGGCCGTTGCGCAGGTCGAAGGGTTGACGCATCTCTTCAGCGACCCGCGCCTGAACCTCGGCCTCGGCCGGGGCCGCCAGGGTCAGCTCGCGCAGGGCCAACGGCAGGCTGGCATGCTCGACGCCTCGTGCGTGTTCGCCATCCTGAATAAAGGTGGTGCGCAAGGTGGCGTGCCGCGCTTGCAGGTCATTGAAGCTACGCAGCAAGGCGTCGCGATTCAGCGCGCCTTTGAGCCGCAGCGCGACCGGGATGTTGTAAGCGGCGCTGGCCGGGTCCAGTTGCCAGAGAATCCACTGCCGTTGTTGTGCGTACGACAGCACACCCGCCTGACCGTGCGCCATCGGCCGCAAGGCCGGTGCACTTTGCATTTGCGGTTGCGCCTGGCAACGGGCCGCAAACTCGCTGAGCACGCTGGTTTCAAACAAGCTGCTGAGGGGCAGTTCAATCATCAATTGCTGACGCACGCGGGACACCACTTGCGCCACCAACAGCGAATGGCCGCCCAGTTCGAAGAAATTGTCGTCGCGGCTGACGGCGTCCAGCTTGAGGACTTCCTGCCAGATCGCGGCAATACGCGACTCAATCCCCGCGTGGGGGGCCACCACCTCCCGCTGCCAGTCGGCCGCGTGCACCTGGACCAAGGCCTTGCGATCCACCTTGCCGTTGGCATTGAGCGGCAAGTGGTCCAGAGGCAGCCATTGCAACGGCACCATGTAATCGGGCAACTGCGCCTTGAGCGCAGCTTTCAGTTGCTCACGCAGCGTTGACCACTGCGGCGCCGAGTCGTGCGCCACGACAAACGCCACCAGCGCTTTGCCGGTCGGGCTGTCCTGCACCACCACGGCCGCTTCACGCACGCCGTTCAGGTCGCGCAGGCGCGATTCAATTTCACCCAGCTCAATGCGGAACCCGCGCACTTTTACCTGTTGGTCGATACGGCCCACGTACTCCAGTTGGCCGTCTGTTCGACGGCGCGCCAAATCGCCGGTGCGGTACAGCCGTTCACCCGGCTGCCGGGCGTAAGGATTGGGCAAGAACACGCAGGCAGTGCGCAACGGATCGCCAACGTAACCGCGTCCTACACCGGTGCCAGCCACATACAGTTCGCCCACCACCCCGGTCGGCACCGGCTGCAACCCGCCATCGAGCACGTACAGGCGATTGTTGTCGGTGGCCAGGCCAATCGGCAGGTACGCGCTTTCGGCCGAAGCTGCATCCACCCGGAACAGCGCCACGTCGTCCGAGCACTCTGCCGGGCCGTAGGCGTTGACTAGACCGATTCCGGGGTAACGCTGCAGCCAGCGGCGCGCCAGTTCAGGCGGCATGGCCTCGCCGGTGGGCAGCATCCAGCGCAAACCCGTCAAGGGGCGATCAGGTTCGTCCAACAGGCTCTGGATCAGCGACGGCACGCTCTCCAGCACGCTGATACCGCGTGCCGCCACATGGTCCAGCAGCGCGGCCGGGTCATGGGCGATGGTGTTCGGCACGATGTCCACCTGCGCCCCCAACAGCGGCGCAGCGAGGAATTGCCACACCGAAATATCAAAACTCTGGGACGCGGTCTGGGCAATGACAGCGTCACGGCCCAGGTCGAGGTAGGGGCGTTTGCTCAACTGGTTGTTGAGCATCCCTGCCTGCTCGACCATGACCCCTTTCGGGGTGCCGGTAGAACCTGAGGTGAAGATCACGTACGCCAAATGATCTGGCCCGGTGTAGACACCCGGCCGCGCGCTGGAGAACCCCTGCGCCTGCACGTCATCCCACACCACCAATCGCGGGGGGTGCGCCGGGGCTAATTGCGCCAGCAATGCCCGCGCCTGATCGCCACAGGCCGCAGTGGCCACCAGCACCGGCACGTGCCCCAGTTGCAGCAAGTCGAGCAAACGCCCGGCAGGCAGTTGCGGGTCCAGCGGCAGGTAAGCAGCGCCAGCCTTGAAGCTGCCCAGCATCATGCCCAGCAGCTCAAGGCTGCGTTCGGCCAGCAGCGCCACCGGCTGATCGACGCCCACCCCCGCCGCCATCAAGGCATGGCCGAGTCGGTTGGCACGGGTTTCCAGCTCGCGGTACGTCCAGTGCTGATCGAGGCACGTCGCCACCACCTGTTGCGGGTGCGCGTCGTGCTGCGCTTCAAACAGGCGCACATAACCTTCGGCCAGCGGGTAGTCGCGGTCGGTGTGATTGCCCGCCTGCAACAGGTGCTCACGCTCGGCGGCGTCGACTACCGGCAGATCGGCAAATTGCCCGTCTGCATGCTCGCCAATGGCCAGCAGCAGGCGTTTGAAATCGGCCAGCAAACGCTCGGCCGTGGCGTCGTCGAAGAAACGCTTGTCGTAAGACAGGTGCAGGCCCAGCGCATCGCCGGGGTACACCACCACGGTCATCGGGTAGTTGGTGTGGGTGCGGGCACTGTCGGACTTGGCGCTGATTTGCTCGGCGCCTGTGACCACGGCACTTTCCACCGGCGCGTTTTCATAGACAAACAAGCTGTCGAATATCGACTGGCCTTTGTCCAGCCCACTGCACGCCTGAATCTGCAACAGCGGCAAATGCTCGTGCTCACGCAGCGCCAGGTTGTGTTCAAACAGGCCTTGCAGCCACGCCTGCACGCTGACGTCCTGCCCGGCACGCGGCAGTTGTATGCGCAGCGCAATGCTGTTGATGAACAGGCCCACGGTGTCCTGCATCTCGGGGCGATTGACCGGTCGACCGGCCACGGTCACGCCAAACAACACTTCATCGAGGCCACTGTAGCGCTGCAATACCAATGCCCAGGCCGCCTGGGTCAGGGTGTTGACGGTGAGCTGATAACGCTGGGCCAACGCACGCAGGGCTCGGCCCTGACTGACCTGCAGATCGGCGTACACATCGCCGATCTGCGAGAAACCACCCTGACGCCGCATGGGCCGGTCAAACGGCAATGGGGTCGGTTGTTCAAAGCCCGCCAGCTCTTGTGTCCAGGCCTGTAGTGCCTCCCGTTCGCCCTGCGCTTGCAGCCACTGAATGAAGTCGCGGTAACGGCCTGCGGGGGGCAAGCTGCGTTGGCCGCTGTAGAGCGTGAAGAAGTCTTGCAGCAGCAGCGAGCGGCACCAAGCATCGATCAGGATGTGGTGGTTACTGAGAATGAACCAGTAATGCCCGGCGCTGCGTCGAATCAGGCGCAGGCTGAAGGGCGGCGTGTTGAGCAGGTCAAAGCCTTCTGCACGCTCTTGCGCCAGCAACGCGTGCAACGCCGCTTCGTGTTCGGACTCGGGCCGATCGGTCCAGTCATGCACCTGCACGTTCGGCGCTGCGTCGCGGTGGATGATTTGCAGCATGTTGCCGTCATCGTCGACGCTGAACGACGCGCGCAACGCATCGTGACGCTGGGCCACGGCGTGCCAGGCCGCGGTGAAGCGCGGCAGGTCGATTTCGCTGTCGATGGTGTAGCGGTCTTGCATGAAATAGATGCCCGAACCCGGTTCGAGCAGGGTGTGGACCAGCAAGCCCTGCTGCATCGGCGACAGCGGATAAATGTCTTCAATGGTGGCGGGCGCCACCGTGAGGTTATCCAGTTGCTGCTGAGTGAGGCGTGCCAGCGGGAAGTCCGACGGCGTCATGCCGCCGGTCTTGTGGGTCACGCAGTGCTCGATCAGCGCCGACAGTTCGCGCTGGTAGTCGTCCATCAATGCGCCAATGGTCGCCTCTTCAAACATCGCTGTGCTGAAGGTCCATTGCAGGTTCAGCTCGCCACCATAGACCTGGCTTTCGATGCTCAGCCAGTTGGCCAGCGGCGCCTGTTCATCCTGCGCCTGACCGGCGCTTTGCGCGGCCGGGACGAACATCGCCTGCGCATCGAACTGGCGATCGAACTGCCCCAGGTAGTTGAAGGTGATGCGCGGTGTGGCCAGCGCGGCCAGTTGCGCCCCCGCGTCGCTGCCCGCCAGGTAGCGCAGCAAACCATAGCCGACGCCCTTGTCCGGGACACTGCGCAATTGTTCCTTGATGGCTTTGATCGACTCGCCCATGCCGTCGGTTGGCGTCAGTTGCACCGGGAACAGGCTGGTGAACCAGCCCACGGTGCGCGACAGGTCAAGACCGTCGAACAGGTCTTCGCGACCATGGCCTTCGAGTTGAATCAGACTGCTGCTGTGCCCGCTCCAGCGGCAAATCACCCGTGCCAGCGCCGTCAACAACAGATCATTAACCTGGGTGCGGTAGGTCGCTGGCGCCACGTGCAGCAACTGCCGGGTACGTTCGGCGTCGAGGCTGAACGCACGTGTTTGCCCATGACGGTTCTGCAACCCGCCCCCGGCACGGTCGCATGGCAACGCACTGCTGGCCCCGCTCAGTTGAGCGTGCCATTGCGCAATTTCCGGCAAACGCGCCTGCGCAGCCGCCTGTAATTGCGCTGTCCAGGCCTGATAGCTACTGGTTTTGGCCTGTGGCGCCTGTGCAGGGTGTTCGTAGAACTGTTGTAAGTCCTCCAGCAGCACCCGCCACGACACGCCATCCACAGCCAAATGGTGCACCACCAACAGCACCCGCTGGCTGTGGTCGGGCATTTCCACCATAACTGCACGCAACAAAGGCCCTGCTTGCAGATCAAGGCTGCGCTGCGCGTGTTCGCACAGGCTGTTGAGTTCGTCCAGCGAAGCAGCGTGTTGATGCCACAGCAACGGCTCGGCCGACAGCTCGCCATAAGCTTGTTGCCATTGGCCATCGCGCTGCTCGAAACGCAGGCGCAAGGCATCGTGATGGGTCAGCAGTTGCCGCAGCGCGTGCTCCAGCGGCGCGGCCTTGACCGGCTGACGCGGGTGCAACAGTAAGGACTGGTTCCAGTGATGGCGTGACGGCATCGCCTGTTCGAAGAACCAATGCTGCACCGGTGCCAATGCCACCGGGCCCTGGGCCAGGCCCTGATCGATCGACGTGTGCGTGCTCAGCCCGGCAACCCGTGCCAGGCTGCGGATAGTCTGGTGCTGAAACAAGTCACGAGGGCTGAAGGCGATGCCCGCCTGACGCGCCCGACTGACCACCTGAATGGAGATGATCGAGTCGCCGCCCAGCGCAAAGAAATTGTCGTCAACGCCAATGTGCGCCACGCCCAGCACGGCCTGCCAGATGGCGGCCAGACGCTGTTCCAGTTCATTGGCAGGCGCGGTGTACACCTGCTGCGTCGACGCCGGGTCGGGACGCGGCAAGGCTTTTCGCTCCAGCTTGCCGTTGGGCGACAGCGGCAGGCGCTCTAGGCTGATCCAGTGGCCGGGCACCATGTAGTCCGGTACGCTGCGCAGCAGATGGGCCGTCAACGCAGCTTGCCAATCGCCAGCCGTGGCCGGGTCTTGCAGGACCACGTACGCCACCAGTTGTTTGCCGTCGAGCACCAGCACCACGGCTTCACGCACGCCAGCATGCTCTGCCAGGCGCGCCTCGATTTCCCCCAGCTCAATGCGCAACCCGCGCAGCTTGACCTGATGGTCGAGACGCCCCAGGTACTCAATCACCCCGTCCACGCGCTGGCGCACCAGGTCGCCCGTGCGGTACAGGCGTTCGCCATCATTGAACGGGCACGGCACGAAGCGTTCGGCGGTCAAGCCCGGACGTCGATGGTAGTTACGGGCCAGACCGGCGCCCCCTACATACAGCTCGCCCGCCACCCCCAGCGCCACCGGCGACAGGTCAGCATCGAGCACCCAGGTGCGCAGGTTGGCAATCGGAAGGCCAATCGGCACGCTGGCTGCGCCTTCATCGACACAGGTCCAGTGCGTGACGTCGATGGCGGCCTCGGTCGGGCCGTACAAATTGTACAGCTCGGCGCCCGGCAGCTTGGTAAACACCTGTTGTTGAGCGTCCACCGACAGCGCTTCACCGCTGCACACAATGCGCTGCAAGCTGATGCAGTGCTCCACGCCGGTCTCGTGGATAAAGGCTTGCAGCATTGATGGCACGAAATGCAGGGTGGTGACCTGATGCTGGCGGATAGTGTCGATCAGGCGCAGCGGCTCGCGGTGTTCTCCCGGCTGCGCCACCACCAGCCGCGCCCCCGTGAGCAGCGGCCAGAAAAATTCCCACACTGACACGTCAAAGCTGAACGGGGTTTTTTGCAGGACCGTGTCGTGCGCACGCAGGCCATACGCCTGCTGCATCCAGCACAAACGATTGACCAGCGCCGCATGGGTGTTGCCCGCGCCTTTCGGGCGCCCGGTCGAGCCCGAGGTATAAATCACATAAGCCAGGTGCTGCGCGTCATGGGCGAGGTTCAGGTTGCTGTCGTCATAGCCTTGCAGCGCTTGGGCGCCGTCATCGAGGGCAATAACCCGAATGTCGGCCGTGGGCAGACCGGCCACGAGCGCTTGCTGCGTCAGCAACAGGCCGATGCCGCTGTCTTCGATCATGTAGGCCAGACGTTCTTGCGGGTAGTCAGGGTCCAGCGGCACATAGGCACCCCCCGCCTTGAGGATGGCCAGCAGGCCGATCACCATGTCCATCGAACGTTCAAGCGCAATGCCCACCAGCACATCCGGGCCCACGCCCTGCGCGCGCAGGTGACGTGCCAACTGGTTGGCGCGGGCATTGAGTTGCGCATAACTGAGCGTCTGGTCCCCGAACACCAGCGCGCAGGATTGCGGGGTACGCGCGACCTGCGCTTCGAGCAAATGATGCAGGCTGCGATGGGACGGGTAGGCGGCTGCCGTGTTGTTCCACTCGTGTACCTGCGTGTGCCACTCGCTGTCATCGAGCATCGGCAACTCGCCCACCCGGCATTCGGTATCTGCCACCAGCGCCCGCAGCAGGTTGCTCCAGTGGCGCGCCATGCGGGTGATGGTCGCAGCATCGAACAGATCGTTGGCATAGGTCAGCGCCGCATTCAGGTGCCCGCCTTTTTCCCAGGTGTCGAGGCTCAGGTCGAACTGGGTGGTGCGCCCTTCCCATTCGACCAGCCCCAGTTCAAGGCCCGAGGCCGTCTTGACCGTTTCAATGTCCGCCACCTGCGGCTGGTGGTTGTACATCACTTGAAACAACGGGTTATGGCTCAGGTTACGTTCCAGCTTGAACGCCTCGACCAACTGCTCGAACGGCAGTTCCTGATGGGCCTGAGCACCGAGGGCGGTTTCCTTGACGGCGCGCAGCAGGTCGGCCACCGGGGTCTGGGCATTCAGTTCACAGCGCAACACCTGAGTGTTCACGAACAAGCCGATCAGCCCTTCGACTTCACGCCGGTTGCGGTTGGCAATCGGTACACCAACACGCACGTCGGTCTGGCCGCTGTAGCGGTGCAACACAATATTGAACGCCGCCAGCAGCAGCATGAACAGCGTGACATTGTGCCGTTGGGCCAACGTGCGCAACTGCTCCACCCGTGCGGGGTCGAGCGCGAATTCATAGCGGGTGCCACGATAGCTCGGCATCGCCGGGCGCGGGTAGTCGGTGGGTAACGCGATGACCGGGTGCTCTTCGCCAAGCGTGGCGTGCCAGTACGTGAGCTGCCGCGCCTGCTCTCCAGCTTCCAGCCAGCGGCGTTGCCACAGCGCATAGTCGCTGTATTGAATCGGCAATTGGGGCAGTTGCGGCGACTGACCGCGTTCAAAGGCGTCATAACCGCGAATAAACTCGTCGATCAGCACATTCATCGACCAGCCGTCAGACACAATGTGGTGCAGGGTCAACAGCAGTACGTGTTCGTCCTCGGCCAGTTTCAGCAATTTGATGCGCAACAAGGGGCCATTGGCCAGATCGAAAGGCAACAGCGATTGGCGCTGCGCCTCGGCCGCCACCGCCCCATCGCGCTCCACGGCAGGCAACAGGGTGAAATCCATTGCTTCAACCGCAAGCGGCTGGCTCAAAGCCACTTGCTCGAGGCTGTAATCGGCGTGCTGGCGAAACACCGTGCGCAGGGTTTCGTGGCGCTGTACCACATGCGCAAACGCCTGTTCCAGGGCCGCGACGTTCAATTGACCCTTGAGGCGCACCGCCCCTGGCAGGTTGTACGCGCCACTGTGCGGGTCCAGTTGCCACAAAAACCACATGCGCCGCTGTGCATAGGACAGCGCATGGCGATCGTCTTGCGCCACGTCTTTCGGAATCGGGAACTGAGAAAAGTCGATCCCTTCCCCGCGCAAGCCGTCGAGGAATAACCGGCGTTTTTCCAGCGGTAATTCGATGAACCGGCGGGCAAGTTTGAGGGACTTCTCAGCATTCATCTGGCTTCTTCCGTACGTATTGGCTATCGAGCGTTGGCTCGGCTATCCCTACGGAACGGATGAACGCGGCGGAAAATTAACCTGCATGCGCACCCGCCTGGCAGGCGGGTATTGGAGGTTTTTCAAGGTGGCCGCTGCGGGTAAATACCGGCAGCACTCACTCGTTATCAAGCATGACATCCACTGACCAAGGTGCTGTTTATGTCTGTCGCCGCGACGCTGGTGCACGCTCTGCGCAAACGCCTGAGCAAACCCGGCGGTTATGAACTGTTCGACATCCGCCTCAAACAGCGCATCGCCTTGAGCCCTTCGCTGATGCGTTTCGTTTTTACCGGCGATGAGGTGGGGCTGATGCAAATACTGGCGCCGGATCAGCGGGTCAAGCTGTTCTTTCCGAGCACCGATGGCACCTCGCCCTGCCTGCCCAAGAGCGGTGACTGGCAAGCGGCGCGACGAGCCTTGAGCGCCGAGAAAACACCGCCCATGCGCACCTACACCCTGCGCAACCTGCAGCCCGATGCCCACGAGCTGGACATCGACTTCGTCTTGCATGGGGAAACAGGCCCGGCCTCGCGCTGGGCCATGCACTGCCAGCCGGGTGACCGCTTGCAGATCGTCGCGCCTCATGCGGCGTACCGGGGCGACCCCGGTGGCTATGAATGGCAGCCGCCTGACGGGGTGCGCCACGTGTTATTGATCGGCGACGAAACCGCACTGCCGGCGATGGCCGGAATTCTGGAACAACTGGCCGACCATCCCGATGCGCCGCACGTTCAAGCCTTTATCGAGGTCCCCGAAGAGGCGGACTGCCTGCCCCTGCTCTGCGGCCTCAATGCCAAGGTGCATTGGCTGCCCCGCGCCAGCCTGGGCAAACGCCACGGCGAAGGCATGATCCTGGCGGCCCGGGAACTGGCGAGCTTGCCGCCGATGCGTGCAGCACTGCACATTGCAACGCCTGTAGAAGCATTGGATTTAAACACGCAGCGCCCATGGGAGCGCGCCAGCGCCAAACAGGGCGACTTTTATGCATGGATTGCGGGCGAGTCCGCAGCCGTGATGGCCATACGACAATTCTTGATCAACGAACAAGGGCTGGCACGTCAGCAACTGACGTTAATGGGGTATTGGAAACAGGGGCGGTCGCTGGAATAACACCTAAAGTGTGTCGCGATTGAGCATAACCCTGTTCAACCGCGCACACTTGAGTCGCTTGACCCGTCAGCGCGTTCGACAACAACAGGTAATTAATCACACATCAACTTCGGACTTTCGATACTTTTCACCCTGAATAACAATTGCTTTGTCATTCACATCAGGGACAGGGCATTTAGCGAGCGCGGATTGATTTTTCAATGTTTTATATAAGGCCTGCACATCAGGCCGGTATAACGCACCCGCGTCGTAGTCGGCCCGACTGGAACGAAAGAACACAACTTCATTACACGGCATGAAAAAAAGGATGATGGAATTGTCTGCGACCTCGTCGACGGGGGCCAGAAGTGCTTCTTTTATTTTTATTGTATTTCGATAATGCTCACCATTCGCCGCCTGATACACCGGACCCACTTTGTGAAAACTGTATGTTGTGCCTGAATCGTAGGGATAACGTGAAAACAACCGTGGCGGGTTGATGACGCCTGCAACGGGTTTGATACCCCCTGCGGAGCGGGGCGCTGACACGGCACGAGCCGTATAGCTATCCTCCTTCAGGGTCGCAGTCGTGCCAATGAAATCAGTGTTGTTTCGAGGTGCATCATAACGCGGCCAAATTGCATAATCGAAGTCATCACCACCGGTTAAATTAATACTGTAAAGCGGGGCCGAATAACCCACGGGACGGGGTGGATCTTTGACCTGCAACCTCTTCTTTAGCCAAACATCAATCGGATACAAAACAATATCCACTGCCAAATCCACCGGCATGGAGGCGATTCCCATCATCGGGAGCAACCCGAGTGTACCTATCCAGAGAAAGGGCTCTTTGGCCATTTTCATATCTTCTCGAACCCCGCTAAACCCTCCTGACCGCTCACTCATCAACGTCCCACATCCGGACATCAGCGACATACACACCACCAAAACATATCCCTGTATTTCTTTATGGCGACTGACGTTCATTGCAACTCCTTGCCTCTTCTTTTTATCTGGTTTTTAACGGATGCACATGAATAAATCTATAAATTAACAGGTCGCAATGCCTATATTTTTTTCCATGTATGTGACTATCAACAAAACTGAATACCCTCTCTGAAATGCCCTACGAAAACGCGCTGTAATAATTCTTTACATCTCAAGGTTCGGGTTTCGGCCTGCTCATCCGTCCTACATGGATAAGCAATCGCTTCTCATGGCGATTAACACCCGCTCAACCGCGAGTTTGCCGTTACCCATGTCCAAAAAATCCCGTTCCAAGCTCTGGTTTCTGGTGCACAGCTGGCTCACGTTGCCGATCTGGTTCTTCGTGCTGATCGTGTGCGTGACCGGCACCCTGGCGGTGGTCAGCCAGGAAATTGTGTGGCTGGCGACCCCTGAAGCCCGTGCCAGCCAGCCCTCGGACGATGCGCCGTTGCTCAGCTATGAACAGGTGCTCACTGCCCTTCATCAGGCCGAGCCCACCCTGGCAGTGCAGTCGATCAGCCGCCCGGACGAGGCCCACTTCGCGCTGGTGGCCGATGTGGTGTACCCCGACGGGCGCTCACCTTCGCTGTATATCAACCCCTACACCGGCGCCATTCAGGGCGAGAGCCCGAGTTTCAACTTCAAGGCTTTCACTCGCGCCCTGCACGGCTGGTGGCTGGTGCCGTTCACCAATGGGTACAGCTGGGGCTGGTATTTGGTATCGTTCCTCGGCCTGCCGTTGCTGGGCTCGTTGATTACCGGGCTAGTGGTCTACAAGAAATTCTGGAAAGGCTTTTTCAAACCCAACTTGCGCTTCAAGCACGGCGCGCGGATTTTTTGGGGCGATTTCCATCGCCTGTGCGGCATCTGGTCGATCTGGTTTATCGCGGTGATTTCCATCACCGGCCTGTGGTTTCTGATTCAGGCGTTCATGTTCGATAACCAGATTTCCATTTCAACGGCTGGCAACCCGCCGGTGGTGGCGCGTCAGGATGTACCGATCATGCCCGACGGCACCCCGGCGCCGCAGATCAGTCTGGACAAGGCCGTGTCGATTGCCGCCGAGAAGATCCCCGGGCTCGAAGCCAGTTTCATCAGCCTGCCCAGCAATGCTTACGGCCATATCGAAGTCGGCGGCCCGGGCTGGTACCCGCTGTTGTTCCAGACCGCCGAGATCAACCCGTACAACGGTCTGATTGAAGGCTCGCGCATGATTGCCGACCGCTCCGGGCTGGAGCTGGTCACCGAGTCGATGCGCCCCCTGCACACCGGCGACTTTGGTGGCATTTGGGTCAAGTTGATCTGGTTCTTCTTCGGCCTGATCCTGAGCCTGATGGTGCTGAGCGGGTTGCTGATCTGGACCAAACGCACTGCGCTGGCCACCGCCCACGCCCTCAAACGCAGCCACAAACCGGCCCGCACGCACGCCACTCACACCGCCCAAGCGCGAACCGACGCGCCCTCGGAGACCCACGCATGAGCAAGGCCGTGATCACACAGCCCGCCTCGCCCTTGAGCCGCTGGTGGCACAAATGGCGCTTCCACCTGAACATACTGCTGTTACTAGTGCCGCTGGGGTTCATGCCCAAGTACTTCGCTGATGCGTCGCTGTTTCGCGGCGACAGCGGCTTGGGCGAGCGTGACATCGGCACCCTGCAGGTCGGGCCCTGGAGCCTGCAACTGGCCGAGCTGCGCGACGAAGCGCCACGTCCGGACGGGCCGGCGGGCTACATGAAAAACTTTAATGCGGCCTTGTGCGACGCCTGCATCGAACCGGTCAAGGCGGTCTATCTGCGCATCGGCAAACCCCGCAGCCTGCGCACCGCCGGGGTGATTTTCTTCGGCACGCCGTATCGCCTGGGCGCCACCGTTCCCGTGCCGCTGCGTACTAAAGAGGATGCCGAGCTGTGGGTCACCCTCGAAGGCTGGGACGGTTCGGTGCATCAAGCATCCATCCCCCTCAAAACGGCATCACCGGCCACCGTGGCCTGGTTAAAACAACAAGGAGGCAAGCAATGAACGTGCAACTGTCCCGACTCCCTGTGCGACGCCTGATGGCTGCGGGCTTTGCAGCATGCATGGCCATGAGCAATCAGGCGTTTGCGCACAACCCGATGTGCGAATGCAAAGCACTCGACGGCGAGCAGATCCGCTGTACGGGCGGGTTTTCGGACGGCAGTGGCGCGCCCGGCGTCACCCTCGACGTCATCGGTTACGACGAAACCATTCTGATGCCGGGCAAGCTGGGGCAGGACTCAAGCCTGACGTTCAAAAAACCCGATGGCGAGTTTTACGTGCTGTTTGACGCCGGCCCCGGGCACATCGTCGAAATCGACCAAGCCGACATCGAGGCCCCATGAATACTCACGTGGTACGCCCCGCCGGAGCCGGGCATGAAACGCTGTACGTCCTGCTGTTATGCCTGTTAATCCTGAGCATTGCCGGTGCGGTGGTGGCGTGGCGCCACGAATCGCTGACCGAGACCCCGGTAGTGGCCCATCAAGTGGATGCACGCCGGGACATGAACGCCGCCGAGCAAGGAATCTACGCCGACCTGCGGGTCACTCTCGACGAAATCCGGCTGCTGCGCGAAGACGCCAATGCGCTGCCCGAGCCGTCCGAACTCGCCGCTGACGGGTTTGCCCCTTTTGCTGTCGATGCCAGCTCAGTCAGCCGTGGGGGCCACGTGTGGCAATTGCTGGGCGACCAGGCGTACCTGGGCGTGAGCCCCCACCCCGAGGTCGCGGGTTCGTTTTTGTTGCGCATTGGCACCCAACCGGATGTATGGCTCAACCGCAACAGCACGCTCAGCGTACCTGCCGACCTCAGCGACGCTACCCTGATCCAGAGCGGCTGGCAGCAAGTGACCGCGCACTTCGATGCCGGGGTCACTCGCCAGCATCGGCACTGAACCCACCGCTTGACCTCAGAGAAGACTGCTCGCCATGTCCATTTCATCTGTTCTGCGTCGCCGCACCCTGTTGCTGGCCGGCCTGTTTGCCATGTGCCTTGCCCCGCTCGCCTGGGCCGACACCCCGACACCGCTGGCCAAGCCCTTGCGCATCGGCATCACTTTGCACCCCTATTACAGCTACGTGAGCAACATCGTCGGCGACAAGGCCGAGGTGGTGCCGCTGATCCCCGCCGGTTTTAACCCTCACGCCTACGAACCGCGGGCTGAAGACATCAAACGCATCGGCACGCTGGATGTGATCGTGCTCAACGGCGTGGGCCATGACGACTTCGCTGACCGCATGATCGAAGCCAGCGAAACGCCCGGCATCCCGGTGATAGAGGCCAATCAGAACGTGCCGTTGCTGGCCGCCACCGGCAATGCCGCGCGCGGTGCAGGCAAAGTGGTCAACCCTCATACCTTCCTGTCCATCAGCGCATCGATTGCCCAGGTCAACAATATCGCCCGCGAGCTGGGCAAGCTGGACCCGGCCAATGCCAAAACCTACACCGCCAATGCCCGGACTTATGGCAAACGCCTGCGCCAGATGCGGGCAGATGCGCTGGCCAAACTGACCCGGGCCCCCAATGCAGATTTACGGGTGGCCACCGTGCATGCCGCCTATGACTATCTATTGCGCGAGTTTGGCCTTGAAGTCACGGCCGTGGTCGAACCTGCCCACGGCATCGAACCCAGCCCGAGCCAGTTGAAAAAGACCATCGACCAACTGCGCGCACTGGATGTGAAGGTGATTTTCTCGGAGATGGACTTCCCCTCCACCTACGTCGACACCATCCAGCGTGAGTCAGGGGTCAAGCTCTACCCGCTGTCGCACATTTCCTATGGCGACTACAGCGCCGACAAATACGAAAAAGAAATGACCGGCAACCTCAACACCGTGGTCACCGCCATACAGGAGGCCGGAGCATGAGTGCTGCCCAACCTCTGGTCACCCTCGCCACCGGCCCGGGGGTTGAGTTCGATCAGGTCTCGCTGACCCTGGGACAGACCCCCATTCTCGATCACGTCAGTTTCACCATCCGCCCCGGCAGCGTCCATGCGCTGGTTGGCCCCAATGGCGGCGGTAAAAGTTCGCTCATCAAAACCCTGCTGGGGCAAATGCCTCACCAAGGTCGGCTGTGCCTGAACTGGCCGGGCGCAACGGGCCCGATCGGCTACGTGCCGCAAGCACTGGAATTCGACCGTGGCCTGCCCATGACCGTGGACGATTTCATGGCCGCCATGTGCCAGCGTCGCCCAGCCTTTCTGGGCCTGTCGCGCAAGGTGGCGCCCGCCATTGGTGAAGCACTGGCGCGGGTCGGCATGCAGGACAAACGCAAGCGCCGCATGGGCGCGTTGTCCGGCGGTGAACGCCAGCGTGTACTGCTGGCTCAGGGCCTGATCCCGGCCCCGCAGCTCTTGGTACTGGACGAACCCATGTCCGCACTGGACGAAGCTGGCGCCCGCGTGTTTGAACGCTTACTCACGGATTGGCAGCAGGCGGGTGTAACCGTGGTGTGGATCGAACACGACCTGGCCGCCGTCAAGCGATTGGCCGAACGCGTGACGGGGCTCAACCGGCGCGTATTGTTCGACGGCCCACCCGGACAGACCCTGAGCCCGGAACGCCTGCTGGACCTGTTTGCGACACACCCCACCGGTAACGGGAGCACTAACGTATGAGTTACGAAGCGTTTCGCCTGATGGTTCAAGGCTGGGCTTCGGCAGGCTATTTGCCTGAGGTGCTGGCCTACGGGTTCGTGGTCAACGCGTTGCTGGCGGGTTTGTTGATCGGCCCGGTACTTGGCGGGCTGGGTACGCTGGTGGTGGTCAAGCGCTTCGCGTTTTTCTCCGAAGCGGTGGGCCACGCGGCACTCACAGGAGTGGCCATCGGTATTTTGCTCGGCGAACCCTACACCGGGCCATACGGCAGCCTGTTCGGCTATTGCCTGCTGTTTGGCGTGTCACTCAATTATTTGCGCAACCGCACCGGCTTGGCGCCCGACACCCTGATTGGCGTTTTCCTCTCGGTGTCACTGGCGCTGGGTGCCAGCTTGCTGCTGATTCTGGCTGGCAAGATTAACGTTCATATTCTCGAAAACGTGCTGTTTGGTTCCGTGCTCACCGTCAACGGCAACGATTTGCTGGTACTGGCGATTGTTGGCGCACTGGTGCTGGGGCTGAGCCTGCCGCTGTACAACCGCATCATGCTCGCCAGTTTCAACCCGCAACTGGCCGCCGTGCGCGGTGTGGCCGTCAAAGCGCTGGATTACCTGTTCGTGATTCTGGTGACGCTGATCACGGTCGCGGCGGTCAAGGTCATCGGCGCCATTCTGGTCGGCGCCCTGCTGGTGATCCCGGCAGCGGCTGCGCGGCTGTTAAGCCAGTCGCTGAAGGGCTTCTTCTGGATTTCGGTATTGATCGCCACGTGCAGTACGTTGTGCGGAATTATGGTGCCCATCGTATTCGACCTGCCAATCCCCTCCGGCGCCGCAATCATTCTGGTGGCCGGTATCGCCTTCGCCCTCGCCGCTATCGCCCGC
Organism: Pseudomonas sp. WS 5071; assembly: GCF_012985765.1. NCBI lineage: Bacteria > Pseudomonadati > Pseudomonadota > Gammaproteobacteria > Pseudomonadales > Pseudomonadaceae > Pseudomonas > Pseudomonas sp. WS 5071. The sequence continues at coordinate 30,625 of NZ_JAAQWY010000019.1, read as the reverse complement.
GGCGTGCTCCCCAGCCTGAAAGGGAATATTGGATAAATGCCAACTCTGCGCACACTCACCCTCACACTGGCCCTGACCGGCTTGCTCAGCACCCCACTCATGGCCGCCGATCTGCCTGCCCAACCGGTGCACATTCTGGCCAGCGTGCCGATCACCGTGGGCCTGGGCCAGTTGCTGCTCAAGGACACAGGCGTGATTCTGGAGCGCGCTGCAGCTGCCAATTTGCCGGGCAGCCGCCAAAGCGCTTACTTCAGCGGGCGCGGCGCGGGTGCGCTGCACCAACTGGCCGAACACGCCGACGCCGTGATTGGTCTGCGCTCGGTATGGCGCGACGACCCGCTCTACCCCATGGCACGTCGCAGCAATATACGCATCGTCGAAATCGACGCCGCACGCCCGGTGGATGGCAGCCTGCCGGGTATCGCCTTGCAACCGGGCGCCGAGCGCGATGGCCTGAACAGCCAACCGTGGCTGGTCAGCAATAACATGGGGCGCATGGCGGACGTCATGGCAGCCGATCTGGCGCGGCTGGCCCCTGACGCCAAGCCGCAGATCGAAGCCAATCTGGCCACCCTCAAGCAACGCCTGTTGAAACTCAGCGCCGACAGCGAACAGCAGTTGGCCCACGTCGACAACCTGAGCGTCGTCAACCTGTCCGACCGACTCGATTACCTGGTGGCAGGGTTGAATCTGGAACCGGTGACGATCGATCATCCAGCAGACCAGCCCTGGCCCCCCGAAGCCCTCAAAACCCTGACGCAAACCCTTAAAGACAACGACGTGGCGCTGGTCCTGGACCATCGCGCACCCAGCGAAGCGCTGAAAACCGCCGTGGCACAAAGCGGCAGTGAGCTGGTGGTGATCCGCGCCGACGGGGCTGACCCGGTGGCGCAGTTGCAAGCGACTATTGAGACCCTCATCACGGCGCTCAGCCACAGGTAATACCCTGCCGAGGGTGTATGTACCGCGTGCACAACCGGGTTGGCGCCGCGCCCCAAGACGCGTTGACTGCGCATGACCCGCCATGACGACGCACCAAAAGGTTGCGAAATGCCGCGCAGTTAAATACTGTATGCACATACAGCTAACCAAGGACCGCATCATGGCTAAAAAAGCAGCGAAAGCACCTACTCCACCGTCCCCCTACGAATTGTTCGGACTTCGCATACAAAAAGAAATTAGCTCTCCCAAGGCACAAAAAGCCAAAATGGCGGTCCTTTTGCCTCAGGAAGGCGATAACCCGGAGTTCTGGGAGCGCCTGCTGGAAGAAATCTCCGAAAACGACAACGTCACCGTTGCACACCGCGATGATGGTGGTGTGAATGTTTTCTGGACTGTGCTTGAGGAAGACTGAGTCAATGAGGGTTTGTTTACTGGCATTTGCCAGCCTCTTCACTGTTTTAAGCGTTCAAGCGGCTGCGCCGCAAACCTTTAGTGAAGCGAAAAAGGTTGCCTGGAAACTCTACGCACCTCAATCCACCGAGTTTTACTGTGGCTGCAAATACACAGGTAACCGCGTCAACCTGCAAGCCTGTGGTTATGTGCCGCGCAAGAATGCCAACCGCGCGGCACGCATCGAATGGGAACACATCGTGCCCGCCTGGCAGATTGGCCATCAACGCCAGTGCTGGCAAAAAGGAGGACGTAAAAACTGCACCCGCAATGACCCGGTGTACAAAGTGGCAGAAGCCGATTTGCATAACCTGGTGCCGAGCATTGGAGAGGTCAACGGCGATCGCAACAATTTCAGTTTTGGCTGGCTACCGCAGCAGCCGGGGCAATACGGTTCGTGCCTGACCCAAGTGGACTTCAAGGCCAAAAAAGTCATGCCCCGACCTTCCATCCGGGGGATGATTGCACGCACCTATTTCTACATGAGCAAGCGCTACAATTTGCGCTTGTCCAAACAGGATCGCCAGTTATACGAAGCGTGGAACAAGACGTACCCGGTGCAAGCCTGGGAGCGTCAGCGTAACCAGGCCGTCGCCTGTGTCATGGGCCGGGGTAACGACTTCGTCGGGCCCGTCAATCTCAAGGCCTGCGGCTAGATCTACGCGCGTTTTTACACACCCTTGAATCCCGCATCTGCGCCAGGTTCAAGGGTTTTTCTCGTCGTCGCCCAGACGTCGCGTCATGGAATTTGCCCTCGATCCAGAGGCCCATTTATTGCCGAAGTGCCATTATTGAGCTATTACTCTGCACATGATTAGACAAGCTCGATTCAATAAGAAACAACACGTGGTAGAAGAACTTGTTCACCGAATAGAAAACGGGCTTTTAGTTGATGGTTTACCCCTGCCGGAAGAAGACAAGTTGGCGCAAGAACTGGGTGTCAGCCGCAATACGTTGCGTCAGGCCTTGAGCGAACTCGAACGCCGCCGTTACATCGCGACCCGCACGGGTGGCGGATCTGTCGTGACCTACGACGGCATCACCTTGGACCAACACAATGGCTGGACCCAGGCGCTGGCCGATACCGGCGCGCGCATCCATACCGAACTGTTGCGTTTCGAAGCCATTGAGCGCCCAGAATTGCTCCCTCAGTTTGGTGTCAGCCAGTTCATTACCCTGGACCGTCGACGCCGTCGCGCCGATGGCACTGCGGTGTCACTGGAGCGCTCATTGATGCCGGCCACCAACGGCCTTGAAAGCTTGCCACGGGTCGGACTAATCGACGATTCACTCACGATCACCCTCGCCGCCTATGGCTTTGTGGGTGAGCGTGGCGATCAATGGATCGGTGCCGAGCCGTTGGGCGAAGAAGACGCGCTGTTACTCGGGCGTCCCGCCGGCACTGTATTCCTCAGCGCTTTGCGCACCACCTATGACCGGCAAGGCCGTTTCATGGAGCAGGTCGAAAGCTGGCTCGATCCGCAGCACTTCCGCATGCACCAGTCATTCGGAACACCCACATGACACAACGTGATCGGGCGCTGGGCGCGTTTTACGGGCTGGCCCTGGGGGACGCGCTTGGCATGCCCACGCAGTCGTTCAGCCGTGCCGACATCGTTGCCCGCTTCGGTCACATCACCACGCTGGAAGACGCGCCCGCCGACCAGCCCATTGCGCCGAACATGCCCAAGGGCTCAATCACCGACGACACCGAGCAAGCCCTGCTCGTCGGTCAGCTACTTATCGAAAACCAGGCCTGCATCCCTCCCGACCAATTGGCACAACGGCTGATCGACTGGGAGGCCGGAATGCAGGCCAAAGGCTCGCAAGACTTGCTGGGGCCATCCACCAAGCGGGCCATCAGCCTGATCCTGGCGGGCCACAGCCCCGATGAAGCGGGCCGTTATGGCACCACCAACGGTGCGGCCATGCGCATTACGCCTGTGGGCATCGTCAGCGATGTGGCGCAGCAAGAACGGTTTATCACCGCGGTGGTTCAAGCCTGCCAAGTCACCCACAACACCAGCCTGGGCATCGCCAGCGCTGCCGCCGTGGCAGCCGTGGTGTCCAGCGGGATTAATGGCAAACCACTCGAACACGCCTTGAATGCCGCCACTGAAATCGCCTACATGGCCGAGCATTACGGCCACTGGGTGGCGGGTGCACGTATCGGGCCACGCCTACGTTGGGCCCGGGACGCCAGCGCGCATTGCAACAACGATAACGTCGGGGACCTGTTGTACGACGTCATAGGCACCTCGGTCGCTTCGCAAGAATCGGTGGTCGCCGCCTTCGCGTTGGCACAGCGGGTGGCCAGTGGCTACATGAGCAGCTTTGATGCCGTGTGCATGGCCGCCAGCATTGGCGGCGACACGGACACCATCGCCGCCGTGCTCGGGGCTATGCTGGGCGCCTGTGAGGGTCTTGGCGCCTGGCCCACGCCACTGATCAGGCACGTGCAAGACGTCAATCATTTACAACTTGAACCGCTGGTACAGGCGCTATTGGCCCTTCGCAACGCTTAGCTCACCCCCTCGCAATGGACTGCACTCCGGCTTGCTGCCCGAAACCGGCGTGGCACGCTGTTTAAAAACGATAAAAAAGCATCAGGAGCGACACCCATGAGCCACCCTCACGTCGGCCACAGCGCCGGACAATTGGAAACCCGGGGTATCGAGCCCGTCCCGGACATTGAGTGCAATGGCAATCCGCTGCAATTGTTCTGGGTTTGGTTCGCTGCAAACATCAGTATTTTGGGCCTGCCCTTGGGCGCCACGCTGGTGGCCTTTCACCAGTTGGCGATCTGGCAAGTGATGCTCGTCGCGTTGATCGGCGCCGCAGGCTCATTCGCCGTGGTCGGGGTCATTTCCATTGCGGGCCGACGTGGCCGGGCACCGAGCCTGACCTTGTCGCGGGCCATTTTCGGCGTGCGCGGCAATATCGGTCCGACACTGGTGTCGCTGATGTCGAGGGTGGGCTGGGAAACCGTGAATACCATCACTGCGGCGTTTGTGTTGCTGGCCCTGAGTGCCATCCTCTTTGGCACCCCGACCGACGCCAAAAGCGCCCCGCTCCTGACCCTGCTGTTCATCGCCATTTTTGCCCTGCTCACGTTGTCGGTTTCCGGGCTGGGTCACGCCACCTTGCTGGTCATCCAAAAATGGGCCACGTACGTGTTTGGCGCCCTCAACGTGCTGGTCGGCGGATTCCTGTGCGCAACTATCGACTGGCAAGGCGTGTTTGCAGCGCCTTCCGCCCCCATGAGTGCGGTGATTATTGGTATCGGCATCATGGCCGCAGGCACGGGCATCGGCTGGGCGAATGCCGGGGCCGACATGTCGCGCTATCAGAAACACAGCGTCAGTGGTCCGCAACTGGTAGCGTCTGCCGCCTTGGGCGCCGGCATACCGCTGGTGCTGCTCATTACGCTCGGCGGTTTGCTGACCGTGGGCAATCATGAATTGGCCTCGGCCACCGACCCGGTTGCCGCCATCCGCAACCTGTTACCCGCCTGGATGGCCGTGCCCTATCTACTCAGCGCCTTCGGCGGTCTGTTGCTGTCCAACCACCTGTCGGTGTACTCGGCGGGCCTGACCACGTTAACCCTCGGGGTAAAACTCAAACGGGTTCAGGCGGTGGTCGTGGATATCGTCGCCATCCTGAGTGGTTCGATTTACTTCATGTTGTACGCAGACGGATTTTATGGACCCTTCATTACCTTTATCTCCCTGACGGCCATTCCGATTACCGCGTGGGTCGCCATCTTTGTTGTGGACCTGATCCATCGTCATTACTACAGCCCCCGGGACTTGATGGACGCCAGCCCTCGCAGTGCCTATTGGTATAGCGGCGGCATTGAATGGCGCGCCTTGAGCGCCTGGGCCGTGGCGCTGATCCTGGGGTTTTGCTTTACCCGAGTGGGCAGCAGCGAAGCGGACTGGTTTGTCGGCCCGCTGGCAGATTCCTGGCTGGGGCATAACGGGATGGGCTGGGTGGTGACATTTGTGGTGGCTGGCGGGTTGTATGCCCTGCTGGGCGGCGCCCGGGATCGGCGTCTGAGTGTCACGGAGCCTGCCCATGCCTAGGTTGCTGCACACAGGCCAAATCATCATCGATCTGGTCATGGCCCTCGACACCCTGCCGCCCTCGGGCGGTGATGCGCTGGCCAGCAGTGCCAGCTTTCAGGCCGGGGGCGGCTTTAATGTCATGGCTGCTGCGCGGCGCAGCGGCCTGGACACCGCGTACCTGGGGCGACACGGTCAGGGCCAGATGGGTGAACTGGCGCGTCAGGCCATGTTCAGCGAAGGCATCACCGCGACCCTGCCGCCCGACCCGCACCAAGACACCGGGTTATGCGTCGCCCTGACCGAAGCCAGCGCCGAACGTACTTTCATTTCGTACATCGGCGTCGAGGGCGTGTTGACCGCTGATGACCTGCAACAGGTACGGGTGGCGCAAGATGACTATGTGTATGTCAGCGGTTATAGCCTGCTTGAGCCTGGCAAAGCGCAACCGTTAATCGCGTGGCTGCTGGCGTTGCCGAACGACATCCACCTGAGTTTTGACCCCGGCCCGTTGCTCCTCGACATAGCGCCAGCCCTACTGGACGCGCTCTTGCCGCGCCTGAACCTGTGGACCAGCAATCGTCATGAAGCCCAGGCCCTGACAGGTACCCGCACGCTGGACGAAGCCTTGAGGGCCCTGGATGCACGTTTGCCCGGTACCTGCCTGAAGGTGGTCCGAGATGGCCCGCATGGCTGCCGGGTCAGCGATGCTCAGGGCCATCACCCGATTGCCGGGTTCACAGTGCAGGCGCTGGACACCAATGGCGCAGGTGATGCTCATACCGGGGTGATGCTGGCCGCGCTGGCAACCGGGGTTGCCCCGTGTGAAGCCGCACGCCGGGCCAACGCAGCGGCGGCCATCGCGGTCACACGCAGAGGGCCGGCCACGGCACCGACCAGGGCGCAGATCGATGCGTTCCTGGCCGATCAACGCACCTGAGCGGTCCAAGTCAAATTCCATTTCTGCACAGCTTTAAGGGTATTTCTTACAATCAACCCGACCAAAGACTGTAACCAGAAGTGTATAAAACCTGCATAAAAGCTGGAAAATGCCCAAAGGGCTGTTTTAACCTTGCCCTTTGACTTCCCTCCTACAGCACCAACCTTCGGAAAACGCTTACGTTTCCCGAGCCATTTGCGTGCTAACAGGGCGGCGTTTTCTCTCGACTTGTGACGATACTCTTGAAACTCATCATTATTGCTGTCTACGTTTTGTCCATCGCATATGTCCACTTGCGGGGCAAGGTTCGGCATAAGCTGAGCCGTCAATTAAGCGACCACTCCACCTTCCTGGCGCCGATCAACTGCTTTCTGTATTTGTTCTCCAAAGTGCCCGCTCAGCCTTATCTCAAGCCTGCGGACTTTCCAGAACTGCAGCCTTTGCAAGATCACTGGGAAGAAATACGCGAAGAAGCGCGCAAGCTGATGCAGGCAGGCGAAATCAAACGCTCTGAGCAACCGAATGACGTGGGGTTCAACTCGTTTTTCAAAACCGGCTGGAAGCGCTTCTACCTCAAATGGTACGGCGACAATCACCCGTCGGCGGTCGAGCTGTGCCCGCGCACCATCGAACTGCTTAATGGCATTGGCACGATCAAGGCCGCCATGTTTGCTGAGTTACCGCCCGGCTCGAAACTGGTGCGTCACCGCGACCCTTATGCGGGTTCGTTGCGTTACCACTTGGGCCTGGACACGCCTAACGATCCGGATTGCTACATCAATGTCGACGGCCAGAATTATGCGTGGCGGGACGGTGAAGGCGTGATGTTTGATGAAACCTTTATCCACTACGCCGAAAACAAAACCGACAAAAACCGCATCATTCTGTTCTGCGACGTTGAGCGCCCGATGAAGTACCGCTGGGCGGCTGCGTTCAACCAATGGTTCAGCCGCACGGTCATGGCCTCCGCCAGCTCGCCAAACGACGCCAATGACAAGGTCGGCGGCCTCAACCGTGCATTTACCAAGCTGTACAAGATCCGACTGCGCGGCAAGGAACTGAAAAAACGCAACCGCACCCGCTATTACCTGGAGAAATGGGCCATTTTCGGGGGGCTGCTGGCATTGTTCCTGCTTATCTGACCCGCTAACCGATGCCCCAAAACGCGTAGTCGCTCATCTCCCTGGCGGCTACGCGGCGCTGACCCCTCATGACGCACGCATCCAGTCTTGCTCCGAACCTTGCGCTAATCAGCCATCATGGCAATGCGCCTTGAGTTGCCAGGGCGCGCCCATATACTCACCTGCATCCGATTGAAGAACCGCCGTTGCAGGCGATTGTGTGACAGAACGCTGGAGGTCTGCACCATGCCCACTCGTCTCAGTCTTATTTGCCATGCCCGTACCGAGGCCCAGCGCCTGGGCCGGTTCCCGGAAGATGAACCGGCAGAAAGCAAAAGCCTGGAAAAGGCAGGGCAGTTGGCCACAGTGCTGAAAAAGCCGGTGCGGATTCTCTGCGCCCCTGAGATCCGAACCCTGCAAACTGCCCATGCCTTGGGCAGCGACATTGAGATCGTGCCTGCGCTTGAAGACTACGATTTTGGCGACTGGCGAGGCCAAAGCCTGTCAGAGCTGCAAGAAAGCTGCCCGCAAGCAGTGGCCAACTGGCTCAGCACTCCCTATGCCGCGCCGCACCATGGCGAGTCGGTGCAGGACCTCTGCTTGCGGGTCGGCACTTGGCTAGAGGGGTTCCGTGAGGAAGGCCATTTTGCCGTGGTCACACATCCGTTCGTGATCCGTGCCGCCATTTTGCACGCCTTGGCTGCCAGCACCGACTCGTTCAACCTCATTGACATAGAACCATTAGCCATCGTGGATTTGCGTTTTAACGAACGCTGGCGCCTGCGGTTCTGAGTTGAGATACATCGCGGCGGGCAGGCCCCCGCCCGACTCAGCGTTCTTCAAGCACCAACCCGCCCGGCGGCAACGGCAGCGCGGTTTTGTAACGCACTTGCTTGAGGGCAAAGCTGGAGCGGATGTTGGCAACACCCGGCACCTTGGTCAGGAAGTCCATCATGAAGCGCTCAAGCGCCTGAATGCTCGGCACCAGTACGCGAATCAGATAGTCGGGGTCCCCCGCCATCAAATAGCACTCCATCACTTCAGGCCGGTCCGAAATGGCAGCTTCGAAATGTTGCAGGGCCTCTTCCACCTGTTTCTCCAGGCTGACGTGAATGAACACGTTGACGTGCAGGCCCAGCATGTCGGCGTCGAGCAAAGTCACTTGCTCGCGAATCAACCCCTGCTCCTCCATCGCTTTGACCCGGTTGAAACACGGGGTGGGCGACAGGTTTACCGAGCGCGCAAGGTCCGCATTGGTGATGCGCGCGTTCTCCTGAAGGCTGTTGAGAATCCCGATATCCGTTCGATCCAGCTTGCGCATGAGACAAAACCACCTGTTTTTTATGTTTATGCAGAATTCTTATCCTTATTCGCTGTAAAGCACAACGAACTACAGATAAATATTCTTCACTGTCCGGAATATGATTGTTGTAGGACAAGATCTGGCGGTTCACCTGACATTTCTTGCATGCAGTACTTAGCTCCCGCGCCCTAATAAAACACGACAAGATCGAGCGTAGAGAAAGCCATGAATGAAGAATATGCACCACTGCGCCTGCACGTTCCTGAACCTTCCGGCCGTCCGGGCTGCAAGACCGATTTCAGCTACCTGCGTTTGACCGACGCCGGCCTGGTACGCAAGCCGCCCATCGATGTAGAACCGGCAGACACCGCCGACTTGGCCAAGGGCCTGATTCGCGTGCTCGATGATCAAGGCCAGGCCCTTGGTCCGTGGGCCGAAGGCGTTCCGATGCACGTGCTGCGCGCCGGCATGCGCGCCATGCTCAAAACCCGCATCTTTGACGCCCGCATGGTGGTCGCCCAGCGGCAGAAAAAAATGTCGTTTTACATGCAAAGCCTGGGCGAAGAAGCCATCGGCAGTGCTCAGGCGCTGGCACTGAACCTTGACGACATGTGCTTCCCCACCTATCGCCAGCAAAGCATCCTGATGGCCCGCGACGTGCCGTTGGTGGACCTGATCTACCAGTTGCTGTCCAACGAGCGCGACCCACTCAAGGGCCGCCAGTTGCCAATCATGTATTCGGTACGCGACTACGGTTTCTTCAGTATTTCCGGGAACCTCGCCACCCAATTCGTACAGGCGGTGGGCTGGGGCATGGCGTCGGCCATCAAGGGTGATACCAAAATTGCTTCCGCCTGGATCGGCGACGGCGCTACCGCCGAATCCGATTTCCACACCGCCCTTACCTTCGCCCACGTGTACCGCGCTCCGGTAATCCTCAACGTGGTGAATAACCAATGGGCCATTTCCACGTTCCAGGCCATCGCCGGGGGCGAATCCACGACCTTCGCCGGGCGTGGCGTGGGGTGCGGCATCGCTTCCCTGCGGGTCGACGGCAACGACTTCATCGCCGTCTACGCGGCCTCGGTATGGGCTGCTGAACGTGCCCGCCGCAATCTGGGCCCGACGCTGATCGAATGGGTCACCTATCGCGCAGGCCCGCATTCAACCTCTGATGACCCTTCCAAGTACCGCCCTGCGGATGACTGGAGCCACTTCCCGCTGGGTGATCCGATCATTCGCCTTAAACAGCACCTGATCGCCACGGGCAATTGGTCCGAAGAAGAACACGCGGCAGTCAGCGCCGAGCTCGAAGCCGAAATCATCGGCGCACAAAAGGAAGCCGAACGTTTCGGCACCCTGGCGGGCGGGCAGATGCCGAGCGCGGCGACGATTTTTGAGGACGTGTACAAGGACATGCCCGAGCACCTGCGTCGGCAACGTCAGCAATTGGGGTTATAACCAGATGAACGACAACAATAAAATTCAGATGGAGAACGCCGTGAGCACCAGCACCATGACGATGATCCAGGCCTTGCGCTCGGCCATGGACGTGATGCTTGAGCGCGACGATAACGTGGTGGTGTTTGGTCAGGACGTGGGCTACTTCGGCGGTGTATTCCGCTGCACCGAAGGCCTGCAGGCCAAATATGGCAAATCGCGGGTATTCGACGCGCCGATCTCCGAAAGCGGCATCGTCGGCGCAGCGGTCGGTATGGGGGCGTACGGCCTGCGCCCGGTGGCCGAGATCCAGTTTGCCGACTACTTCTACCCGGCGTCTGATCAAATCGTCTCCGAAGCTGCCCGTTTGCGTTACCGCTCGGCTGGCGAATTCATTGCGCCGATGACCCTGCGCATGCCCTGCGGCGGGGGAATTTACGGCGGCCAGACCCACAGCCAGAGCCCTGAAGCGATGTTCACCCAGGTCTGCGGCCTGCGCACGGTGATGCCGTCCAACCCCTACGACGCCAAAGGCCTGCTGATCGCCGCCATCGAAAACGATGACCCGGTGATTTTTCTCGAACCCAAGCGCCTGTACAACGGCCCGTTTGACGGTCACCACGAACGCCCCGTGACCCCATGGTCCAAACACGCCGCCAGCCTGGTACCGGACGGCTATTACACCGTTCCGCTGGACTGCGCAGCCATCGTGCGCCCCGGCACTGAAGTCACCATCCTCACCTACGGCACCACCGTGTATGTGGCGCAAGTCGCAGCTGAAGAAACCGGCATTGACGCCGAAGTCATTGACCTGCGCAGCCTGTGGCCACTGGACCTGGATGCCATCGTCAATTCCGTGAAAAAGACCCGCCGTTGCGTTGTCGTGCACGAGGCCACCCGCACGTGCGGCTTTGGCGCCGAACTGATCGCACTGGTTCAAGAGCATTGTTTCCATTACCTGGAAGCGCCAATCGAGCGTGTTACGGGCTGGGACACGCCCTACCCGCATGCACAGGAGTGGGCTTATTTCCCCGGCCCGGCGCGAGTGGGAGCAGCTTTGCAACGGGTTATGGAGGTCTGAATGGGTACGCACGTTATTAAGATGCCGGACATTGGCGAAGGCATTGCGCAAGTGGAACTGGTGGAATGGTTTGTCAAAGTCGGTGACATGGTCAGCGAAGATCAAGTGGTTGCCGACGTGATGACCGACAAAGCCACGGTGGATATTCCTTCGCCTGTGGCGGGCAAGGTGTTGGCACTGGGCGGCCAGCCCGGTGAAGTGATGGCCGTGGGCAGCGAACTGATTCGCATCGAAGTCGAAGGGGCTGGCAACCTGCGCGAAAGTGCCGCCGCCCCCGTCGAACCCGCCGCAGCACCAGCACCAGCACCAGCAGCGGCAAAAGCTGCACCCCAGGCCCGGGTCGAAGTGGCCGCCGTGTCCGCCCCGCCTGCCCAACCTGCGGCGCGCCCGGCACCGGTCGCCCGTGAGGCCAATGAGCGTCCGCTGGCCTCGCCGGCAGTGCGTAAACGCGCGTGGGACGCCGGTATCGAATTGCGCTTCGTAATCGGCACCGGCCCCGCTGGCCGCGTGCTGCACGATGACCTGGACGCCTACTTGGCTCAGGACACACAGACCAGCCCTGCGCCCATGGCCGGTTACGCCAAACGCACCGACGAGCAACAGATTCCGGTCATCGGCCTGCGCCGCAAAATCGCTGAGCGCATGCAAGATGCCAAGCGCCGTGCCGCGCATTTCAGCTACGTCGAAGAAGTGGACGTGACGGCCCTCGAAGAACTGCGCGCCCAGCTCAACCAGAAATGGGGTGACAGCCGCGGCAAACTGACCCTGCTGCCCTTTCTCGTGCGGGCCATGGTGGTTGCACTGCGTGATTTCCCGCAGATCAACGTGCGTTATGACGATCAGGCACAGGTCATTACCCGCTTTGGCGCGGTGCACGTCGGGGTGGCGGCGCAAAGTGACAACGGCCTCATGGTCCCCGTGGTCAAGCACGCCGAAACCCTGACGCTGTGGGGCGCTTCGGATGAGATCACGCGACTGGCCACTGCCGTGCGCACTGGCAAGGCCGCCCGCGACGACCTGTCGGGATCGACCATTACCCTGACCAGCCTCGGCGCGCTGGGCGGAATCGTCAGTACCCCGGTGGTCAACCTGCCGGAAGTGGCGATCATTGGCGTCAACCGCATCGTCGAACGCCCGGTGGTGGTCAAAGGCCAGATCGTGGTGCGCAAAATGATGAACCTCTCCAGCTCGTTCGACCACCGCGTGGTGGACGGCATGGACGCGGCGCTCTTTATCCAGGCCATGCGTGGCTTGCTCGAACAACCTGCCACCCTGTTTGTGGAGTGAACATGCAGCCAACTCAACACACCACGCTGCTGATTATCGGCGGCGGCCCCGGCGGTTACGTCGCTGCCATCCGCGCTGGCCAACTGGGCATTCCAACGGTCCTTATCGAAGGCCAGTCGTTGGGCGGAACGTGCCTGAATGTCGGCTGCATTCCGTCCAAAGCCTTGATTCACGTGGCCGAGCAGTTCCATACCTCGCAACGCTACAGTACGGGCAGTTCGCCGTTGGGTATCAAGACCACAGCCCCGACCCTCGACATCGATCAAAGCGTGCAATGGAAGAACGGCATCGTTGATCGCCTGACCACAGGCGTCGGCGCGTTGCTGAAAAAAAATGGCGTCAAGGTCATCCACGGCTGGGCGCGTATTCTGGATGGCAAGGCCGTTGAGGTGGACGGCCAGCGCCTGGAGTGCGAACACTTGCTGCTGGCCACCGGGTCGCAGACGGTTGATCTGCCGATACTGCCGATTGGCGGTGCCATTATTTCGTCCACCGAGGCCCTGAACCCGGCCAGTATTCCGAAGCGCCTGACCATCGTGGGGGCCGGCTACATCGGCCTCGAATTGGGGATTGCCTACCGCAAGCTGGGCGCCGAGGTCACGGTGGTGGAGGCCCGCGAGCGCATCCTGCCTACCTATGACATGGAGCTGACCCAACCTGTCGCTGAATCCCTCAAAGCATTGGGGATCACGTTGTATCTGGAGCACAGCGTGGAAGGTTTCCAGGCCAGCACCCGCACGTTGTCCATGCGCAATCGCATGGGTGAAAGCCAGACGTTGGAGACCGATCAGGTACTGGTGGCCGTTGGGCGTCGCCCGCGCACCCAGGGCTTCAACCTGGAAACCCTGGCATTGGCCATGAACGGCCCGGCGATCCGTGTCGACAACCGTTGCCAGACCAGCATGCGCAACGTGTGGGCGATTGGCGACCTGACCGGCGAACCGATGCTGGCCCACCGCGCCATGGCGCAGGGGGAAATGGTGGCCGAGCTCATCGCTGGCAAGCAACGTGAATTCAGCCCAGCGGCGATTGCCGCGGTGTGTTTCACCGATCCGGAAATCGTCGTGGTCGGTAAAACCCCGGCCGAGGCTGAGGCGGCAGGGCTGGACTGCCTCAGCGCCAGCTTCCCGTTCGCGGCCAATGGACGGGCCATGACCCTGGAATCCAAAACCGGTTTCGTGCGCGTCGTGGCACGGCGTGACAACCACTTGATTGTCGGCTGGCAGGCCGTCGGCGCCGGGGTGTCGGAGCTGTCGACGGCCTTTGGCCAATCCCTGGAAATGGGCGCGTGCCTGGAAGACATTGCCGGCACCATTCATGCGCACCCGACCTTGGGCGAGGCGGTGCAAGAAGCGGCCCTGCGCGCCTTGGGGCATGCGCTGCACGTGTAACACTTTGGCTGCACGAGGCTGCGTCCGGCGTCAACGGCGCGGCCTCGTGTGGCGTCAAGAGCCTTTGAATAAGCTCCACAAAAACGCCAGCAACCCGCCCAGCGTAGCAATCCCCGCCAGCCAGCCAATGGCCGAAAGCCCTTGCCACACGGGGCCCGCCGCCGCGATCTGAGGGCCAAAGGCGATCAACAACGCACTGATCAACAGCGCCAGTGACAAACGCGTCGAAGCCAGGCGCAGCGACCGTTCCAGCTTTTCGACACCTGGCACATCGACTTTCAAGTCCAGCACCCCGTGCTTGAGGCGATGCACCATCAAGCGAGTCAGTTGCGGCAAGTCACCCAACACCCCCCGCCCTAACTCCAGCCCTTCTATTCCCAGGCGCCGGGCGACTTTCCAGCTGAGTTGCTCACGGAGCATCTTCTGCACCGCAGGCTTGGCCGTCGCCACCAGGTCCAGCTCCGGATCCAGCCGGGTCAGCACGCCATCCGCTGTGATCAACGCTTTGAACAACACCAGCAGGTCCGGGGGCAACAGCAAGCGGTATTCGCGCATCACATCCAGAAAATCGGTAATCAGCGCGCTCATCTTCAAAGGTGGCCGGGTGTGCCGTGCCATGTATTGGCGCGCCGCGCGTTCGATCAGCGTCACGTCCTCCACCCGCTCGCCATTCCAGTCGATCAAGACCGAGATCAGGGTTTCGGTGCTGCCCTGGGTCAGGGCACGCATAAAGGTCATGACCTCCAGCCGCCGCCGCTCATCCAGGCGCCCGACCATGCCGAAGTCGATAAACCCGACACGATTGTCGCTCATGGCCCGCAGGTTGCCGGGGTGCGGGTCACCATGGAACAGACCATCCTCCAGCAACATTTTGATGAACGCTTTGGCCCCGCGTTGGGCCAACAAACCGGGGTCCAGGCCTTGGGCAATCAACGCCTCGCGCTCCAGCGGCGTAAAGCTGGGGAGAAATTCCTGCACCAGCAGGCGCTGACTGCTATAGGCCCAATGAATACGCGGGATCACGATGGCAGGATCGTGTTCAAAATGCTGGGCGACGCTGTCGCAATGCTGACCCTCCTGCGTGAAATCGAGTTCCTCAAGCATCGCCCGCGCCAGTTGGCGCACCATTTGGCGTGGCTGATACACCGCCAGTGCCTCATTTTGTTCAATTAACTGAGCGACGCTTTCCAGCAGTTGCAGGTCCGCCGTTATTTTGCACCTCAACCCGGGACGCTGAACCTTGACCACCACCTCCTCGCCATTGTGCAAGCGCGCGCGGTACACCTGCGCCATTGAGGCCGCCGCCAGCGGATGAGTGTCGAACGCCGCAAACACCTCCTCCAGCGCGCCGCCCAAATCCTCAAGCACCTGCGCTTGCAGTGCCTCCCATGGCAAGGTCGCGACCTGACTGTGCAGCGCTTGCAGCTCCGTAACCCACGCCGGGGGCAGGATGTCGCTGCGGCTGGCCAGAATCTGCCCGCACTTGATAAAGGTCGGGCCCAAGGTCTCCAACGCCATGCGCACCCGCTGCGCGGTGCTAGCAGGCAGCGACTCGCCCGGTTCTGCGCTGACCTGGGTGAGCAAACGCCCGAGCCCCAGTCGCACCACCACGTCCTGCGCGCCAAAACGCACCAGCGTGGCAATGATCTGATGAAGGCGGCGGTGGTGTTTGAGGGCGGTCCAGGTGGGTTCAAGCATGGGCACGGGTCCTTGTTTCAGGGGGACTGACAGCCGGGGCGGCATTCTTTCGGACCGTCGGCGGGCCTAAACATTCGACTGATTAAAGCCCGCGACGGATTCAATGCAACGCTTATGCACGCAAACGCTGGGCGTGATGGCACAAGACCAGTAGAATCGCGCTCTTTTTTCCAAGGGCGCTCGCCATGACCTCTCCCAAAACGCCGCTTGAAGCCGAGTCCCAGAACAGCGATCTGGTCTTTGGCCTTGAGGACCGCCCCAAGCCGTGGATCGGCTTTCTGGCGGCCCTGCAACACTTGCTTGCCATCATCGTTCCGATCGTCACCCCCGGCCTGCTGATCTGTCAGGCACTGGGTGTGTCCAGCCGTGACACCAACTTGATCGTCTCCATGTCACTGGTGATCTCGGGGATCGCCACGTTTGTGCAGTGCAAACGCTTCGGCCCGTTCGGCGCCGGTTTGCTGATTGTGCAAGGCACCAGTTTCAACTTCGTCGGCCCGCTGATTGCGGGCGGCGCGTTGATGGTCAAACAAGGCACGCCCGTGGAAAGCGTAATGGCTGCAATTTTTGGCGTGGTGATTGCCGGTTCCTTCGTTGAAATGGGCATTTCGCGGGTCCTGCCCTTCGTCAAACGGATGATCACCCCGCTGGTGACTGGCATCGTGGTGCTGATGATCGGCCTGACGTTGATCAAGGTCGGCCTGATCAGCATGGGCGGCGGCTTTACCGCGATGGGCAATGGCACTTTTGCCAATGGCGAAAACCTCATGCTCTCGGGCGTGGTGCTGGCGATCATCGTGATCCTCAACCGCATCCCGCTGGTGTGGATGCGCAGTTGCGCGATTGTCATCGCACTGGCCGTGGGCT
Source organism: Pseudomonas sp. WS 5071 (assembly GCF_012985765.1). NCBI lineage: Bacteria > Pseudomonadati > Pseudomonadota > Gammaproteobacteria > Pseudomonadales > Pseudomonadaceae > Pseudomonas > Pseudomonas sp. WS 5071. Next base: position 14,041 of record NZ_JAAQWY010000019.1, on the reverse strand, counting down.
ATGCGCTGGCAGGCTATCTGGGGCGTCTGGACTTTACCGGCATGCATCAGGCCGAGCTGTTTCAAGTGCCGGTGCCGTTGCATTTTGGCCTTGGGTTCTCGTGGGCGCTGTTCATTCCGATGCTGGTGATTTACCTCGTCACCTCGCTGGAAGCGATTGGCGATGTGACGGCCACCAGCAAAGTGTCGCGCCAGCCGGTTGAAGGCCCGCTGTGGATGCAGCGCATCAAGGGCGGCGTACTGGTCAACGGGGCCAACTCGCTGCTGGCCGGTATTTTCAATACGTTCCCCAGCTCGATCTTTGCCCAGAACAACGGCGTGATTCAGCTGACCGGCATTGCCAGCCGTCACATCGGTGTGTGGATCGCCGCCATGCTGATTCTGCTCGGCCTGTTCCCGAGCGTTGCCGGGGCAATTCAAGCAGTCCCCGAGCCTGTGCTGGGCGGTGCCGCCATGGTGATGTTTGGTGCAGTGGCCGCGTCGGGGATCAATATTTTGGCCAGTACCACGCTGGACCGGCGAGCCCTGCTGATCATCTCCGTGTCGCTGGCGCTGGGCCTGGGTGTATCGCAAGTGCCCGAGTTCCTGGCGCACATGCCAGCCGCCTTGCGCGACGTGCTGGAATCCGGTGTGGCGACGGGCGGTATTTGCGCCCTGCTGCTCAACTGGTTCCTGCCAGAGGCCGAGAAAAAACACCGCGTGTAAACACGGGCGACGGGCAGGATCGCTCACCGCGATCCTGCCCCTTCCTGGAACACCCTCGGCACGATGGCTACAGGCCATGTTTCAACCCTTTTCCTCTTTCCCCACTTCCATTACTCTTTTTACATCCCACCGGTGCCTGGAACAGGCGACAAAATGAGTACATACGGAAAACGATTGCTACAGGAGCGCCTGCGCCTTCACCTCACGCAAAAGCAATTGGCCGCGGCCGGGGGCGTCGGTCGTCACGCGCAAAGCCTGTATGAACGCGACATGAGCCTGCCGCGCGCGCCTTATCTGGCGGCTATCACCCTGGTCGGCGTCGACGTGTTGTACATCCTGACTGGCCGTCACGCAGCGCCTCACAGCCCCCCACCGGGCAACAGACTGCTCAGCGAACGTTGAGTGTTGTCAGGCTGCATGCACCCAGCGTCGATGCACGCCGCGAGCAATTGCATCGAGCGCAAACCCCAATACGCCAATCAGCAACACCATGGCCATCAGTTCCGAATAGGCCAGCCGATCACGCGTGTCGAGGATGAAATACCCCAACCCCGCACTCACCCCGAGCATTTCGCAGGGCACCAGTACGATCCACAAAATGCCGATTGAAAGCCGCACGCCGGTCAGCACATGCCCCACTACGCCGGGCAGGATCACCCGACGCAAGGTTTCCCGGCGTGTAGCGCTCAAGCTGCGGCTCAGTTGCAGCCAACGCGGGTCCAGTTGGCGCACCCCGGCGATGGTGTTGAGCAAGATCGGCCATACCGCTGCAAAGGTCAGCAAGAAGTAAATGGGCTGATCGCCTACGCCCATCAGCATCACCACCACCGGCATCCACGACAGGGGCGAAATCATGCGCAAGAACTGAAAAGCTGGCGTAGTGGCAGCTTCCAGATTGCGCGAACCGCCAATCAGCAGCCCCAATGGCACACCGATCAATAACGCCATCACCAGACTGACGACGATACGCTTGAGGCTCACGCCAACGTTTTCATAGAGCTGAGCGCTGCCCAGTAACTCATACAGGCTGGCACATGTTGCCTGCGGCGAAAACCGGGCGGCCAAGCCTTGCTCGCTGCCCAACAGTTCGATGCCCAGCCACCAAACCAGCAACAGGCTTAACAGTCCTGCGCTACCCAGGAGCCACTGGCGTTTCGCAGAAGGCGCTGTCTTGTTCAAAAGCCAAACTCCTCGCTGCGCTCAAAGCTGTCGGGCAAACCGAACGCCTTGAGCCCCCCCACGGCGGCGATGCTGTTTTTGACGAAGCGGTCGTCTACCAGATCGGTGGCCACGTGCTGGGGGTCAAGGCCCGCCAGAAATTGATTGTCGCCCTGAATCAGCGTGTGTTTAAGACGCGTGACCAGCGCTTCGGTGTAGCTGGCAAACGGATAAGGCTGGAAATCAATGCGCTGCTCATCCCACTCGCTGTGGTGGATCGCACCCTCGGCCTCATAGCGCGCACGATCACTGGCTGCGGGGGCCAGTACTTTTTGCAGCACAGCGCTGCTGTGCGGCGTATAGCGGTTATCACCGTCCTTGGCCAGCAATTGAGCTGCCGCCTGCCGGTTATCGCGGGTCCAGAGTTGCGCCTTGACGATGGCGTTAACCACTTTTTGCGACCAGTCGGGGCGGTTGTTCAGGTCGTGCTCATGCATAAACACCACGCAGCACGCGTGATTGCGCCACAGGTCGCCGGTAAAGCGCTGCACGCGGCCGACGTTCAAGTCTTCAGCCAATGCGTTGAACGGCTCGGCCACGATGTAACCGGCAATACGTTTTGTGGCCAGGGCGGGTGGCATATCGGAAGGTGGCATCACCACCAGGTTCACTTCATTGGCGGCCAGTGCGCTGCCCACCGGACGCGTCACAGGTTGCAGGCCGTTGTCGCGAAACAGTTGTTGCACCACAACGTTGTGAATCGAGTACCAGAACGGAATCGCAATGGATTGCCCGCCCAGTTGACTGACCGCCGTGATGTTGGGAGCCACGGTCAGCCCGGAACCGCCGACATGGTTCCAGGCCACGACTTTGGCGGGCACTTTGCTGCCGTAGCGCGCCCACACTGTCATCGGCGAGAGCAAGTGAATCACATTGACCTGCCCGGAGATAAACGCTTCGATCACCTGCGCCCAACTGCGCAGCAACACCGGACGCTCGGCCTTGATGCCTTCGGCCTCGAACAAGCCGTTGTTGTGCGCGACTAACAGAGGGGTGGCATCGGTGATCGGCAGGTAACCGATGCGCACCGGCGCATCGGGTTCAGCCGCCGCACGCGCCTGTAAGCTGCTGAGCATCGGCAAGGCGCCTGCCGCGGTAAGCATCGCGCTGAGTTTTAAAATGTCACGCCGTGTGTGAGTGAAGTCGTCCAGGCACATGTGCTAGCTCCAGCGAGTCGGGTAAAGGTTCAGTGGCAGAGGTGCGGCTCGCCCGCCGAAGGGTTTTGAGAATATCGATACGCAATGCACCCAGCTCATCGATGCGGTCTTCACGCGGCTGCGCGAGGTCGATGCGCCACTCGCCGACGGTCCGCGCCGGGCTGTGGCCCAGTAGCAGAATCCGGTCGCTGAGCAGCAGGGCTTCGTCAATATCGTGAGTAATCAACAGCGCCGCCGTGTTATGCCGCGCAATCACACGGAGCAACAACTGCTGCATGTCGGCGCGGGTGACTTCATCCAGCGCGCCAAACGGCTCGTCGAGCAGCAACACTTGAGGCTGACGCGCCAGGCAACGGGCCAGCGCCACACGCTGCGCCATACCGCCCGACAACTGGGCCGGGTACTGGCCCAACGCGTGCTGCAAGCCCACCTCAGCAATGGCCTGCTCGACCCGCGCCTTGCGCGTCGCGGCGGGCACGTTAGGCTGGCGCTCGAAATCCAGACCAAAAGCGACGTTGCTTTCAAGGTTCAGCCAGGGCAACAGGCTTGGGTCCTGAAATGCCACCGCAACTCGAGGGTGGGGCGCAGTGACCGCCTCGCCCAGCAGCTTGACCGTGCCTGAATACGGGGATTGCAACCCCGCCAACACCCGCAACAGGCTGGATTTCCCCACCCCGCTGGGCCCCAGCACCGACACAATCTCCCCCGGCGCCAGTTGCAGGTCGAAACCCTCCAATACCGATTGCCACCCCTGCCCCAGGGCATACCCGAGGGTGATATCACGCGCCTCCAGCACGACCGGGTTCATCACGCGCTGACCTTGGCCTGACGCAGCAACTCGGCCCGCAGTTGCACCAGACTCGGGGTGACGATCGGCACAAACGCCGACTCGCGCCAGCGTCGGGCAAACGCGCTGCCATGGGCGCAGAGGTACGCTTTGCCGCCACTGGCTTGCAGCTCGAACTGGACCGCGCTGGCCGTGGCGTGGGCCAAGGCAATGCGGATGTTGAACAATGCTGCAGGGTTTGCCAGGAAGCGACCTTCCAGCAGGCCGCTTTTCAAGGCATCCACCTGCGCTTCCAAGTGCGTTTTTTGTTCATTCAACAGCTCAAGCAACCCGGAGCGCGGGCCTTGCAAGTGTGCTTCGGCCTCCTGCAACGAGCGCCGTGCCAAGCCGATCGACAGCCCGCATTGCAGGCCTAAAAACGCCGGGCGCACGGCAGGCAGAAAGACGCTGGCGTTGTCGTGCAACAGCCACTCTTGTGCGACCTGCACCGCCTGGAAATCCAGCGCGGCCGTGTTACTTGACTGCAACCCCATCAGCTCAAGGTCATCGGAACGCTTCACGCCCGGCAGACCATCCGGGATTGCCAGCACAAAAGGCGCGCCGCCCTCTTCACGCTCAACGGCCGCAGCGACCACAAACCCGCTTTTGCGCAAATTGGTGACCCAGTGCAAGCGACCGTCCAGCGCCCAGCCGTTGGTCTCGGCACGGGCGCGCACTTGGAGGGATTCGATCCCGGACAAAAATTTCATCGCGTTGGACAGCCCGGTTGCGCCCGCCAATTGGCCACTCAGCAAATCAGGCAGCAACCGGTCGCGCAGCCCGGTGTTCGGGCTGTGCAACAGGTATTCGATAAATGCGCGCTGGCCCCAAAACACAAACGCCGAGGCCAACGAATGGCTGGCAACACTGGCCATCACTTCCAGTGCGTCCGCCAGATTGCCGCCGGTGCCACCCAGCTGCGGGCTGATGCCGACCCGTAGCACATTGGCCGATGCCAGTTGCGACAGGACGTGTTGCGGGTCACTGTGGCCGAGATCAAGCGCCTCGGCTTCGGCATCCAGCCAATGACTCAGTACAGGGTCTAGCATGTCGATTTCTCCTTTAAATCGGGACCGCCGGATTACTCGGGACGTGTCCAGCTATAGCGCGCCAGTTCAGGGTTCAACGGGGTGCGGGCGAACACGTTGGCAAAATTGCACAGGGTCGCCAAACTTACGCCGAGAATGACTTCCAGCGCCTGGCCTTCAGTAAAACCGGCGGCCTTGAATTCGTTGTAAGTGGCGTCGCTGACGTCCCCGCGTTTGGCAATTACTTCGCGGGTGAAAGCGGCCAATGCTTCGAGGCGTTCTACAGGCAGTTCGGTTTGCCCACGCAGTGCACTGACGACGTCGTCGGGCAGTTTGGCCTTGTTCTGCGCTACGGCGGTATGACCTGCGACACAGAAGTCGCAACCATGGCGCGTTGCCGCGATCAATTGCACCACTTCCCTTTCTGGCAGGGTGAGCTCGGCCTTGCCATTGATGCCCGAAACCGTGACATAAGTCTCCAGCGCAGCCGGCGCATTGGCTAGAATCCCCAACAGGTTTGGAATGAACCCGGCATTTTTCTGCGCGGCGTCTAGAAAGGGCTTAGCCGCTTCGGGGGCAGAATCGAGGGTATGAAGCGTGACGCGAGACATGAAGTGACTCCTGCAAAAGGTGTCTGAACAGTCTGTTGGTTATAAAAATTTGATTCCATATTCTAAAGTAGCGATTACTTGCTTCTGAGTGTTTCCATTAGATGAATTCGTCCAGTCCACTGATCGATTGGTTATTAGAAAGCCTTGAGCTAGACGCCAGCCTGTTCCATGTCGGGCGCTATTGCGGTGGCTGGCACAGCAGCACCCAAGGACTGGCCCGCGCCAGTTTTCACGTGGTCGTGCAAGGGCATTGCTGGCTACACGTGGAGGGGCAGGCTCACGGTGTGCAACTGGATGCCGGGGACGCGCTGTTTTTGCTGCAAGACGTCAACTACCGGCTTTCCAGCGCGAGTGACGCTGAGGTGGCCGCACAGTTGCCGCGTCAGACCATGCAAACACTCGATCCACGCGCAGAAGAAGGCGTCGGCTTGGTGTGTGGATTTTTTCACTTTCAGCCGGGCCTTTCTGACCTGATCCTCGAAGCCCTGCCCGCCTGGCTGATCCTGCGTGCCAACGACCCGTCCTCCAGCGCCGCGCGCAGCGTGTTCCAGTTGATCCTGGACGAGTGCGAGCGTGTTCCGGCCCCTTCTGCCACCTTGCTGGAGCGCTTGAGTCATTTGTTGTTTCTGTACGTGCTGCGTCAGCAAGTCAACCACAACCCCGACCTCGGGGGGCTGGTGGCACTGGCGCGCCAACCGGCATTCTCCAACCTGTTGCAACAATTGATCGAACACCCGGAGCAGCCGTGGACCCTTGAAAGCATGGCCGCTTGTACGGGTCTGTCGCGTTCGGCATTTTTCAAGCGCTTCAGCGAACATGCCGGGCAATCGCCCGGGCACGTGTTGCTGGCCTTGCGCATGCGCCATGCTTGCCAGTTGCTGCAGAAGGACAATACCGTCGAACAAGCCTGCGCGGCAGTTGGTTATCAATCCATTGCAGCGTTCACCCGTGCGTTCACCAAGGCCATTGGCGTGCAACCGGGCGCCTATCGCAAACAACATGAACGCCGTTAATCCCTATTCGTTTACCCCCAGGAGACACCCGTGACCGAACCCGGCCCTATCCATCAACAAGCCCTGGATCGTTTTCTTGCAGCACACCCCGAGCTTAAGGAGCAACTCGATCGGCTCAACCCGCTTGAGGCCCGCGCCATTGGGCAGTCGCAGCAAGAATACCGTCAGGAGCGCCTGAACGAAGCGTTTGAAGCCGAGGCTGAGCGGCTGGGATTTTTTGCCTGGGAATTGACCCTGAAGCTGACCTCTGACAGCGATCAGGCCTTCGACGCTCAACGGCTGGAAGTGCACCGTGAAGTGGCGCAGATGGCAGGCATGGCGTGGGCCGATTATTGTGAGCTGTATGGCATCGTTGCCAACCCGGACTGATTGGCCTCAGCCTGCGGGTACCAGATGTTTGAACAGACTTTGTCCAGCAGCGCCTGGTTGTGGCTAAACACAATCAACCCCAATTCACGGCGCTCGACTTCTTCAAGCAACACCTGCCACACCTGCGCCTGAACATGCGCATCCAACTGAGCGGTCACTTCATCGGCGATGAGAAAACGCGTGCGCGGGTCCAGCGCCCTGAGCAACGCAATACGCGCCAGTTCGCCACCGGATAATTCGTCAGGACGTCGACTCAGCCAGGCCGGACTGATCGCCAGCTTCTCTAGCCATGCGGCCGTTGGAGACCACGCATCGCGTACGCTATCGCCCGTGCTGCGATACGGATTGAAGGTCAGCTCGGGGTGTTGGGGCACCAACTGGATCGGGCAATAACCCTTTTTCGCCAGCGGTTTCGCGTCCACGGTAATGCGCCCCGACGTCGCGCCTTGCCATTGCGCCAGCACCCGGCCCAAGGTGGTTTTGCCATAGCCGCTGGGGGCCGAAATACCTTGGCGTTGCCCGGCGCTGACTTGAAACGATACCGAGTCCCACAACCGCTGGCCGTTTTGCACGATGGTCAGTTGCTGAACATCAAGCATGGGGCGAGCACTCCGGCTGCGGCACTTGCCGGTGAATGAATTGCTGCTCGGGCAGTGCCGCCCACAGCGACTGCAACCAGGGGCTGCCACGGTTGTCGCGCAGCGCCTGCGCACTCACGGTTTCGTGCAGCTCACCGTGGTGCAACACCGCAATGGTGTCGGCAAACCGTGCGGCCAGCGCCAGATCATGGGTCACCCATAAAACTCCACGTCCTTGCAGGCAAAGGCTTTTAAAGTGATCCAACAGTTGGCAGGCGTGTTCATCATCAAGCCACGAGGTGATTTCATCGGCAAGAATGTAACGGGCATGGGACAACGCAGCACCACTGGCCAGCACCCGCTTGGCCATTCCGCCGGACAACCTGCGCGGATACGCGTCCACCAGTTCAGGTTGCAAGTTGTAATGCTGCAGCTGTCGGGCGACATCCTCAAGGCCCAGGGCGCTGCCACTTAATTGCCCAGCCCTTTGTAACTGCGGCCCTACTTTGATCAAGGGATTGAGGGCACTTACGCCTTGAGGGACATAGCACAGGTCTTTGCCCCGCTGATCGATTTTGTCTGCGTCACTCAGGCATTGCCCGTCCAGCCAGATCTCACCCCTGCAACGCATGTTGTCGGGCAGCAAGCCCAGTGTGCTTTGCAGCAGCAGGCTTTTGCCTTCACCACTTGAACCCACCAGCGCCACCAATTCACCGGGGTGAACCTCAAGGGAAATATTGTTAAGCAGCGGATGCCAGGATGGACGGCCAAACCAATGGTAGTGGGCAATATCGATGGCGAACCGGTTGAATGTCAGCATCAGGTGACCCTTATCCATAACTGCTGCAAAGCCCGCGCAAACTGGTCGAACACCAGCACCAGACTCACCAGAATCAAACCCGGAAAAAACGCCAACCACCACGCGCCACTGCTCAGGTAACGCAGGGCGTCGGCCAGTAATAAACCCAACGACGGGTCATGGGGCGCCAGCCCAAAACCCAGAAAACTCAGGGCCGCCGAGTGCAAAACCGCATGGGGAAACATCAGCAAGGTGCCTACGATCCATTGCGGCAGCAATAACGGTAGCAAATGGTGGCGCCAGCGATAAAAACTGCTGTTGCCCAGCCTGTGCGACAACATGACGAAGTCACTCTCGCGGATTCGCAACAGCTCCCCGCGCAGAATGAGCGCCAGACGTGGCCAGTGGGTAAGTGCCACTGCCAGGATCACGCCTTGTTTGCCGCCACCGAGCGTGAAGCAGATCAATACCAGCAACAACAAATGAGGCAAGGACAGGACGCTGTCGATCAGCCCACGAATCAGGAAATCCAGGGTTTTATTCACTGCACACAGGCTCGCGGCAAGCATGGCCAGCAAGCCGCTGCTGAACGCAGCAATGAGGCCGATGTGCAGGCTGGTGGTCATGCCCTGAAAGCAACGCAACCACAGATCACGGCCAAGCCTGTCGGTCCCGAACCAGAACTGCATCGAGGGCGCTTGGCGTCGCGCCAGCAAGTCCATGGAGACATCCTCGCCCGACACCGAAATACCGTAGGCAATCAGCAGGATCAGCAGTAACAGCGAGGCACTGAGGCGTAACAGGGCGCGTTGAGGGTTAAAAGTCATGACTGGCGCGCCGCCCCGCGATTGAGGCGCAGCAATAGCGCGTTGGCAATGCTGTTGCCGGTAAAGACCAGCACCGCGCAAAACATCACGATGCCCATCAGCAGCGGGATATCACCGCGCAAACCCGCATCAATCGTGGCCTGACCCAAGCCCGGATACGCAAAGACTTTTTCGGCCAGCAACGATCCGCCAATCAATTCGCCCACCGACGCAAATTGCAGGCACACGGCAGGCGTCAACGCGTGACGCAGCACATGGAACGTGACCAGAGGCCAACCTTTGTCCCCTTGAGCATGGGCATAACGAATGAACTCACTGCCCATGACTTCAGCCACTCGCGAGCGAGTGTGCAGCGCAATGTTGCCAACCCCCAATAATCCCAGCGCCAGCATGGGCAGGATCAGGTGATGCAGCTTGTCGCGCCAGGTCGCAGTTTCGGCGTCGCTGCCGGGCGTCCATGCACAACAAATCGGCGCCCAGTTGAGGGTCACGGCAAACAGCGACAGCAGTAACAAACCGATCCAAAACGTCGGCAAAGATGACAAGACGTAGGACACGGTCGAGAGCAGCCGATCTGGCCAGCGATTCAAATAACGGCCAGCCGTGAGGCCCATCGCCAACCCGACGATTCCCGAGAACAGCCACGCCGAAAACAGCAGCGCGAACGAGGTCGAAAAGCGTTCGCCAATCACCTGTGAGACCGGAGCGTTGTACAGCATGGAATAGCCGAAATCGCCGTGCAGCATTTGCGTGAACCAATGCCAGAAACGCTCCCACAACGGCAGGTCCAAGCCCCATCTCGCTGCAATCAACGGGTATTGTTCGGGCGGGACATGCAACAAATCGTTACCGATATAAGCGCGTATGGGGTCAACCGGAGAAAAGCTGAGCAATGTGAACGTGCCTGCGGCCGTCACCAGCAACACCCCCAGTAAGCGCACCACGAAAAACACGACCTCCCGGATCACTGGCAAGTCCATTTCCAGCCATCAAGGCTATTGAGCAATGACCATGAACCGTGAATTTCGGGCGCGCCCTTACCCAAGTCGATGCATTCATCGGTCAGGTACGTATGTTGCACGTTAAGCAACCACGCCCACGCGGCATCCCCTTTGACCCCGACGCCGGTCTTGCCGTCCCACTCCACCTGCTGCCAGAACGGTACAGCCTGTTGCCAGTTCGGCGCATCCAAAGCTTGCTGCAAGTGTTGATCCACCACCGGATTGCGGTAATAGCCGGGATTGTAATACTCCACGCCCGCCGCCTTGCTGCTGTAGTGGTGGTAAAGCTCCATCGGGTCAAGGCTGCCCCAGCCGAAGAGTGTCGGATTGGCGTGCATATTGCGTTCGACGGTTTCCCAACTGCCGGACTGCAAGTCCACATCAATGCCGACCGGCTTGAGCATGGCGCGTACGGCCTGAGCCAGGTCACGCCGCGTGGCATCACCGCTGGCGTACCAGAGGGTCACTTTGGCGGGCAGACCGTTTTTTTCGCGCACACCACTGGGGGTTTCTACCCACCCGGCGTCTTCGAGGATCTGCCGGGCTTTGGCGCTGTCGCCATCTTTGAAGGCAGCCTCCGGGTGATTCCATGGCAGCCCTTCAACCCCTGTAAAGGCCGGGGTCGCATGCCCCTCCAGCACCTGATCGGCCAGCAACTGGCGGTTGATCGCGTAGTTGATCGCTTTACGAATGGCCACATCGGCAGTTACATCGTTGCCGATGGGGTAGCCTTGCGCGTCTTTTTTACCAGAAGGCACCGTTGGCAAAACAATGCCGCGGTTTTCGACACTGGGGCGTATCCAGAGCTTCATGCCTTGTGCAGGTGTGACCGCCAGTGCGGGGGCAATCCGCACAATGCCCAGTTGTTTGCTTTGTGCTGCTGCAAAGGCGCTGTCTTCATCGAGAAACACAAACACCAGCCTTGCGAAATCATTCTTGTGCCCAGCGTAATAAGGGTTAGCTTCAACAATCAGTTGCTGACCCGGTTGATAGCTGACCAAACGATAAGGCCCGGCACCAATCGGTTTTTGTGCATAGGTTTTAGCGTCGTACTGGTCTGCAGACACGATGCCCAAGGAACCCAGCACATTGATGAAGGTGCTTTGCGGGGCCTTGAGAGTCATCCGCACCGTCAATGGATCAACCGCTTCTGCCTTCAGAAAGTTGCCCATATCGACTTTGCCGCCGCTGGCAGCCGCATTGTTGTACGTGTAGGCAACGTCTTTGGCCTCCAGCGCTGAGCCGTCGGAAAAATTCAATCCCGGTTTGAGCGTCAGGGTCCAGGTTTTACCGTCCTCGTCAGTTTGATAACCGCTGAGCAGGAAGCTGCTCCAGGACAGGTCTTCATTCTGTTTCAGCAAGGGGCTATGCAATAGCAAATAACTGCCATGACTCCACCCCAGCATGGGATCAAACCCTTCAGTGGGCTCATCACCGATGGCCAGTTTCAACGTCCGTTCAGTCGCTGAGTACACAGGCGTAGCCAGTACACCCAGCATGGCAACGGTGATCCATGTTGCGCGCATCCATGCAGGTTTGGACATTCGTCCTCCAAAAATAAGTGGCCGCGGGGCTAACGCGACTAGTTAAGCAGCACTGCTTTAAATAGCCAGCCAGGCGCCTGATTGTGTGGGTATTTTTAAACATCCAGTCATCCATTCATGCCACGCAAAGAACAGAACCCGCCCCTGATTCAACGTTAAAAAACGCCGTACGCAACCCTGTGCTATACCCATGAGTACGCATTTGCAGCAGTCAACGACTTCACTGACAGAGGTTCGCATGTTCAACGTACTCGCCAGTCACTTGAAAGATAAAAACGTCCATTCATTCAATGCCCTGCCATCAAACAACATTGAACTGTTCGATTGGTACACCGGAATGGTTCTTGGCAAGTTGTACCGCAGCTTTCCTTTGCCCGTGAGTATCAGCGCAGAAGACTTCATCGACTACACAACGTTGCGCGCCGGCACCCGTGAGGCACTTGAGAAGGAAGAAAGCCTTTTCCTTGCCACCATCAAGTGGTTGGCCGACGTCGGTTACATCCACTTCGACGGTATGACCGGGGTGTCATTTTTCGAAGTCATCCTGACCAACCACGGCTTACTGATCTTGCGAGCAGCGCCGCTGTCGGCCGATGAAAGCTGCACCCTGGGCGAGAAGATGATGCAGAGCATCAAAGAAGAAAATACCGAACGCCTGCGCGGCCTGGTGACAGAGGCATTGAGCCTGGGCAGCCGCTTGATCAGTCCTATGACGCGCTCAGGGATTTGAACCACGTTCAGTGAACGGCCTGTGACTGATGTGGCAACAGGGGAGCATGGCCGGGTGTGGCATGCGCTCTTCAGTGAAACATATGCCCTGAACACGTGACTTCCTGCAATGATGGCCGTGCTGAGTGGTTTTTAGGCGGCACCTTCCCTCACAGCCGTAAGCCCTCAGGTATCGGTGAGTCAGGCCTGCGCCACCGTGTGGTGCAGGCTGTTCAGTCCGGCTATAGCCCTATGGATCAGCCTGATGCGGCACCCGACCGCTGTTGCATTTCGGTATGTCTTATCCGCTACGAATTGGATTAAGACGGGACTTTTGCATGCGGATTTTGAGACTCAATGACTATTCGCTGAAGCAGCTTACGAAGCTTCAAAAAACATTACCTCAGTAACACTTTTAAATTCCCTTCTATCTTATTGATATCTCCTACAACATCTATCCAGAAGTCAGAAGGAAACGTCCCGCAAAGCCGAGTAACCTTGGCGAACTGTAATTTCTGACAGGTTACAAGGTTCAAATGAGCGCGTTATAAATCCCTCACATCGACACTCTCCACTCCTGCCAAATACAGCCCGGCAGCGCGGGGATGACGATTCCGCATCCAGGTACGAGGGAGAGAACCACATGATCCGTCAACGTCCGCTCGATTCAGAGCAACGCATTCTGCCTGTTCATTCTTACGACAATAAAAAGGCTGCGGAGGATGTCAGATTAACCCCAAGGGAAAAGGAGGTTTTACTGTGGTGTTTGCTTGGAAAATCTTCATGGGATATATCCCGCATCGTAGGCTGCACAGAGGCGGGTGTGAATTTTCACTTTTCCAACCTGCGAAAAAAATTCGGGGTATCGTCGCGTCACAGTGCAGCTCTCAAGGCTGTGCAACTGGGGCTGGTCAGTTTTTTTTAATGACGTTGAGCCATTCTGGAGCCCGGCAATGTTGAGCATCATTGTGGCGGATGACCACCCAGTGGTTGTGCGAGGGGCAATGATGACGTTATCCGAACACCTAGACTCCACCTACACCATCACAGGCTATGCGTTCGGCACAGATGAGCTGATCGAGAAGCTTGGGCAGCATTCATGTCAACTTCTCATCACCGATTACTCTATGCCCCGTGGAGACCAACCGGACGGGCTGGCACTCATCAGCTACATCCGTCGGCATTTCGAATCGGTGAAGATTATCGTTATGACCATGCTCAATAATCCCTCTGCTTTGAAAGCGCTGTCGAAGCTGGGCGTCGCAGGCCTTTTTGACAAACACAATGATTTGTCCGAGTTAGTACAGGCCGTGCGCGTCGTAAGCAAAGGCAAACACTACATCAGCCCTTCCTTTGCAAAAGCACTCGATGAGCAATCCAAGGTTTTTAAAAACCTGCCAAACGGCTCTTTGTTGGCACCCCCCGGTGTCAGGCTAGTTGTCGCCTGAGCTGATTTATCAAAACGATAGATCGGGGGCGTCAAAGAGAGCTGTAATGTCGAGCTATTCACCTGAGCGTAAAGCTGCCCTGCTGAACAAGTTACTCCCGCCACTCAACCACTCCGTAGCTGAGCTCGCTCGCCAAGAAGGTGTCCCCGAAGCGACGCTGTATGCTTGGCGCACCAAGCTCAAAGCAGGAGGCGCGGTAGTGCCTGGAGA
>NZ_JAAQWY010000018.1:0-98786 GCF_012985765.1 Pseudomonas sp. WS 5071 | reverse complement strand
AACACGGAGAACCGGTCGAAAAAGCTCTCCGTACATGATTTTTCGGTCACTTTTCGTCCAATGACGCTGTAGGTGCCTGGAAAATTGCAACTTGCCGCGGCTGCACGACAAGTTGATCGGAGCATCCCTAAGTGAATTAGGAGTGTCACCCATGGTATTTATTGCAATCAGTGGCTTTTATCCAGAGCCCAACCCAGACGACTCTTTGCAGTACAAGAAAAGCGTCCCACAAGAGTTAGAGCCAGCAATACTCGCTGCAATGGGCTGGACCACCCTGGGTGATGTCCCTGAGGGAGAGCATGAACTAACGCCAGATCAATCGATCGCGGCTATGGCGATACTGGGTGACCCCTTGAATAGTGAGTTGGTTTACTTCTTAGGACTTCGCAGCAGTCTGCTTTAGGTGGGTACCAACGTCTCCCCGCCAACTTTTGGTGTCACCGTCTATAAGGTTGAACGCGAGACGCTGTTGCAGCTTGCCCGTACCTAATCGGTATTGCCCCTCGTTCCAGGGTCAACGATGCAACACATACTGGCCGCTGAAGCGGACGGCGTCTTCTTCGCCGTCCGTATTGATGACCCGGGTTTGCAGTGTCAGGCGCGCGCGGCTATGGCGTGTGTACATGCTCAAAAACGTGTTCCATGCTGCCTCGTTCGGCGCATCGCACAGCACAATCGCGTCCTGCGTGACCGGCAGCGGGTAGCTGATATGGCCCTCCTGAATCACGATGTGCCCGTCTTCAATGCCTGCTTCACGTAGCCTCAAATGCAACCAGCCCCAGCCCGCCAATACCGCGCCGCAGTACAGGCTGCCGCCAAACATGGTGCTCTTGTGGTTGATGTTGGCACTCAGCGGCAACTGCAGGCGCAGCTGCCGGTCATGCCAGCCGAGGACTTTGAGGCCCATTTCGCGGGTCAGCGGGATGTCGTGGTGGAGGATGGATTCCAGGTAACGACTGTCGCGGTTCATGCAGGCCTCTTTGGTCAAATCACTCAAGTTCATCGGGGTTGGCGTGGCTGCCGCTTTCAAAGTGCAGGCCGTACTTGCGCAGCTTGTCGTGCAAGGTTTTGCGCGGCACGCCCAACGCTTCGGCCAGGCTGCGCATGGAGCTGTGGGAGCGTTCGAGTTCGGCCATGATCAGGCTTTTCTCGAAATGCTCGACCTGCTCGCTCAATTTGCCTGAACCTTCAAGGCTAGACGATGGCGGGGCATCGGCAGACTCATTGTCCAGCGCCAGCTCAAGCCCCAATGCAAAACGCTCGGCGACGTTTTGCAGTTCGCGTACGTTGCCCGGCCAGGCGTGTCGCAGCAGCAAGCTGCGTTGTGCAGGTTGCAACACGTTGTGGGTCAGGCCGTGGCGGGCACTGGCTTCGTCTGCAAAGTACTTGAAGAGCATCAGTACATCGTCGCCACGCTCGCGCAACGGGGCGATGCGCAATGGGGCAACGTTGAGCCGGTAATACAAGTCGGCGCGGAAGCGGCCCTGATCGGCGGCCTGACGCAGGTCTTCCTTGGTGGCAGCAATCACGCGGATGTCCAGCGGGATCAACTGGTTCCCCCCCAGGCGTTCGACGACGCGCTCTTGCAGCAGGCGCAGTAACTTGACCTGCACGTCCAGGCTCATGCTTTCGATTTCGTCGAGGAACAGCGTGCCGCCATTGGCAAATTCGAACTTGCCGATCCGGCGCTTTTGCGCGCCCGTGAAGGCGCCCGGCTCGTGGCCGAACAACTCGCTTTCTACGACGGATTCGGCCAGCGCCCCGGCGTTGATTGCCACAAACGGGCCGTCGCGGCGGCTCGACAAGTCGTGCAACGCCCGGGCGACCACTTCTTTGCCGGAGCCGGTCTCACCCAGAATCAGCACGTCGGCCTTGGTGGCAGCCAGTGCGCCGATTTGCTCGCGCAGGCGCAACATCGGGGGCGAGAGGCCGACCAGCCGCGTACTCAGTTGCTGGCGGTCACTCAGGGCCATGCGCAGGCTGCGGTTGTCCAGCACCAGCGCGCGTAAGGCCAGGGCGCGGCGCACACCCTCCAGCAAAGCGTCGCTGGCAAAGGGTTTTTCCAGAAAGTCGTAGGCCCCGGAGCGCATGGCTTGTACCGCGAGGGGCACGTCGCCATGGCCGGTAATCAGCAACACCGGCAGTTCGGGGTCCTGGGCGTGAAGTTCGGCCAGCAGTTCAAGTCCGTCCATGCCGGGCATGCGGATGTCACTGACCACCACACCCGGCCAGTTGCGCTCGATGCGCCCGGCAAGGCCGGTGGCTTCGGCCAGCGGCAGGACGTTCAGGCCTGCGAGGTCGAGGGTTTGATACAGCGCTTGACGCAGGTGCGGGTCGTCATCGATCAGGATGACCTGGACCTTCTCGTCGATGGGTTGGCTCATGACCTGGAATCCTCTGAAGCTTGCAGGCTGACGCCCGGCGCGCCTGCGCGCAGTCGTAGGGTAATTAAGGCGCCGCCTTCCTTGTGGTTGGCAAACAGCAATTCGCCGCCAAAGGCTCGAATCAGGGTGTCGCAAATGGCAAGGCCCAGGCCTAGCCCCTGGGTTCGGGTTTTGGTTGTGTAAAACGGCTCGCCAGCGCGGCCCAGCGCCTCCATGCAGAAACCCGGCCCGTTGTCGCGGATGCACACGGTGACGCCTTCCGGGGTGGATTCGGCACTCAACCACAACCGCCTCGGCGGACCTTTTTCGGTCAGCGCGTCGAGGGCATTGGCCAGCAGGTTGCCCAGCACTTGGCGCAGGCGTGTTTCTCCGGCTTCAACCCAGAGCGTGGCGGCAGGCAAGTCGCGAATCAACTCGACTTCCATGCTGCGCCGACGTTTGGCCAGTAAGGCCAGCGCGTCATCCAGCGCAGGTTGCAAGGCGACGCTTTCCGGGGCATGGCGATCGCGCCGCGCAAAGGCCCGCAGGTGAGCAATGATCGACGCCATGCGCCCAGTCAGCTCGTTAATCAGCTTGAGATTGCCGCGTGCGTCGTCGATGCGTTGGTGGTCCAGCAAGACCTCGGCATTTTCGGCGTAGCTGCGGATGGCGGCCAGCGGCTGATTCAACTCGTGGCTGATGCTCGCTGACATGGTGCCTAGCGCAGACAGCTTGCCGGCCTGCACCAGATCGTCCTGCGCACGTACCAGTTCTTGTTGCGCATGTTCGCGCTCCAGCACTTCTTCGCGCAGGCGCCGGTTCAGCCCTTCAAGGTCGCTGGTGCGCTCTGCCACGCGCATTTCCAGTTCGCGGCGGGCCTTGGCTTCAAAGGCGATGCGCTCCATGTAGTGACGACGACGCTGCATCATCAAACCAATCAGCAACATCACCACCAGCAGCGTGGCGCCACCGATGGCCAGCACAGTGCGTACCGGGCGGTCGATCAAGGTGCGCGGGGCGAGGATGTTGACGCTCCAGCCGGTTTCGTCGATGCCCTGGGTTTGTACCAACCAATTGCTGAGGTTCAGATTCAGCGGCTTCGGGTCGCGGGTCGGGTAGGGCAGGATGGCAAAGATCGACTGCTGCTCTTGCGGTGTCAGTTCGCGGGTGGCCCTGAAGCGCCACTCCGGGCGCGAGGTCAGAATGACCACGCCATTGGGGTCGGTGACCATCAGTTGTTCCGGCGTTTGCCCCCACAGGCGCTCGGTGTGGTCGAGGTCGACCTTGACCACCAGCACGCCGATTTTCTTGTCACCCTCGACGACGGGCGCGGCAAAGAAATAACCGCGTTTGCCGGAGGTGGTGCCCAGCCCGAAGAAACGCCCCAGTTTGCCGTCCATCGCCTCACTGAAATAAGGGCGAAAGGCGAAGTTGCGGCCGATAAAGCTGTCTTGCTTGTCCCAGTTAGAGGCGGCCAGCGTATCGCCGTGGGCATCCATCAGGTACATGACCTCGGCCCCTGTCTGGGTGCTGATTTCATTGAGCAACTGGTTGGCGTGGCTGAGAATTTGCGGGTTTTCCGGGTCTGCCAGCAGGGCGCGCAGGGCAGGCAGTTCACCAAGGATTTGCGGCAGCACTTCATAGCGATGCAGCGTGCCCAGCAGGTTGGCGACGTAGAGATCGAGGGTCTGGCGATTTTGCCCGGCCAGTTCACTGCGGTAATAACGCTCGGCCAGATGCTGCAACGGCCACAACAACGGCGCCAGACACAAGGCCAGTAATGCGAGGCTGCGCCAGCGAGGTCTGCGAGGCACGGGAGGGGTTTTGATCATGTTGAAACTACGCCGCAAGAGTACGGCGCAGTATACCTGCGGTTTTTAGCTATCCGCGTCCGATGTTTAGCCTTGCTCGGCCATGCACTCGCGCAGCGCCGTGTGCCAGTCGGGCTGCGTAACGCCCCAGTCAGCCGCCAGCCGACTGCAATCAAGTCGTGAATTAAGCGGACGTTTGGCAGGCGTTGGATAGGCGCTCGAAGGGATGGCTTCGAGCACGGCGCATGGCTTGTCCAGCGCCAGCAACTGTTCACCGATGGCCTGGGCGAAGCCGAACCATGATGTTTGGCCATGGGCCGTGAGGTGGTAAACGCCCCAAGGGCCAGGGTTGCCTGCTTGCCAGCGCTCAATCAAGGCCCGCGTGCTGTTGGCAATGGTGCCCGCCCACGTAGGCGCGCCGATCTGGTCCGCTACGATGCGCAGTTCCGGTTTTTCTTGCAGCATGCGCTGCATGGTCAGCAGGAAGTTTTTACCGTGCGAGGAGTAGACCCAACTGGTGCGCAGTGTCAGGTGCTGACACCCTGTCGCGGCAATGGCTTTTTCACCCAGCAACTTGCTGTGGCCATAGACGCTCAACGGGTTGGTTGGGTCGTCTTCGGTATAGGGCGATTCTTTACTGCCATCAAACACGTAATCGGTGGAGTAATGAATCAGCGGGATGCCCAGTGCCTGGGCTTCCTCAGCGAAAATACCGGGCGCTGTGGCGTTGATCGCATTCGCGGCGTCGACGTCGCTTTCGGCCTGGTCCACGGCCGTGTAGGCGGCTGCGTTGATGATCAGATCAGGCGCATGTGCCCGCACCTGCGCACGGATTTGCTCAGGCTGACTCAGGTCCAGTTGATCGCGACCCAGCACGATCAACTCGCCCAAATCGGCCAGACGTTTTTGCAGCTCCATGGCCACTTGGCCGGTTTTACCGCTGATGAGAATTTTCAATTCAGGCGAGCCCATGGTCATGCAATCAGGTCTTTGGGTTCTGTAGAGCCTAGACGCTCGCCCTGATAGCTACCGTCCTGAACGCGTTGGCACCATTCAAGGTTGTCCAGGTACCACTGCACAGTTTTGCGCAAACCGGTTTCGAAGGTTTCTTCCGGCACCCAGCCTAGCTCGCGCTCGATTTTGCTGGCGTCAATGGCGTAGCGCTGGTCGTGGCCCGGACGGTCCTTGACGAAGGTGATGAGGTCTGCGAAGTGTGCCACCCCAGCCGGGTGCTGAGGTGCCAGCTCTTCAAGCAGGGTGCAGATACCACGCACCACGTCGATGTTCTTCTGCTCGTTATGGCCGCCGATGTTGTAGGTCTCGCCCACCACGCCTTCGGTTACGACTTTCAACAGGGCGCGGGCATGGTCTTCCACATACAACCAGTCACGTACTTGCAGGCCATTGCCGTAGACCGGCAGCGGTTTGCCCGCCAGTGCATTGAGGATCACCAGCGGGATCAGTTTTTCCGGGAAATGGAACGGCCCGTAGTTGTTCGAGCAGTTGGTCAGCAACACCGGCAAGCCGTAGGTGCGGTTCCAGGCGCGGACCAAGTGGTCCGAAGCGGCCTTGCTGGCCGAGTACGGCGAGCTTGGCGCATACGGAGTGGTTTCAGTGAACAGGTCATCCACGCCATGCAGGTCGCCATACACTTCGTCAGTGGAAATGTGGTGGAAACGGAACGCACTTTTCGCCGGTTCTTCAAGCGTGAGCCAATAAGCGCGCGTGGCTTCCAGCAGGCTGTAGGTGCCAACGATGTTGGTCTGGATGAAGTCCGACGGGCCGTCGATGGAACGGTCAACGTGGGATTCGGCCGCCAGGTGCATGATCGCCTCCGGCTGGAAGCGCTCAATTACAGCGCTGACGGTGGCCTGGTCGACGATATCGGCCTGCACGAACTCGTAGCGGGTGTTGGTGGCAATGCTGTGCAGCGATTCAAGGTTGCCGGCGTAGGTCAGTTTGTCGAGGTTGAGGACCTCGTGCCCGGTGTTCTGGATCAGGTGACGGATCAGAGCTGAACCAATAAAACCGGCGCCGCCGGTAACTAAAATGCGCATGTGGATATCCCTTATTCCCTGACGGTGTACAAACAATTGGCGCATAGCTTGTGGGGATGCGCGGAGCGGTGCAAGTGCTACTGAGCAGGTGAGGGAATGAATGAGGCAAAGGGTTAAGGCATTTATCCTGAATTTATCGATATATATCGACCTAAAAACCAATTTAAACGTACCGATCCTCTGAAAACGTTTTAAAAGTAGATATTTGTCGGCTATAAGAGGGCTGCGTGTTGACGTCCGCCCCACCGGACGTCCACTGTTCTGTGATGGCGGGCCGTGCGCTGGCTCAACCCAACCTCGACGGATTTTTGGAGCCCTGATTTCAATGACCACTCTTTTGCACAGTTCGCCCCGCGCAGACGGTTTTTACATGCCGGCCGAATGGGCGCCGCACACCCAAACCTGGATGATCTGGCCCGAGCGCCCGGACAACTGGCGTTTGGGTGGCAAGCCCGCTCAGGCCGCGCACGCCGCTGTGGCCAAGGCCATTGCGCGCTTTGAGCCGGTGACGGTCTGTGTGTCGGCCGGTCAGTACGAAAATGCCCGTGCCCGCTTGGATGTGCCGAATATTCGTGTGGTCGAGATGTCCAGCGATGACGCCTGGGTGCGTGACAGCGGGCCGACCTTCGTCATTAACGACAGCGGCGAAGTGCGCGGCGTGAACTGGGATTTCAACGCATGGGGCGGTTTTGAAGGCGGTCTGTATGCGCCGTGGAACCGCGACCAGCAGGTGGGCAGCAAGGTGCTGGAAATCGAGCGGTGCCCGCGTTATTACACCGAGCGTTTCGTGCTCGAGGGCGGCTCGATTCATGTCGATGGCGAAGGCACGCTGATTACCACGGCCGAGTGCCTGCTCAATCGCAACCGCAACCCGCATTTGTCCCGCGAAGAAATCGAAGACGTGCTGCGCGCCAATTTGGCAGTGAGCAAAATCATCTGGCTGCCGGACGGTCTGTTCAACGACGAAACCGACGGCCATGTGGATAACTTCTGCTGTTACGTGCGCCCCGGTGAAGTGTTGCTGGCCTGGACCGACGACGAGCGCGATCCGAACTATGTGCGCTGCCACGCGGCGATGAATGTGCTGTTGACCAGCACCGACGCTAAGGGCCGCCCATTCGTGGTGCATAAAATGCCGATTCCGGGGCCACTGTATGCCACCCAGGAAGAGTGCGATGGCGTCGACAAAGTGGTGGGCAGCCAGGACCGCCACCCGTCGCAGCGACTGGCCGGTTCTTATGTGAACTTTTTGATCGTCAACGGCGGCATCATTGCGCCAAGCTTCGATGACCCGATGGACGCCCAGGCCAAGGCCATCCTGCAAGACCTCTTCCCGCAACACGAAGTGGTGATGGTGCCGGGTCGCGAGTTGTTGTTGGGTGGCGGCAATATTCACTGCCTGACGCAACAACAGCCAGCGCCCCACAAGGCCTGATCCAGACGCCTTGTAGCTTTGTTGAATGAATAAAAAGCCCGCCGTTTGCAATAACGGCGGGTTTTTTGTTTCAGGTCAAAAAATGAGTCCGTAATTACGCGTATAAATTTTGTAAAAGAGTTTGTTAAAAATCTTGAAAGGGAGCCATGCCGGGCATGTCGCGCTACTCGCGGCGATGTTCTGTCACACACCTTGAGTACATTTGCCGCTCAAGTACCTGGAGAGCGCTGTCATGAACGTATTTTGCGAGCGGGGTTCGCGACCACAACCTGTGAGTCACGAGTCGCTTGTCGTTCTGGCCAATTGGTTTAAACGCAAAGGACCCTGCAACCAGCCAGGCCAGTCTACCTATCAACTTCTTCGCGAACGCTACCCGGCCGGGTTGTTCAGCGAGGCAGAACTGGAGGCCCTGTCGGGTGTGTTGATGAGTTGAAACGTTGACTGTCGCCGCTGGCGAGGCACGAGACCGCGAAGGCGATGCCCCAGGCAACCCCGCGTTACTCGCCACGGTTACAGGTTCAACGTTTAGAAGCTGTATTTGCCAGTCACCACCAAGCTGCGGGGTTCGCCGGGCATGATTTGCGAACCGCTGGTGGCGGACGCGTAATAGTCGCGGTCAGTGAGGTTGGTCAACGCGCCGCTGACCTCCCAATCTTTTTCCCGATATCCCGCCAATGCATCCCAACGGCCATAACCCGGTAGCACTACAGTGTTCTGGTTATCGGCATAGCGCTGCCCCACCAGCGTCAGACCTGTTTCAGCGTACCAGCCCATTTCCGGTTTCCAGGTCAGGAACAGACTGCCGTTGCGCTTGGCCACACCATTGATGCGCTTGCCTTCAAAGCCGTTGTTGTCCTTGACCACGGTGGCGTCCTGCACGCCGACACCCCCGCGCATGTACCAGTTGCCGCCCAATTTGCCGCTGGCCGTCAGCTCGATGCCCCGCGAACGCTGCAAGCCTGACAGCAACGTGATTTCCGGGTTTTCCGGGTCTTTGGTGCGGCGGTTGTAAAGCGCCAGTTCGTAGACCGCCAGCGTGGTACTCAGCCGCTCGTTCAGCCAGTCACTTTTCACGCCGATTTCTTTTTGCTTGGTCAGCTCGGGGCTCAGGTCATTGGTGTTGCCCGATGCACCCGGCGTGATGCCGATCAAACCGCCGCCCACCGGGGAGAAGGTTTTGGTCCACGAAGCATAGAACGCGTGGGTTTCCAGCGGCGTCCACACCACCCCAAGGCGCGGGCTGGTGCCGTGACTGTTACGGGTTTGCGAAATGCTTTTCAGGTTGCTGGTGGTGTCGACTTCAAACCGGTCATGGCGCAAACCGGCCAGTACCTGCCATTGGTCGTTGAGGCGGACCTGGTCCTGTACATACAGGCCCTGACTTTCGACTTCAGTGTGGTTGTCACTGGACAGCGCCATCGGGCCTGTCGGGCGAAGGCGGCGATCCGGGTTGTACAGGTCCACGCCGGGCACGCCCTTGGCACTGTAAAGCTTGGGGTCACGGCGCTGACTGCCCAGCTCCAGACCGGTCAGGAGGCGGTGTTCCAACCCGAACGTATCAAACACACCTTCCAATTCGAGGTTGTTGAAGACGTTGCGGGTGGTCATGTCTTGCTGCCAGCTCTGGCGGTTCACCTTGCGGGTCTTGGCGTCGTAGCCGGTCAGGTAGGTGTTCTCGAACTGGCTGTCGAGCGTGAAAATGCCCAGGGTGTGGCGCAGTTGCCAGTTCCCGTTCAATTCATAGGTGAGCCGTGAACGCAGGTTTTGGGTCTTGTCGTCGATGAAGTCGTTCTGCCCGCCATACGAAGTACCCCGGCTGACATCGGCAGGCCGTCCGTCAACACTCGGGATCCCGCGATCCGGGGTGCGGTTGTAGCGACTGTATTCGTACTGCACCAACCAATTGAGGTCCGGGGTGATTTGCCAGCTCATCGACGGCGCAAACAGTTGGCGGTTGCCGCTGACATGATCGCGGAAGCTGTTTTTGTCTTCGTTACCCATGTTCAAGCGCAGGCTGAGGGTGTCGCTCGGGTCGGCGCTGAGGTCGGCATACAGGCTGCGAAAATCGTCTGTGCCTCCTTGCGCCTGAATGCTGGACGGGCGCCCGTATTGAGGCATTTTGCTGATGCGGTTGACGATCCCGCCCTGACTGCCGCGGCCATACAGCACGGCGGCCGGACCTTTGAGCACTTCGATGCGTTCAATGTTGTGCAAGTCGCGCACGTACTGGCTGTCGTCGCGAATGCCATCGAGGTAAAAGTCGTTACTGGCGTCAAAGCCGCGAATGCGCAAGCTGTCGAAGCGGGTGTCCGCCGTGCTGCTGACGTTGGGAATGCCGCTCAAGGCCTGGCCCAGCGTGTTGATGCCGTAATCCATCAGGTTGCTGGTTTTGACCGAATCAATGGCTTGCGGCACATACCGCGGGGGTGTTGAGGTACGGGTCGCGGTCGTGACCTCTTTGACCCGCGGGTCATCGAGGTCGGTTTCGGTGGCATTGACCGAGGTTTCGGGAAGGGTGGTGGCAGCGCTACTGAATCCGACGTACAGGCATGCACACAGCCCCAATTTAAAGGGCGTAAAGCGGCAGAGGGAACGCATGGTTGAGAAACTTCCGTGAAGGTTAAAGCGAGTATTATTTTCTAGGTCGCGGATGATAATGGTTCTTGTTGGTATCTGTTTATCATTACCAGTTGCTTCAGCGGAAAGTTTGTGTCTGAATGTTGCTGTATCGATTAACCCGTAGTAAACACTGGATCTGAACGATTCACGAAATACACTAAGCACCCTTTCAGCGTTTTTTCAGGGCACGTCTCGGCGCTAGGCTTGCCACCTGATGTTTACCTCGCTTGAGACTGTTCATGACCGCTGCTACGACCTTGCACTACATCTACGACCCCCTGTGCGGATGGTGCTACGGCGCCAAGCCATTGATTGACGCTGCCCGTGCCATTTTGCCGGTGGTCGCCCACAGCGGCGGAATGATGATCGACAGTCATCGGCGTCCGGTGTCCGCGCAGTTGCGTGACTATGTAATGCCCCATGACAAACGCATTGCCGAGCACACCGGGCAGGTGTTTGGCGACGCCTACTTCGATGGCTTGTTGCGCGACACCAGCGCGGTCTTCGATTCTGCGCCGCCCACCACGGCTGTCTTGGCCGCCGAGCAATTGGCCGGGCGCGGTCTTGACCTGCTGGGGCGTTTGCAGATTGCTCACTATGTCGAAGGGCGCCGGATTGCAGATGAAGACGTGCTGATGGCCGTGGCGGCGCAAATGGGCCTGGATGTGCATGCGTTTCTCGCGGCGTATGACGCGTGCAACGGCGAGGTCACGCGCGCGCACTTCAAAGCCAGTCGCAGGTTACTGGCCGATGTGGGCGGCCAAGGGTTTCCGACATTGGTGCTTGAGCGTGAGAGGCTGTATCAGGTTGTGGATATAAGCCCTTGGCTGGGCAACCCGCAGGCCTTCGCCCAATGGCTGCGACAACTGGCCGCTACTGGTGCCCATAAGCCTTCCAACTCGGCGCCAGCCTGCGGTCTGGATGGGTGTGCGGAGTAATACCGGGCGTGGTGGCAATGGATCGCCTGACATTCAACGGCGATGGAAGTTTCATCAAATTGACACCCGGATGTAACGGCGGATAGGATTCCTGCCAACGCCTGTGGCTATAAGCCATACACCAACTCTTCGAAAGGCCAGCATTGTGTCTTTGTGCCGGCCTTTTTTGTTTATGTGAAGCAACCACCACTCAATGTTTCAGCTTGAAACCCACAGCGCGCCTTTATCCAGCAATAAGGAAAATAATATGTTGAACAAACGGATAGGTCTTCTCGCGTTGGGCGTACTCAGTGCTACCCAGGCCATGGCTAACGATCAAGCTGACGCAAAAGGTTTTGTAGAAGACAGCCATCTGAATGTGCTGGCGCGCAACGCCTACATTAGCCGCGACTACAAAAACGGCGTAGACCGCAAAGCCGAGTGGGGCCAAGGCTTCCTGGGCACCTTCACCTCCGGCTTCACCCAAGGCACCGTGGGTGTGGGTGTGGACGCTTTCGGCATTTACGCACTGCGTCTGGGCAGCGAGGGTAACCTCAGTGGCGCTGGCGGTATCGATTTCTTCAAGGTTGGCGATAGCGGCAAAGCGGCCAAAGACATTGCCAAGGCCGGCGCTGCGGTGAAGTTCCGCGTCTCCAACACCGTACTCAAGTACGGCGACCAGATGCCTGCCTTGCCGGTGCTGATGTACGACAACTCGCGTCTGATGCCAGAAAGCTTCACCGGTACGTTGTTGACCTCCAAAGAAATCGACGGCCTGGAACTCAACGTCGGTCGCTTCACCGCCGAGTCGCGTAAAAGCGCCGACGCCCGTGACAGCGGCGACCTGAAAAGCATCAACGTGTTCGGCGGTAGCTACAAGTTCACCGATAACTTCTCCGCCTCGTTGTACGCCTCCGACATGGAAGACGTGCTGCGCAAGCAATATCTGGGCATGACCTACGTGCTGCCGCTGCAAGACAAACAGTCGCTGACGTTTGACTTCAACGGCTACCGCACCCACGTCAACTCCGATTACGCGCGCGATGTGCTGGAAGTCGACGGTCAGGACAACAAAATCTGGAGCCTGGCGACCACCTACGCGTTCGGCGCTCACTCGTTGATCTTGGCGTACCAGCAAAGCACCGGCGAAATCGGCTACCCCTACGGCGGCTACCGCAACGCAGGCGGCGTGGGCGACGGCGGCAACACCATCTTGCTGGCCAACTCCTACTGGTCCGACTTCAACGCCAAAGACGAGCGTTCGTGGCAGTTGGGTTATGGCTTCGACTTCGGCGCTGTGGGCATTCCGGGTCTGACCTACAACATCGCTTACGTGCGCGGCAGCAACATCGACGACGGTTCCGACCGTGGCCGTGGCACCGAGCGCGAAATCTACAACCAGGCCAAGTACGTCGTGCAAAGCGGCCCGGTCAAAGACCTGAGCGTGCGTGTACGCGGCTCATGGTTGCGCGTGTCGAACAACGCCGACCAGTACAACAAAGAAGGTAACGAGCTGCGCATCTTCGTTGATTACCCGATCAACGTATTCTGATGCCGCCGGCCTGCGCTGCAGGCCGAACCGCTGAACGAAAAACGCCCCGAGCCGGATCACCGGTCGGGGCGTTTTGGTTTTCAGGGCTGACAGAGAATCGGTTGATCGCGCCACTGGCGCCAGGCCTGTTCCAGACCGCTGCCGTGGCTGGCGCCGGGCACCACAACCGATTGCAGGCAGCGTGCAGCGCCCAGCGCGTGACGGTAGCGAACGAGCAGCCCGGGCGGCACGATTCGATCATCGCTGCCCACAAAATGCCGCTGGACGATCCGGGTCAAACGCTGGCGCCTGTCCAGTGGCTCAAGCGATCCGGTCAGCGGGCTGAGCTGTTGCAGCGCCACCCACTGACGCGGGCTGAGGTTCCCGGCCAGCGTCTGCACCTGCGCCACATCCTCGCGCTGGCTGGCCAGCAGCAACGCTAACGCAGCGCCGCCCGAATACCCCACCAACTCAAAGTCCTGATTGCCCAGCCGTGCCTTGATCTGATCCAGCGCCTGATCGAGGCTCGACAACACCTCGGGGCTGAAACGCCGATCCGTCCACATCAGTGGGGTGCATGCGCGGGCGCTGACAAACTGACACGGACGCGCCAGGTACACACTCGGCACGGGATCGCTGAATGCAAGGCGTGCCATCATCAAGTCGTGAGGGCTGGGGTCCAGGCTTGGCTGACGGGGCGTCGCCCACGCATGGCCGTCGCCTTCCAGGTACACGCGAATGCGCGACGAAACGGGCGCTGGCGAGGGCAGGGCCAGCATCAAGGGAAAATTCGGGGTGTGGATAACATCAAGCCGTTGCTGCTGGCGTGATGCCTGTTCCTGCAACGCCTGAAGTGGCGTCTGACAACCGCCGAGCAGGGCGCTAAACAACAACGCCATGCCCAACGGCCAGACACCCACCCGCGAGCGCGGGTTGGGGCCTGAAGGCTTCATCAGAAGTCGTAACGCACTTTGGCCGAGAAGGTATCGGCGTCGAAACCTGATTTGCCGACATAGTCGTAACTCAGGCCCAGCGTCACGGCACCCAGGCGGTAATCGGCGCCTACACCGGCTTCATAGCTGTTGCGCACGGCGTTGGCACCGCTGGTCACGAACGGCGTATTACCGAGGGTGAAGGTCGAGGTGCTGCTGGCTTCATCCGCGGCAAAATCGTGGAACGCCATCAACTTGGCTTGCGGCGTCAGTGTGCCCTGGCCCAGCGGGTAGCTGGCAGCTACGCGAAAGCCTGCGCCCAGTTCTGCCACTTCGTAGCGTTGATCCTTGACCTTCAATGCAGCCGACGAGCCTTTTTCGCGGTAGCCGTCGATATCTACCAGGCTGTAGCGCGCAGCGATGCGTGGCTCGATCAGCAGGTCGGGCGTGATGT
Organism: Pseudomonas sp. WS 5071; assembly: GCF_012985765.1. NCBI lineage: Bacteria > Pseudomonadati > Pseudomonadota > Gammaproteobacteria > Pseudomonadales > Pseudomonadaceae > Pseudomonas > Pseudomonas sp. WS 5071. The sequence goes on along the minus strand of NZ_JAAQWY010000018.1, from coordinate 84,667 downwards.
GGTAGGTGTAACCGCCCACCAGGTTCACGCCGAACAGGTTGCTGTCGTAGTCGGCTTTGGCCTTGGTGTTACCGATGCTGCGCTGGCTGTCGTTGTCGTTCATGCCGTAGGTCAGCGCCGCGTCAACGAAGTAATTGCCTTGCTCAAAACCGCCGTACAGGGTGAATGCATGGCTGTCGACTTCGGTTTTGCTGCCCGCTTTGCCGTTCACATCGGTGTTCAAGTAGCTGTACGCCAGACCCAGCGTCAGCTGATCGTTGAGCTTGCCGTCTGCGCCGACCGCGATCCCGCGGCTGTACGCATTAAACCCGGCCACGCCATCGCGCATGTCCTGATTGGCATCGCTGTACAGGGTTTGCACCCATACGCCGGTCTCTTTGAGCGTGTCGCCAGACGACAGGCCGCGTCCGCCGCCGGTACGGTTGCCCGTCACGTTACTGATCAAGGTTTGGCTGGTGGTCGCCGCCTGGGTGGCGCCGCCGTTCACATCTGGCGCCAGTTGTTCTGCCAGTTTTTTCAGCGCTTCAGGGTTGTTGGAAGCGTTGACGTAGTGCTGAAACAGCGGGTCTTGCGGGCTGAGCTGTGCCAATTGGCGGGTGACTTCGGTGAACGCCGCGCCAGCCTGTTGTGCGTTATGCGAGCCGCCGATGTCAGCGATCACATTGCCGACTTCAGCCGCGCCTTTGGCAGTGACCTTGCTTACGATCTGATTGTTCTCAACCACGTAGCTGTCGACATTCAGCAGCGACGAGCTGCTGGTGACGCTCAGCCCGTTGTCTTGCAGCTCGTTGGCTTGCACCAATGTGTAAGTGGTGCCCTCTGTGCGGAAGTCGTTGCCTTTGGCGGCCAGCTGAATCTGCGAACCTTTGCCGAATTCGGCTGTGCCGCTGACGGCCAGCACAGGGCGGCGGGCATAGGTGGCAGCGCTCAGGTTCAGCCCCAGCGACGAATTACCGGCCACGTACAGGTTGCCATCCAGCGTGGTGTGGGGCAGGCCGAGGTCCAGGTGCGCGGGCGACGACGTGCTGCCGACATCCACCCAGCCATTATTTTTCATGCGGATGTTGGCGCCGTCTGCCGTGGTGTCGGTGCCTGTGAACGCAGCGTTACCGGTCACTTCGATCATGCTCAGGTCGATCAGGTTACCGGTGGTCTTGCTGCCGTCGCCCAGTGTCAGGTAAACACGGCCGTCGCTTTCCGAGGCATCTACCGCTTCGTCTTGAGACAAGAGGGTGCCGTTGTTGACCACGTTCAGCGCGCCGCCCTGATTGACGCCATCGATATCAAAACCGCCGATTACAATGGCGGCATCTTGTGCCTGAATCACGCCGTTGTTGACGATGTGGGCTTGCTCGCTGGCGAAACTGACACCGTCGGCACGGATGCCTTCAGCATCTTCGCCGGTGGCAATGATAGTGTCGTTGTTCTCGATGCCGCGCACATCAGCGCGGTCATTGATGTTACTCACGCCGTTCCAACGTTCGGAACTGGTCACATCGATGGCAGTGCTGCCTTCGCCGGTGACGTGAATCAGCCCGTTGTTGATAAGACGGCCATCCAGTTGCCCGCCTTCCATCTGAAAGGCTTTGGCGCCTGTGCCTTCGGCGATGATCTTGCCCGAGGCGGTGTTTTTGAAATCACCGTTGATATGCGTCGAGCCAGAAATATACGCAGCCCGTGAGACGTCACGGTCGTCCTCGCCCACATCCGGTTCGCCTTTAGCGCTCAACAACCCTTCGTTGATGACATCACCGCCCACCACGGCCGGATCAATCAACCACGCGGTTGCGCCATTGCCTTGGGAGCTGACACTGCCTTTATTGATCAGGTTGCCGCCGATCGTATTGTTGGCCCACATCACGTCACCGTTCGACGGGTTGGGGTTGTACCAACTGTCCATGTCGATGCCGCCACCCGAGCTATGGGTTGAGGTAATGGTGGCGTTGAAGACCAGGTCTTTGGCGAAGTCGGAACCTAGGATATGAAGCGCCTCGACGCCCTCTTGAGAGTGGTTCATCGACCCGGTGATTTCGACGTTTTCGCTGAACTGCTGGCGTTCAAGGGTCATGCCAGCATCGGTCAGTTGCAGCGTTTGCGCTTGAACAGGCAGGGCACAGGCAGTGATGGCGAGGGCAAGCAGGCTTTTACGGAATAGAACAGAGGACACAAATTCTTCCTTAAACATCGGCTGATAATCCAGGCGCTTCCGTGCATGTGCTTTTTCAAAGCGAATGATGGCTAAGCGCCATGCACGCAAAAGCGCGGCGATATTAAAGGAGATGATGGCTAATTAACACTAGTGGATGATGTCGACCCTTCACTGAGGGTTTGAGAGGGCAGGCGACCGTTGATGAAGCGCTCGGCATCGACGACAGAGGGGGAAGCACGGAATGAGTTCCGGGACTTTTTTCGGCACAAACAAAAAAGGCCCACCTTGCGGTGAGCCTCTTTCGGTGTTTAGTATGGTGCCGGCACCAAGAGTCGAACTCGGGACCTACTGATTACAAGTCAGTTGCTCTACCAACTGAGCTATACCGGCGTTATGGGCGACGAGTATACCGGGATGTTTTGGCTTGTAAACCCCTGATATCAGACTATTTTCACGGAATCTGCTGCAACGCTGGCGCCATCGGGGTTGCGGGTGTTTTTAAAGCGCTCGCATGGCCCCAAAAGATCAGCAAATTTGGGCATTACGCGTTGGTAAATCCCAACTCAAATAACGTCCCGCTGTCGTCGCTGCTGACCCGGACTTCGCCGTCGTGCAAGCGCATGATCGAGCGCACGATCGCCAGCCCCAAACCACCCGAGTCCCCCGGTTCTGCTCGCGACGGGTCGATCCGGTAGAAACGGTCGAATAATTTGTTCAAGTGCTGCGGTTCGATGGTCGGCCCGGTGTTGTGTACGCCGATCCAGCAATAACCCGGTTCATCCCGTCGCAGCAAGCTGACGGTTGAACCCGGCTCGGCATGGCGCACGGCATTGGCCATCAGATTGCTCAAGGCCCGTTGTAGCAAGTGCAGATCCGCCGTCAGCATCCCGTGGAGCTGGTTGTCCAGGCGCAGTTGACGGTCCTCGGCCAGGGCATCGAAGTAATCGCACAGCTCTTCGCCCACGTCCCGCAGATTCAACGGGTGAAGGTGCAACGGACGTTGCCCGTGTTCGGCGCGGGCGAGGAACATCAGGTTTTCGGCCATGCGGTTCAGGCGTTCGTACTCTTCGATGTTCGAGGCCAGCACTTCCTGATATTCCGCCGGGCTGCGCGACTGGTTCAGCGCCAGGCTGTTGCTGCCCAGCAGGTTGTGCAGGGGGGTGCGGATCTCATGGGCCAGATCAGCCGAGAACTGGGACAGTCGCTCAAAGCTGTCTTCCAGTCGCGCCAGCATGGCATTGAGCGCCTGCACGGGTTCTTTGAGTTCGGTGGGTACGTTATCCACAGCCATGCGCTGGTCTAGGCTGCGCGGGTTGATGCCGCGCATGGCCTGCGCCAGTGTGTGCAACGGTTTCAGGCCACGGCGCAACAGCAGGCCGCCCAGAGCAAAGGCCAGCAACGTGCCCAGCCCGATGGCGACGTACAAGTTCAGGCGATAGCGGGCGAGGATGTGCTCGCGCTCTTCCAGGCGTTTACCCACCATCACGCTCAAGGTTTCGCCCGCAGGCCCTTGCGCCATGCCCGCCAACAGCACGGTGGCATCCAGGGTCTGGATGTCGGCCCGCTGTGGCGCACGGTCTTTGGCGATGGGCGGCAGCGTGGGCAGGGCTTGTCGATGCGGGTTGATGGCGATGACTTGCCCGCCATCCTGACGTTTTACCAGCAGCACGCTGTCCTGATTGCCCAGCATGTTCTGGTACAGGCGCGGGCGTGCTTGCAGGGCTTCGAGGCTGTCACTGTCGTGGAGCAAGGCGCGCATCTGTTCGAGTCGCCCGAGCAGGGCCTGATCGTCCCGTAGCGCCAGTTCCGACGCCAGCGAGCGATACAGAAACACCCCGATCACACTCAGCACCAGCGCACAGGTCAATGCAATCGCCAGCGCCAGTCGCCAGGCGATGGATTTACTCATCGGGCGCTTCCAGTTGATAACCGACGCCGCGCACGGTGTGGATAAGTTTTGGCATGTAGGGATCGTCGACCTTGGAGCGCAATCGGCGCACAGCGACTTCGACCATGTTGGTGTCGCTGTCGAAGTTGAGGTTCCAGACCTGCGAAGCGATCAGGGTCCGTGACAGCACTTCGCCCTGACGGCTGGCCAGTAAATGCAACAGCGCGAATTCTTTGTTGGTCAGGCTGATGCGCTGGCCGCCCCGGCTGACGCGACGGCGCAATACGTCGATTTCAAGGTCAGCGATGGTATAGGACTCGGCTTCACGCATCGGACCACGGCGCAACAGGGTGCGCACCCGTGCCAGCAGTTCAGCGAAGGCGAAGGGCTTGAGCAGATAGTCGTCGGCGCCCAGCTCAAGACCGCGCACGCGATCCTCGATGGCGTCTTTGGCCGTCAGGAACAACACCGGTGTGGCGCCACGCTGGCGGATCAATTGCAGCAACTGCCAGCCATTGAGCCCCGGCAACATCACATCAAGAATCACCAGGTCGTATTCCTGCTGCTCGATAAAGTAACGCCCGTCCAGCCCGTTCAACGCCACATCCACTGCAAAGCCTGATTCTTTCAGGCCCTTGGCCAGAAAATCCGCAGTCTTGGCTTCGTCTTCCACCACTAACAAACGCATCGCACACCTCGATCAATCGTCTGCACAGGCTAGGCGCCTTCGCGAGTGTTGCCTATTACAAACTTGTAATCCAACTGACGGGGTTCTGACGAACAGCGCCGGGTAAGGTGGTGTCATTCATTCAGGAGCAAGCCCAATGATGCTGAAAACCCTGCTGTCAGGCGCTGCCATGGTCGTCGCCCTCAACGCTCAGGCCGCCCCTGCATTGCCGCGGCATGCGGAGCTGGATCTGACCACGGCGCGGCAATTGGCCGATGCCACCCTCGCGCACTGCACCGGCGCTTTCAGCGTGCTGGACCGGGGTGGTAACGCACTGGTGACCATGCGACCTGAAAGTGTCGGGCCGCACAACTTATTGGCCAGCCAGCGCAAAGCCTACACCGCGCTGTCCACCAAAACCCCGACCCGGCTGTTTGCCGAGCGGGCGCGCACCAACCCCGAAGCCTCTAACCTCAATTCCATCCCGGAGTTGCTGCTGTTGGGCGGCGGTGTCCCGCTGTTTGCCGGCAATGAACTGGTAGGAGCGTTGGGCGTGGCCGGTGCCGGTGGGGCCGAGCAGGACGAGGCGTGTGCAATCAAAGCCGCTCACGCCGTTGGCCTGACGATTGAGCGTTAATTGTTATTAATTGGAGGATGACCGATGAAATCTTTACGTATGACGATGGCCGCTTTGAGCCTCAGCGCGGTGTCCAGCCTGGCACTGGCCGCAGGCAACCCTTTGAGCGTGCATGTGTTGAACCTCGAGAACGGCTTGCCGTCGCCGGGTGTCAACGTGACGCTGGAGCAGCACGTTGGTGAAAGCTGGAAGCCGCTGGCGCAAGGCGTGACCAACGAACAAGGGCGTATCAGCGAGCTGTTCCCGGCCAAAAAAGCCATCGAAACCGGCGAGTACCGCGTCGTGTTCAAGACCGGCGACTACTTCAAAAAAGCCGGACGTGACACCTTCTTCCCTGAGATTCCGGTGATTTTCGACGTGAAAAACGTCGATCAGCACTACCACATCCCGCTGCTGCTGAGCCCGTACGGCTTCTCGACTTACCGCGGCTCCTAGGCCTTGTAGCCCTAAAGGCAGGCCCCTTGCTGGCGTCAGTTATCCACAGCGCTGCGCCAGCAGCATCAGGTTACGCGGGGTGAGGTGGCTGTCGCAGAATGCGCCCAGTTGCACGTCATAGCCGCGCTCACTCAAGAACAACGCCCGGTCCAGCACCAGCCACAACTCCAGCGGGCGCCTAAATAAGCCGCGCACCAATTCCAGGTTGCGTACCTGTGCCAGCCGCTGCCATCCCGCCTTTTCCAGTGCAGTCCAGTCTTCGACGCCGGTTGTGGATAAGTTTTTCAGCGCCGCCAACGCCTCGCAATACACAGAAAATGGCTTGCTCAGCCACGTGCTCGGCAATGACGGTGTGGATAAGTACTCGTCACATTGCCGCGCCTGACGCTGCCACAAATCAAACCCCAAACGCCGCGCCATCGACTCATCACGCTGGCGGCGTACGCGGCTGCCTGCGGTAACGGTCTCGCTCAGGGGCAGGCTCAAGTCTTCCCGGGACAGCAACAGGGTCGAAGCGCGGGCGGCTGTGGATAACGGTTGATAGCTGGGGGTGCTGATGCGGTTGTAACAGCAGGGTGAAAGCGCCAGTTGTCCACAGCCTGCGGCGCTCGCCAGTTGCAACAGCCGCACATGCAGGTCGCCACAGGCATGCAGCGCCACCGGGGTCATGTCGGCCGTCAACTGTGCGGCGGCCTCGGCCGTGAGCACGTCTTGTTGCACGTGGCGGGCATCGAGGTGGTGACGCTGGCTGAGCAAGTGCCCGGACTCAATCAGCGCCGGGTCGTATTCCAGGCACGTCAATTGCTGCCCTGAGCTGAGCAGACGGCGGCCCAAATGGCCTTTACCTGCGCACCAGTCCAGCCAATGAGTGGGGGCGTTTTGAAACGTCAGGCACTGGGCGAAGGCGTCGATTTGCTGCCATTTACGCCCTGGCACGTCGACCTGCAAACGCGGCAATGCTGGCCTGAACGCCTGCGTCGGCAAGGACGTGACGGCGCTCAAGGCGTGCGACATCGCAGCCAGCACCGGGAACGGCGCGGGGGCGGGCAACGCGTGAGGTTGGTTGTGGCTGTCTTCGGCGTCCTGTAACGAACGCTGGCGCAGCCACTGCGCCAGTTCGGGGTGTTGCGCTTCCCACGGCAGATTCAGTTGCGTGAATGGACGCGGGCGCCACAGGTGTTGATGTTGGCTGAGGAAGGTGTCCAGTGCGCGGAAGCGGGCGAGCAACGACTCACCCCGCAACACGTCCGGCTTAACGGCCCTGGCAGGCATCGACGCGCAACCAGCGCTCCAGCAGTTTGAAACCCTGAATCAGCACAAACGACATCACCAGATAGATCACACCGGCAATCAGGAACATGTCCACCGTCTGGTACGTGCGAGCAATGATGGTGCGGGTCATGCCGGTCAGTTCCAGCAGGGTCACGGTACTCGCCAGCGAACTGGCCTTGAGCATCAGGATCACTTCGTTGCTGTAGGCAGGCAGGCCGATGCGTGCGGCGCGGGGCAGGACAATGTGGATCAGGGTCTTGAAACGCGACATGCCCAACGCACGGGCAGCTTCGATTTCACCCGGCGGGATGGCCTGAATCGCGCCCCGCAGGATCTCGGCAATGTACGCCGCCGTGTGCAGGGTCATGGTGATGATCGCGCACCAGAACGGGCTGCGCAGGTATGGCCACAACACACTGTCGCGCACGGCTTCAAACTGCCCGAGGCCGTAATACACCAGAAACAGCTGGATCAGCAGTGGCGTGCCGCGGAAGAAAAAGATGTACGCGTAAGGCAGCGAGCGCACGTACCACAGCTTGGACGAACGGGCGATGCCCAGCGGGATGGCGACGATCAGCCCGGCGATGACCGACAGTGCGGTCAATTCGAGGGTCAGGGTCGCGCCCTGAATCAGCTTGGGCAGCCACTTGATGAAGAGTTCCCAGATCATTACGTTCTCCTCACAAAGCCGCGCGCTGCGCGTTTTTCAAGCACATGCATCGTACCCATGGCCAGAACCGTCAGGCCCAGGTACATCACTGCAGCCACCATGTAGAAGGTGAACGGATGTTTGGCGAAGGTCACGGCGTTTTGAGCCTGACGCATGATTTCTTCCAGGCCGATCACCGACACCAGCGCAGTGTCTTTCATCAGGATCATGAACAGGTTGCCCAGTCCGGGCAGGGCGATCCGCCACATTTGCGGCAAGACCAGCCGGGTGAAAATCCGTGGTTTGGTCAAACCCAGCGCCAGACCCGCCTCGCGGTGGCCTTTCGGGATGGCCAGAATGGCGCCGCGAAACACTTCAGTGGCATACGCGCCGAAGCACAGGCCCAACGCGATGACACCTGCCGCGAAGGCGCTGAGGGTCAGGTCGGGCATGCCGATGAACTCGCCCAGCGCGCGCACGGCATTCACGCTGCCGAAATAAATCAGCAGCACCCACAAGAGCTCTGGCACGCCGCGTACCAGCGTCGAATATGTGCCGCCCAGCCAGCGAACAGGCTTGTATGGGGAGGTTTTGGCCAATGCGCCGAGCAAACCCAGCACCAGGCCCAGGCACAGCGCCGTGAGTGCCAGTTTGACGGTCATCAGCGCGCCAGCGGCAAGCGCCGGGCCGAATCCGTATAAGTCGATAGTCATAAATAGGCAGGCTTTGCTAGGGACCGGCGCAGCCTTGCGGCGCGCCGGTCAGGCAGGTCATTCAATGCTGAATGGGAAATACTTGTTGTTGATCTTCTTGTAGGTGCCGTCTTCTTTGATTTCTTTGAGGGCAAGGTTCAACTTGGTGCGCAGGTCGGTTTCGCCTTTGCGCAGCGCAATGCCGACTTTGTCGTCTTCGTTGATCGGCTCGCCTTTGAACTCATAGTCTTTGCCTGCCGGGTCATCTTTCAACCAGCCATAAATCGCGTACTTATCGGCCAGCAGCCCATCTACCCGGCCAGAGGACAGGTCGAGGTAAGCGTTTTCCTGGGTGTCATAGAGCGAGATGTCGCCGCCGATGTTGTCTTCCAGCCAGGTCGCGGCCTGTGTCGCACGCTGGGTGCCGAGTTGTTTGCTTTTGAGCGAGTCGATGTCAGTTTTGAACTCGACACCCTTTTTTGCCACGAACTGCTGCTTGTTGGAGTAGTACGGGTCGGTGAAATCCACAGCGTTTTTGCGTTCGTCGGTGATCGACAGCGACGAAACGATGAAGTCGAACTTTTTGGCATTCAGGGCAGGAATGATGCCATCCCAGTCCGAGGTCACCACCTCGCACTCGGCCTTCATTTTTGCACACAGCGCGTCGGCAATATCTTTGTCAAATCCGACGATCTTGCCGCTTTGGTCTTTGGAGTTGAACGGAGGGTAAGCCCCTTCGATCCCGACTTTGTACTTATCCACAGCCAAGGCGTTCGCACTGAACACCAGCGTGGCGGCAGCGGCCAGAAGAAACTTTTTATAGTTCTGCATTCGTGTTGCTCCGTTAGCGGTTGCTGGACATGAATTGTTTGCAGCGCGCTGAAACCGGGTTATCGAAAACCTGTTCAGGCGACCCTTGCTCTTCGATCAGACCCTGGTGCAAAAACACGACTTCGGTGGACACCTGGCGGGCAAACCCCATCTCGTGGGTGACCAGCAGCATCGTGCGGCCTTCTTCAGCGAGTGCGCGGATCACACTTAGTACTTCCTGGACCATTTCCGGGTCAAGTGCCGATGTCGGTTCGTCGAACAGAATCACCTTGGGCTGCATGGCCAGCGTGCGCGCAATCGCGGCACGTTGTTGCTGGCCGCCGGACAGCTCGGAGGGGTAGGCGTGGCGTTTATCAGCGATGCCGACCTTGGCCAGCAACGCTTCGGCCACTTCGATGGCCTCGGCTTTGCTTTGCCCCAGTACCCGGCGTGGCGCCTCGATGATGTTGTCGAGGATGCTCATGTGCGGCCACAGGTTGAAGTTTTGAAACACAAAACCCAGTTCGCTGCGCATGCGGTTGATTTGCTTGCCATCGGCAGCAACCAGTTCGCCATTCTTGGCCTTTTTAAGCGTGAGCTCTTCACCGGCCACGATGATCTGGCCTTCGTGAGGGTTTTCCAACAGGTTGATACAGCGCAGCAGCGTGGATTTGCCGGAACCGGAAGAACCCAGGATCGAGATCACGTCGCCGTCGCGTGCGGTCAGCGAGATACCTTTGAGTACCTCAAGCTCGCCGTAGCGTTTGTGCAAATTGCGGATTTCAAGCGCGGGCGTGGCCAAAGCCATGTGCGGTCCTCATTGTGTTCGGGTGCGATCCTGCTGTTGGGCGGCCGTCCTGGCGATGGCCAAGCTAGCATAGGGCTATAAGCGCCACCAACTGCTACACGGGCACAAAAAAGCATACCGGTGGCCGTTGGTCGCATTGCGACAGCAGACTGTCGCGTTGACAACAACCGAGCCGGTGTTTTGCCCTTGAACCAGACAGGTATCGCGTAAAAAAGGTCGCGATGGTGCCAGTTTTGGCCACTCGTTGGAAGCACGAACCTACTAAAGGTCGAAGATGCGCACCGGATTTGGGCTCATGGAGCGCAAATGGGTAATGTTGGTGCGTTTGGGTGGGATGTAACTGAGTGTTACGGTAACAATGACATCCAAAGCCTTGCGCTAAAGCGACTGCGATTTTTTCGAAGTGCCTTTGCAGCCCGCAGAAAACGGCACTTTGTCACATTTTGGCTCACTTATTGCGTCAAGGATTCTAAACGCCTGTGTTTGTTACTTTTTACGAAAGTCAACGCAGGTGCTCGGAATGGCTTCAATCAAAGGTAGTCGCAATGAGCAATACGCAATCCTCTAACCATCTGGAACAAGGGCTCAAGCCACGGCATGTGACCATGCTGTCGATTGCCGGCGTCATCGGCGCCGGCCTGTTTGTGGGCTCCGGTCACGCCATTGCGCAGGCTGGCCCTGCCGTGCTGCTGGCCTACGCCGCCGCCGGTACGCTGGTTGTGCTGGTGATGCGCATGCTGGCCGAAATGGCTGTGGCCTCACCCGATACCGGCTCGTTCTCCACCTACGCCGACCGTGCCATTGGTCACTGGGCCGGTTTCACCATCGGTTGGTTGTACTGGTGGTTCTGGGTCTTGGTGATTCCGCTGGAGGCCAACGCGGCCGCCACCATTCTCCACGCGTGGTTCCCGGACACGGCGATCTGGGTGTTTACCCTGGTCATCACCTTATTGCTGACCGCCACCAACCTGTTCAGCGTGAAGAACTACGGCGAGTTCGAGTTCTGGTTCGCGCTGGTGAAAGTGCTGGCGATCATTGGCTTCATTATTTTGGGTGTATTGGCGATCTTTGGCCTTTTACCCAACAGCCAAGTCAGCGGCGTTTCCCATCTGGTCGACACCGTTGGCTTCATGCCCAACGGCATGGGCGCGGTACTGGCCGCCATGCTGACCACCATGTTCTCGTTCATGGGCACTGAAATCGTCACCATCGCGGCGGCGGAATCCAAAGACCCGAGCAAGCAAATCACCAAGGCCACCAACTCGGTGATCTGGCGCATTGGCCTGTTCTACCTCGTGTCGATCTTTCTGGTTGTAGCGCTGGTGCCGTGGAACGACCCGAGCCTGGCGCAGGTTGGTTCGTACCAGACCGTACTGGATCGCATGGGCATCCCGAACGCCAAGCTGATCGTCGATATCGTGGTGCTGATTGCCGTGACCAGTTGCCTGAACTCGGCGCTCTACACCTCGTCGCGCATGTTGTTCTCGCTGAGCAACCGCGGTGACGCCCCGGCTGTGGCCAAGCGTACCAATACCAGCGGTACGCCTTACTGGGCTGTGATGATGTCCACTGGTGCTGCGTTTCTGGCGGTGTTCGCCAACTATGTGGCGCCGTCGGCGGTGTTCGAATTCCTGCTCGCCAGCTCCGGCGCTATCGCCTTGTTGGTGTACTTGGTGATTGCTGTTTCGCAACTGCGCATGCGTCAGAAGCGCACCGCTCAGGGCGAAAAAATTGCGTTCAAGATGTGGCTGTTTCCGGGCCTGACGTGGGCGGTGATTGTGTTCATCGTGGCAATTTTGACCGTCATGCTGTTTCAAGAAGCGCATCAGGTCGAGATCATCGCCACCGGCTTGCTGAGCCTCTTTGTGGTTACGGCGGGCCTGCTGGTCGCCCGTCGTCGTCGAATTGAAAGAATGGGGGCACCGGTATTCAACTGACGCCAGGACGGCTCAAGCGGTTGAGTTCCACCCGGACCGCCATCGAAACGGATGGCGGTCTTTTTTTTGCCTTCAATAACGCCCTCCGCCACGACCGTTGATCACTATCTGCGGGGTATTTCTCACTCTGTGGGAATGCTATTTCAGCTAATGGGAAACTCCGTGCACCATGCGATCAAGAGCATGGGGCCGACAATGAACAACAACACGCCAACAGATCGCTTGCTGCACATCCTCGTCACGCTGGGGCAATCCGGCGAGGCCATCTCTGCCCGCGAGCTGTCTGCGCAACTGGGTCAGCCACTGAGCAGCACCTACCGCCACCTCAAAACCTTGCTGCGTTGGGGGCTGGCCGAAGAAAACGGACAGGGCCGCTACCTGCCGGGCCCGGCCTGTTTGCAGTTGGCAAAAAAATTCGACCGCGAGGCGGTACTGGTCACGCTGGCCAAGCCCGAACTCAAACGGCTGGCCGACCTGAGCCAGGAAAGCGTGGCGCTGATGGTGCCCAGCAACGGTCAGGCGATCTGCATCGAATTGGTCGACAGCCCGCAACCTTTGCGCTGCTGCTACCAAAAAGGCCTCGCCCAGCCGCTGTTGGTGGGCGCTTCGGCACGTGTGCTGTTGGCACACATGGACCCGGCTCACAGCCTGGCCTTACTGCACGGCCAGGGCGTCGACGAGGCGGCGTGCGCAGATTACCGGCGCAGCTTTAAGCAGATCCGCGCTCAGGGTTACGCCGTGAGCCTCAGTGAAATCGACGACGGCATCTGGGGCGTCAGCGCCCCCTTGATCGACAGCCGCGAGCGCCTGCAAGGCGCCATCAGCCTCATGGCCCCAGCCTTTCGTGCCCAGCAACGCAGTGAGCGCCTGATCCGTTGGACGCAGGACGTCGCGCTGCGCTTAAGCGCTCGCCTGGATTGAATGTAATGGGAGTTTTCGCATGACCGTTGTACCTGACATGTCCCTGTGGACAGGCCGTATTGACGCCGCCGAAGGGCAGGGTGCCCTGCGCTGGCATCAATGGATCAAGCCGCTGTTGCCGAATGTGCCTGCGGGCGCGGCGCTCATTGGTCTGGCCAGTGATGAGGGCGTCAAACGCAATCAAGGCCGCACAGGCGCGCGTCTGGGGCCACCGGCCTTGCGTTCGGCGCTGGCCAATCTGGCGTGGCACGGCAGCGCGCCGTTGTATGACGCCGGGGACGTAGCCTGTGTGGGCAGCGACCTCGAAGGCGCACAACACGCTTACGCGGCGCAGGTCAGTGAGCTGCTGGCCCAAGGGCATTTGCCACTGGGACTGGGGGGTGGGCATGAAATCGCCTTCGCCAGTTTCAGCGGGCTTGCCGATTACCTGCGCATGCAAACCCCCGCACCGCGCATTGGCATTCTCAATTTTGATGCGCACTTTGACTTGCGCCACGCCGAGCAAAGCAGCTCCGGCACACCCTTCCGGCAAATCGCCGAGTACTGCCAGCGCGCCAACATGCCGTTTGCGTATTGCTGCCTGGGCGTCAGCCAGTTGAACAACACCCAGGCCCTGTTCGAACAGGCCGAACGGCTGAACGTGCGTTACCGCCTCGACCGGCACATGAACAGTTGGGACATGCCCGCACTGGAAACCGCGCTGGATGACTTCCTGGAGGGTGTGGATCACCTCTACATGACGATTTGCCTGGACGTGTTGCCTGCCAGCCAGGCGCCGGGCGTGAGCGCCCCGTCGGCGCACGGCGTCGACCTGAACATCGTCGAGCACCTGGTGCGGCGCGCCAAGGCCAGCGGCAAAGTGCGCATGGCCGACATTGCTGAGCTCAACCCCGGCCTCGACATCGACCACAGAACCGCCCGCATCGGCGCGCGGCTGCTGGCCAGCCTGATTAATTAAGTTTTCCCCTCGTTCCTGAACCCGCTTGTTGAATCATAAAAAAAAGAGAAATTCGCCATGCTGACATTCCAACTGGATGCGCTGAGCACCCTCGCTCTCGCGTTGCTCCTGCTGGGCCTGGGTGCCCAACTGAAAAAACACAGTTACTGGCTGCGCCAACTCTGCGTCCCCGCGCCGGTGATCGGGGGCTTCGGCTTTGCCTTGCTGATTTGGCTGTTGCGCGATCGGCAACTGCTCGACCTGACCCTCGACACCAGCCTGCAAACCCCCTTGATGGTCGCGTTCTTTACCACCGTCGGGTTGGGCGGCAGCCTGGGCTTGTTACGCAAGGGCGGCAAGCTGCTGTTCATCTACCTCGGTGCGTGCTGGGGGTTGGCGCTGGTGCAAAACGTGGTCGGCGTGAGCGTGGCCAAGGCGCTGGGCATCGATCCGTTGCTGGGCATCATGGCGGGCGCGGTTTCGCTGGAAGGCGGGTTTGGCGCGGCAGCGGCCTTTGGCCCGATTGCCGAAAACCTGGGTGCCGTGGGGGCGACCACCGCAGCACTCGCGGCGGCTACCTTCGGCATGGTGGCGGGCGGCTTGCTCGGCAGCCCGTTGGCGCGCTGGTTGATCGAGCGCAACAAACTGAGTGTCAAAGCGGAAGACGCGGGCTCGCTTAAGGCGTTTGAAGGTGCGGTCCACACACCGCCTGCGGCGTTGGACGCAGCTACGCTACTGCGCCTGCTGACCTGCATCGTGGTGATCATGGTGGTGGGCTTCTGGCTGGGCGGTAGCTTGCAGCAACACTTGGGCATCGTGTTGCCGAGCTACGTGGGCGCCATGTTTGTCGCGATCGTGCTGCGCAACCTCAACGACCGTACCCAGGCGGTAGAACTGCCCGACCATGCGGTCAGCACCATCGGTGATGTCAGCCTGGGCATGTTCCTGACCATGGCCATGATGAGTCTCAAGTTCTGGGAGCTGGAACAGCTCGGTATGCCGTTGCTGGTGATTCTGGTGGTGCAAGTGGTGATCATGTTGCTGCTGTGCATCTTTGTGCTGTTTCGCCTGTTTGGCGGCAACTACGACGCCGCTGTGTTGTGCGCAGGTTTCATGGGGCACGGGCTGGGTGCCACGCCCAATGCCGTGGCCAACATGGGCGCAATCTGCGATCACTACAAAGTGTTTTCGTACAAAGCGTTCATCATCGTGCCGTTGTGTGGCGCGGTCTTGATCGACATCGTGGCGATCCCGATGATCACCTGGTTCATCAACGCGTTTGCCTGAGCCGGTCAATAGGCTGGCGAGGTACGAGGCGGCCGATCGCGTCGCAATCGATCACAGCCCCGAACCCCGGCAGCGACTGCCGCAGTGATGCCAACCCGTAGACGGGGCGTTGTCAGGCGAGTTTCGGCACGGTAAAGCGAAACTCGCTGCCTTCGCCCGGCTTGCTCTCGGCCAGCAACTGGCCGCCGTGGGCCTTGATGATGCCTTGGGAGATGTAGAGCCCCAACCCCGTGCCGGCGGCATTGCCCTCTTTGGCCGTCCAGTAGCGCTCGAAAATGTGCGGCAACTGCTCAGGTGCAATGCCTTTGCCGGAGTCGCGCACGCTGAACACGATTTCATCGCCATTGGACATGGCCGCTACGCCGATCTTGCCATCTGCCGGGGTGAACTTGATCGCATTGCCGATCAGGTTCGAGAGCACCTGGAACAGGCGTTCCGGGTCGGCGTGGATCTTCAGGTCGGGCTCAGCGTTGAAGGTCAGTTCTACCGACTTGTCCAGCGCCAAGGGTGCCAGCAACGAGAACGCTTCCTCAAAAATCTGGGTCACGTCCAGCGGCTGCGGGTTGATGGTGTAGCGCCCGGCTTCGATCTTGGAAGTGTCCAGCAAGTCTTCCAGCAACACGTTCATGCGGCTGCTGGCTTGTTGCATGGTGTCGATGGCCGAGGTGATGCGGCGTGAGGTGTGCGGGCCGTCGCTGCTGAAGGCTTTTTGCATCATGCCGCAGAGCATCGAGATGATGGTCATGGGGCTGCGCAAGTCGTGGGAGACCACCGCCACCAGTTCATCGCGGGCACGCACCGCCTGTTGTTCACGCAGTACTTGGCGGGCGAGATCGTTCTCCAGGGCCGAACGGCGCAGATCGTTGGCCGCGAACAGGTCGCCGTGGCTCCATTTGCTGGAGATACCGTCCATCTCGACTTTCCACAGCTCGAATGAGGTGCGCGGGCTCAGACGCAGGCCGGTGGCGCTGGCCTCAAGGTTGAGGGGTTTATTCGGGTCGCCGCTCCACGGGATGCTTTCCTTCACCTCTTTGCGAAACCACAGCACGGCATTGTCGACCGGCTTGGGCAGGGTCATGGCCAGCAGGCCGCTGGCGATGTCTTTGTAGTCCGCGGCGGGCGGGTAAAGCGTGGACAAGCTGTGGCTGGAGAGCACCGAATCGCCTGACGCCTTGAACCATTGGTACAGCGCACGGATTTCATCAGGTTGCGGGCACTCGCCGTAACGGTGCAGCACCTTGTCTTCCATAATCGCCACGCCGCTGGCGCCCGTGAGTGACATCAGCAATTGAGGGGTTGCGGCCAGGCCGTCAAAGACATTCTCCTGACTGTTGACCATGGCAGTGTTGAGCTGCACCAGCGCGTCCATTTTGGCTTCGCGCTGGCGGCTGATTTCCAGGGTTTGCAGCGCACTGATTTGCAGCGACAGCACTTGGCCGATGGTCTGGCAGGCCATGCGCAGTTCGTGGGGCACGTGCAGCGGCTGGCGATGGCCGCAACTGATCAGGCCCCACAACCGCTCGCCGTCCATCAGCGAGATGCTCATTGACGACAGCACGCCCATGTTTTTCATGTACTGGCAGTGAATAGGCGACACGCTGCGCAGCACGGCGCCGCTCAGGTCCAGCGCTTCGCCGGTGTCGGGGCGCAGGCGTGGCACCAGTTCGACCGGCTGGTAGTCGGCGTTCGGAATGATCCGCAGCCAATGCGTGCGATACAGCTCGCGGGCTTGCTCCGGGATATCGGAGGCCGGGAAGAACATGCCGTTAAACAGCTCCATCGACGGTGCTGACGCTTCTGCGATGACTTGGCCGTGGCCTTCCTCCTGAAAACGGTAAATCAGCACGCGGTCGTAGCCGGTGAGGGCCTGGATTTCCTGGACGCAAATTTCGTACAGAGCGGGCAAGGTTTTGGCCGCTTGCAAGCGTTGCAGCATGCGGCTCAGGTTGCGCACTTTGTCCATCGTGCTTTGGATCTGTACCGCGTCGGGCTTCAATTCCAGCTCAAGCACCAACACGCCGCCTTCGCGGTGCAACAGGCCTTCGTACTGAATGCCCTGCAGTTCCAGCTCCAGCGGCGGCACGTCCACTTGGGCGGCAAACACGGCCGCATTCTTGACGGCGCTAGCCGCTTCGGGGCCCGTCAGCATGGCCAGCGGCTCGCCCAGTAGCGCCTGAGCGCTCAGGCCAAACAAGCGCTGTACGTTGTCGCTGATTTGCTGGATGTGCAGGTCAGGCTCAGACAACGTCAGCAGCAAGCCGTGGGGCTGAATGGCGCCCGGGTAGCGGATAGGTTCATCGGCGCAATTGACCAGCAGGGCTTCAAACGCCTCAGTGTCGAGTGGATTCATAGCAAAACCTCCTGGCGTTCGAGCCACTGCTCGAAACAGCTAAACGTTGAACAGGCAGCCTGTGCGGCTTCGCTTCGCCCTGTGGCATCGAGCGGCACACTGCCCAAAAATTCCAGAAATGCTTTCCAGTGCTGGCCGGTGTCTTCGCCATACACAAACAGGAAAGCGCCGCCGGTATCGGCATCAAGGCCCAACTGCTCAGCCACCCTCTTACGCAGCACATTGCCACCCAGGGTGGCGCCTTCGAGCACATACAAAACGCCCAACGTGGCGGCTTCACTGCGCAAGTCAGGCAGGTGCGGGCAGCGGGGCAGGGCTTGGGTGTCAATGCCCAGTGCTGACAGGTCCTGCGCCAAGGCAGGGGTCTTGAGTCGCGCATGCAGGTCAAAGCCTGCCGGGATGAACGCACTGCGCATCAGCCGGTCTTCCAGCGCCTCATAAAACCCGAAATACGCACCCAGCAAGCGTGTGTAACGTTCGAGGTCGAGCGTGTCTGAAAAAAACGGTAAACGCTGCTCCAGCGCAACGTGCAGGGTGTGCGTACCGGCGCGCAGATCATTCAGGACGCTGGGCGCAGCAGGGGAAGGTTGGACTGGTGGCATGCCGTGTAACAGGGCTCTCTGCGTGCGCAATAAATAGACGTTCATGACTTTTTGAAGCCATGGCGTGAAAAAAGTGCAATTAATCTGTCAGGTCGTGAAGGAAAAGTCTGGCAGATTGATAGCACTTTGTGCGAGCCCAAGGGCTCAACACTGGATCGACGGTACGATCGAACACGTCATTTTATGGCCCCCGTGACTGCGAGGATTCACCATGCTCGAACTGCGCCCCAATTGTGAATGCTGTGATTGCGATTTGCCGCCGGATGCGTCACATGCACGTATCTGTTCATTCGAGTGCACCTTCTGCGCCGCGTGCTCAGAACAAAAACTGGGCGGGCTGTGCCCCAACTGCGGCGGCGAACTGCTGGCCCGTCCGCGTCGCCCGGCCAGTAAGCTCACCGATAACCCGGCCTCCACGGTGCGGGTGAACACGCCTGAAGGCTGTTAATTAAACGCTGTAGCGAGGAAAACGTTTGATGTGGGTAGCAAGTGCGATTTTCGTCTTCACGATTGTGTTGGTCATCTGGCAGCCCCGCGGTTTGGGTGTGGGCTGGAGCGCGTCGATGGGGGCGGTGTTGGCGCTGATCTTTGGCGTGGTGCACGTGAGCGACATCCCTTTGGTGTGGTCAATTATCTGGAACGCCACCGGCACGTTTGTCGCGCTGATTATTATCAGCCTGTTGCTGGATGAAGCGGGGTTCTTTGCCTGGGCGGCGTTGCATGTGGCGCGGTGGGGGCAGGGCAGTGGCAAACGGCTATTCGCCTTCATGGTATTGCTCGGCGCGCTGGTCTCGGCGCTGTTTGCCAATGATGGTGCGGCGCTGATCCTGACCCCGATTGTGGTTGCCATGCTGCTGGCGCTGCGCTTCTCGCCAGCGGCGACCCTGGCGTTTGTAATGGGCGCGGGGTTCATCGCAGACACCGCCAGTTTGCCCCTGGTGGTGTCGAACCTGGTGAACATCGTGTCGGCCGACTTCTTCAAAATCGGCTTCAACCAATACGCAGCGGTCATGGTGCCGGTCAACCTGGTGAGCGTGGCGGCGACGCTGGGCATGCTGCTGTGGTTCTTTCGCCGCGATATTCCGGCGCGCTATGACCCCGCCGAACTGGATTCCCCGGCCAGCGCTATTCACGACCGCGCCACGTTTATCGCCGGTTGGTGGGTGCTGGCTATTCTGCTGGCAGGGTGTTTTGCGCTGGAGCCGCTGGGCATCCCCATCAGTGCCATCTCGGCGTTATGCGCGGCGTTACTGCTGTTGATCGCGGCTCGCGGGCACAAGATTTCAACCCGCAAAGTGCTCAAGGAAGCACCTTGGCAGATTGTGATTTTTTCCCTGGGCATGTACCTGGTGGTTTATGGCTTGCGCAATGCCGGGCTGACCAACGTACTGGCCGGCTGGCTCGATGCATTCGCCGCGCATGGCGTGTGGGGCGCCACACTCGGCACGGGGCTGCTGACGGCGTTGCTGTCGTCGATCATGAACAACTTGCCGACCGTACTGATCGGCGCGCTGTCTATCGACGCCAGCAGCGCCACGGGCGTGATCAAGGAGGCCATGGTGTACGCCAACGTCATCGGCAGCGATTTGGGCCCCAAAATCACCCCGATTGGCAGCCTGGCCACGTTGTTGTGGCTGCACGTGCTGGCGCGCAAGGGGATCCGCATCACGTGGGGGTATTACTTCAGGGTCGGCATTGTGCTGACCGTGCCCGTGTTGCTGATTACCTTGGCAGCGCTTGCTGTTCGGTTGGGTGGCTGAGGGCGGTCAGTGCGCGTTACGGGCGCTATGTTCGGCCAGCAGGCGCGAGGCTTCAACGTAAGCAGACTGGAAGGCCGGGGTTTCGACCCAGGCCAGTGCGGCGTCTTCGTCGTCACCGTGCACGGTCATGCGGAAGGCAATCAACAGGCCCATCAGAAAATCGGTGGCGTCTTCTTCCTCTTCCTCTGAAATCACCAGCTCCAGCACCGGGTATTGCAGGAACACGCTGCACATGGCTTGCAGCCCGCTGGTTTCGGCGGCTTTCATGGCCTGGAACAGGTCGTCGAAATCTGAAGGTTCGAAGCCGTTTTCCTTGATGTCCTGGAAGTCGAAGGTGCTGAGGTCGATCTTCACGTCATCGAACGGATGATCGATCTGGGCAGAAGCCGAAGCGTTCGCTGGCTTGCCCATACGATTCTGTTTGGCTTTGGACTTGGCCCGCTGCGCGTGCTTGTGCTGTTTCTTTGGCGTTGCCATGAACGCGTGTCCTGTGGAGGCTGAGGAGAGGATTGAACTCCATCTCTTCGCAATCGCCAAGCGAAGTGGCTGGTTATCCTTGTTCTATCTCCCCTTCACCCGTGTAAAGCGCGGTCAGAAACGGGCCAGATGCCCCAAAACCTTCCGACCAAATCGGTAGGCCTGATAGACGACTTTTTATAACTTTTGAGAGTTTTCCTACGGATAAGCCAAACATTGTGAAGTAGCGTCCTGTCGCACTTAGGCGGCGAACACGGATCGTCAATTTGCGCAGGGGATGTTATGGCGGTTAAGAATATCTTCCCGAATACCCTGGGATGTAATGGGATAGATGGCAACAGGCGACATGCCGAGGCGACAGAGGCCGCACAGGCCGCTTGGGACAGAACACTGGCGGCGAATGCACGGAACGAGCGGGCAGCTGACGCACGTAGGCGTTCGATCAAGACGCCGGATGAAGTGGCCTCGCGCGGATGCGTCTTTGCCAAGAGTTGCACGCTGCCATACGGGACCATCAACTACATCAGTCCCGGCGGAGCCATCCCCACCGATCCGGTTAGCCAATATGGCGAGTTTGCCTTGCTGGGCGGCCGTGAAACGGATGTACAAGGAAACATTCCCCTTAAGAAAATCAGCGGCTCCGTACCCTCGTCACTGGGAACACTTCTCTTAGGGGGCGTTGCTACTGGCACCGCAGGCGGTGTGTCTTGTGGTGGTTTGTGTACGGCTGGTGCTGTGGCGTCCGGGACCACCACGGGTGTTGCTGCTGGTACTTTGGCGGGCGTTGTTGCATTGCTGTGGCCATCCAGCTTGGGCGACAGCAGCCTATATACCGAAGAACAGCTCCAGACGCTTAAAGAGGGACGTACACGTGTTCGCCTGCACGTTGAGCAGCAGGCCGATGGCACCTTGAAAGGTTACGGGTACAACACCCAGAAGCGCCGTGACTGGGAAATGATTCCCGTGGTGCAGTTCGTTGCCCAAGGCTCCCGGCAAGTGGCTGACTTGGGCGATGGCGTAACCCTGATATGGACACCCGCCGCTGACCCGTCCAACACCTTAGGTATTCCAGCGTTAGAAAGCGCTCCAAAGGCGCCACAGATTTGGATTTATCCGCCCACCGAACAGGCGGATAACATTATCGTCAGTCCGATTTACCCGGATGCTTACAACGATTTCATTCTGGTGTTCCCGGCTGATTCTGGTGTGCAGCCGTTGTACATCGTAGTGAGTGCTCGCCACTCAACAGGCGCTGTCACTGGCCAAGGACAAGACGTGTCCGGCATCTGGCTTGCTGGCGCTGGCGCTGGCGCAGGACTTGGCTCACCGATACCAACGAGAATTGCCGATCAGTTACGGGGACAGACATTTAAGCATTTTGATGATTTCAGGGCTGCACTCTGGACTGCCATAGGCAATGATCCCGAACTACTGAGTCAGTTCAACGCCACTAACCAAGGCTGGCTAGCGAAAGGCAATTCACCGTTTGCACCGAAAGCAGAACGCAACGGCGGGAACGGTCGTTACGAGATACACCACATCGAACACATTCAACATGGTGGCGCTATTTACGATATTGATAACCTCTGCGTAGCCACGCCAAAGCGTCACGTTGAAATTCATAAGGAAGACAGGCAGGCATCATGAAAAACACATTCAGCGAATACACAGAAAGCGAATTCGAAGCCCTGCTACAGCGCATCATTAACCACGATGGCACGGAGCTGGAAGTAGACAAGATGGTGTTTCTGTTCGAAGAAGTGAGCGAGCATCCTGCCGGGTCCGACCTGATTTTCTACCCAGAAGACGGCGCTGATGATTCGGCATCAGGCATCACTCAGGCGGTGAAAGAGTGGCGGGCGGCTCAGGGTTTGCCGGGATTCAAGGACAATTGATTTCCCTTCGCCAGTCTCATTGTTGTGCATAGCTGTGATGCCCGGTGAGAGAGTGTGAACATCGCTTACCGTCAACGGTGAAATGACTTCAGACGTCCACTGAATACGCCGTTGCTGCTCGGGGAAGCGCGGGCGTTGAAGCTTGCGGATTAAGAATTCTCAAGGAATCCGGTTGAGGAGTCGTAACGGGTTTAGCAAGCCTTTTCCAAGCCACTGGTGACGCTGCTCGTGTATTGGCGGGCGTGGTTGCATTGCTGTGGCCATCCAGCTTGGGCGACAGCCGCCTATATACAGAAGAACAGCTCTAGACGCTTAAAGAGAGACGTAAAAGTGTTCGCGAACACGTTGAGCAGCAGGCCGATGGCACCTTGAAGGGGTACGGTTACAACACCCAGAAGCGCCGCGACTGGGAAATGATTCCCGTGGTGCAGTTCGTTGCCCAAGGTTCCCGGCAAGTGGCTGACTTGGGTGATGGCGTAACCAAGCAAGCCGAAGCAGTCGAAAACGATGATCGTACTGACTTGCACTTGCTGCGCTGCCAGAAGGTAAGCGAGCACCCGGCAGGGCCAGACTTGATCTGCTCCCCGGAGCTGGGGGCGGATAATGGCCCATGGTTTCGCATCTCGCGCACCACGTGACGTGTAATCGTGCGGACTGAAAGGCGATCGGGAGGGTTCAGAGGCCCTGTGGCGTGCCAGGGGGAGCGAACGGGTTGCGTTGTGGCGGACTGTATGGCCGACGCCTCAGCGTGTCTGAGGGAGGCTCTCAAGTTGAAAGCTGGATTCAGATTAAAACTATTCAGTGCTGGGGCTGGCACCGAAAGTCAGTTGGACGGCTTTCAATCCCACGCCTAAAGCGCCTTGGTCCAGAAATGGTCCGGCAACCATAAAATCGCAGGCAATAAAAAACCCCCAAGGACACATGGTTCCTTGGGGGTTTCTCGGTATTTTGGTGCCCAGAGACGGAATCGAACCGCCGACACGGGGATTTTCAATCCCCTGCTCTACCGACTGAGCTATCTGGGCAACGGGGCGCATTAGAAGCTTTTTTCGATAATCCGTCAAACACTTTTTTGAAAAATATTTAATTATTACCGTCGCTTACAGACCAAACCCTTTAAAACCGGGGTTTACTCGCTCGGCGGGACATAGCCTTCTGCTTTTGCGTATTCTTCGCCGCTGAAGAACTTGTCCATCTCGCCTTGCAGATATTTGCGGTCTTCGGCGTTCATCATGTTCAAACGCTTTTCGTTGATCAGCAGGGTTTGGTGTTTTTGCCAGTCGGCCCAGGCCTTGGCCGAGACGTGGTCGAAAATGTCCTGACCCTTGGCGCCCGGAAAGGGGGCGCGTTCCAGCGCGGGCAATTCTTCTTTGTACTTGCGGCACATGATGGTGCGGGTCATGACGACTCTCCTGCGTTCAATAGGTCGGCTGCATGTTTGAGCAGTTTTTTGACCGGGGCCGCCAGGCCCAGGCGCGGCGGGGTGGCGAGGTTATACCAGAGCCAGTCAGCCTCGGCCACGTGATGGCCGGACTCCTTGACGTGGATCAGCCACGGCTCGATGGCCAGCTGGAAATGGCTGAACGTGTGCGTC
This sequence comes from Pseudomonas sp. WS 5071, assembly GCF_012985765.1. Classification (NCBI taxonomy): domain Bacteria; kingdom Pseudomonadati; phylum Pseudomonadota; class Gammaproteobacteria; order Pseudomonadales; family Pseudomonadaceae; genus Pseudomonas; species Pseudomonas sp. WS 5071. The sequence goes on along the minus strand of NZ_JAAQWY010000018.1, from coordinate 60,900 downwards.
AGGCCGGGCATGGGTTGTTGCGTGCCTACCTTGAGCGCGTGTTGCAGCGCCAGGTGCTCGATGTCCTTGAGGTCGTCGAGTTCAGGCAGGCTCCACAAGCCGCCCCACAGTCCCGTTGAAGGACGACGATAGAGCAAAATTGCACCTTCGCCATTGGCCAGCATCGGCATCAATGTGCGTTTTTGCGGCAGCGCTTTGCGTGGCTTGGGGATCGGGTAGCGTGTCTCAAGGCCCAGCATGTGAGCTTCACAACTGGTTTCAAGCGGGCACAGCAGGCAGCTCGGCTTGCTGCGCGTGCAGAGCGTGGCGCCCATGTCCATCATCGCCTGGGTGTAGGCGTTGACGCGGTCGTGAGGGGTGAAGCGTTCGGCGGTGGCCCACAGCTGTTTGGCCACTTTGGGCTCGCCCGGATACCCTTCTTGTGCGGTGTAGCGGGCCAGCACGCGTTTGACGTTGCCGTCGAGGATCGGTGCGCGCAGGCCCATGCTGATACTGGCGATCGCCCCCGCAGTGGATAACCCGATGCCGGGCAGCTCCACCAGTTTCTCGACGTCCCGGGGGAACTCGCCGCCGTATTGTTCGACGACGATCTTTGCGGTTTTTTGCAGGTTGCGGGCGCGGGTGTAGTAGCCCAGCCCTGTCCACAGGTGCAGCACTTCATCTTCGGGAGCGGCGGCCAGCGCTTCGACCGTCGGCAATGACGCCATGAACCGGTCGAAGTAGTTCAGCACGGTGCTGACCTGGGTTTGCTGCAACATGATTTCCGAGACCCACACCCGGTAAGGGGTGATGCCCTGTTGCCAGGGCAGGTCATGGCGGCCGTGGCGGTCGAACCACTCGAGCACCACGGTTGCGAACTGCTCATCTCTCATCGCTTGAACAGCCCCTTGAGGGCTTCTTTGAGTTCCGGGCTGACTTTGTCGCCGAGTTTCTCTTCAAGCTTTTCGCTGATTTTATTGCCCGCCACTTTGGCTGCGACTTTACCCAAGCCTTCCTTGTCCAGGCGGCAGGCCTTGGCGCCTAGCTCCAGCGGGCCACGGCAGCGCAAAGGCAGCTCGACACCGACGAAGTTTTTACCGACCTGGCACGCCGGGTCAGGCATGGCGCCCTTGTCACCCTCAATGGTGATGCCGATGCGGTAATCCATGCCCAGTACGCGCAGGTCAATGTCGCCATCGCCTTTGACGCTCATGCCGGGGATACGCACGATCATGTCCGGGTTGCTGGCCACGCCGTTTCGGAACACCAGGCTGCCTTTGAGCTCCTTGAACGGCGTGTCTTTGCCGCGTGGCGCGCCGCTCAGGGTTTTGCGATTGAGGATGGCGATGCCCTGGCACAGTTGCTGCTCAAGGTTGGCGTTAAGCAGCACGCCGTCGTTGAGCACGAAATTGGCGGTACCGTTGAGGCTTTCAATCAGTGCGTTCTGGCTGTTGCCGCTGCCAGTGACGTTGCTGTTGAGGGTTAACAGGCCGTTGATTGGCGGTTTTTGACCCTGGCTTTGCAGGATTTTTTCCACCGGCACGTTGTTGATTTGGGTTTGCAGGTTCACCAGCGGCAGCATCGGCCGCACATCAAGGCTGCCGTTGGCAGCAAAGTTGCCTTTGTACAGATCGCCACGCAGGGTTTCGAGGGTCAGCAGGCCGTCTTTACTGTTGGCTTTAAGGGCTGCGCGCTGGATCGGCAATTGACTCACAGTCAGTTGACCGAAACTGATGTCGGCAGTCAGGTCCAGCGCCTTGAGGCGAGTGATCGGGATCAGCTTGGCAGTGCTCCAGCCGCTTTTGGTCGGCGCGGCAGGCAATGGCGTGTCGCCCGAAGCGGCCAGTGCGCCAGCCTCGCTCGATTGTACTTCGGCCTGGCGTGCGGCTGTGGCGCTGGCGGCTTCTGCAGTTTTTGGCGGCAGGTAGCGATCAGCGTCAAACGTGTCGCCTTTGAGCTGGATGCGCAGGGCCTGTTTGGCGAAGTCGTCGACGGCGATGCGACCGGTGAAGGTGCTGTCGTCGACTTTCAGGTTCAGCTCATCGAAGGTCACGCTGGTGGGCGTGCCGGACAGGCGGCTGACCATTTCGACTTTGCTCAGGCTGCCCGGCGCCATAGGCGGTAACGGGTGGCCGATGCTGTCGAGGAATTTGGCCAGGTCAAGTTGGGCAACCGACAGGCCGCCGCTGATCTGCGGGGTGGTGTCCAGGCTGTGGGCCTTGAGTTCACCCAGCGCACGCAGCTGGTTGGCGGAAATCTTCAAACTGCTCCATTCAGCGACGTTCGCAGCCAGATCGACCAATAATTGGCCTTGCGCGGCGTAAGTCACGGTTTTGCCTTGCAGTGGCTCGCCCGAGGCTTCGCCCGTGACTCTCATGTCTTCGAACTGGTAGCGCTTGAGGACGCGGTCAAAGCGCAGCTTGCCGTCGACCTCGGTCTTGACCCGCATAACGGGCTGGTTGGTGCCCAGAAACGCGGTCAATTTGACCGGGGTGCTGGTGGCTTCATGAATCGGGCCGGTGCTCAGCTGGATGCTTTCTGCGCTGAACTGCTTGCCGTTTTGCTCGTCGTTGTACTCAACCCGAGCGTTGTTCACGGTCAAGCTGTCGATGTCGAGCTTGATCGGCTGGCTGGCGGTGTCGGATTTGGCAGTCGGCGCGGGCTCTGCAGGCTGTGCCGGGGTTTGGGCGCTGGCGGTGGCCGGTGCGGGCTGGCCGATGTCTTGCCAGTTGCCGTGACCGGCTTTGTCGCGGGTCAGGCGCAGGTTCAGGCCTTCAACCCGTACGTCGCTCATTTGCACTTCTTTGCGCAGCAGCGGCAGCACGCGAACGGACAGGCCAAGCATTTGCAGATCAGCGAACGGTTTGTTCGGTGCGGCGAGGGTGGCCACGCTGGCGTCGTGCAGTTCAAGGCCGAGCCAGGGGAAGAGGCTCCAGCCAATGTCGCCATTGAGAGTCAGCTCAATGTGGGCTTTGTCACGGGCTATCTGGCGGATCTCGTCTTTGTAGTCATTGGGATCAAACAAATGGCTCAAGGCAAAGCCAAGAGCCACGATGATCAGCAACAATCCGAGAAGCACCAGACCCAGGATTTTGCCGAACGCTTTCATGGGCAGGTCCTTGTAAGTCTGTGTGAAGGTCAGTTTTAAATTTAGCCGCAGAGTATAGCGCCACGCGTCGGCTGCCTGTGGCCAGATGCGACTTGTGTCGGATGCAGAGGCGGGAAACCGGTGAGGTACGGTTTAGACACCTGTTGAGTTTTGAATCGGAATAATAAGATCAGCTTTGGCGTAAAAGACCGCATCAGTTTGATCTTTCTCCTACGCCTCAATGGTAATCTCCGCCTGTTTTTCAGGCCTTCTGCGGCGCATTGTCGCGCCTCGAACTTACGCCAATAACAAGACTGTGCGCTCAAGGGCGCCAAAGTCAGGGCATGAGTGTGTCTGGGGAACCTTCTACTTCATGGGGGAAACATCAATGAGCACCAGCATTGCTGCGGGCAGCCTTGCCTCACAGCCGGCGTTCCTGTCCAAGGAACGCATCATCGCAAAACCCGGTTTCAATCGTTGGCTGGTTCCACCTGCCGCTCTGGCCATCCATTTGTGCATTGGCATGGCCTATGGCTTTTCGGTGTTCTGGCTGCCGCTGTCCAAGGCGCTGGGGGTTACGGCTCCCGTTGCCTGTGCACCGGACATGAGCTTTATCGCGCAGGTGTTTTCGTCGCAATGCGACTGGCCGATTTCGATGCTCGGCTGGATCTACACCTTGTTCTTTATCTTTCTGGGATGTTCGGCTGCCGTGTGGGGTGGCTGGCTTGAGCATGCCGGGCCGCGCAAGGCAGGCGTGGTCTCAGCACTGTGCTGGTGTGGCGGTTTGCTGATTTCGGCGCTGGGCATTTACACCCACCAGATCTGGCTGATGTGGCTGGGCTCCGGGGTGATTGGCGGTATCGGTCTCGGGCTGGGTTACATCTCGCCGGTATCGACCTTGATCAAGTGGTTCCCGGACAAGCGCGGCATGGCTACCGGCATGGCGATCATGGGCTTTGGCGGGGGTGCCATGGTAGGTGCGCCTCTGGCGGCTGCGTTGATGGGCCACTTTGCGACGCCCGACAGCGTGGGCGTGTGGCAGAGCTTCCTGGTGATGGCGGCGATTTACTTCGTGTTCATGATCGGCGGTGCGCTGGCTTATCGTGTACCGCCGACCGGCTGGAAACCTGAAGGCTGGACGCCACCGGCGAAAAAAGCCGCAAACGCAATGATCACCCAGCGTCATGTTCACGTCAGTGTGGCCTGGAAAACCCCGCAATTTGCGCTGGTGTGGCTGGTGCTGTGCCTCAACGTATCGGCCGGTATCGGCATTCTGGGCATGGCTTCGCCGTTGTTGCAGGAAGTGTTCGCCGGTAAGTTGCTCGGCAACGACCTGTCATTCAGCCAACTGGACACAGCACAACTGGCGCAGATCGCGGCAATTGCGGCGGGCTTCACGGGGTTGTTGAGCCTGTTCAATATTGGCGGACGCTTTTTCTGGGCATCGTTCTCCGATTACCTGGGGCGTAAAAACACCTATTTCGTGTTCTTCGCGCTGGGTTTTGCGCTGTACGCGCTGGTGCCCAACCTGGGGCATCTGGGCAATGTGTCGCTGTTCGTGGCAGCGTTTTGCATCATCTTGTCGATGTATGGCGGTGGTTTTGCCACGGTTCCGGCTTACTTGGCGGACCTGTTCGGAACGCAAATGGTGGGGGCGATCCACGGTCGTCTGCTGACAGCCTGGGCGGCGGCAGGCGTGCTGGGGCCGGTGTTGGTCAACTACCTGCGTGAATACCAGCTGAGCATCGGCGTCGAGCGTGCTGCGGCGTACGACATCACGCTGTACATTTTGGCGGGCTTACTGGTGCTGGGCTTCATCTGCAACTTGCTGGTGCGCCCGGTGGCCGACAAGTACTTCATGACCGATGCACAGTTGGCGGCCGAGCAGGCGCTGGGCCATGACAAGGGCGCTGATGCCAACACATCGCTGGAGTGGAAAGCCGCGCCGGGCAGCCTGCCGTTGACCGTGGCAGCATGGCTGGCGGTGGGGATTCCGCTGTTGTGGGGCGTGTGGGTCACCGTGCAGAAAACGGCGGTGTTGTTCCAGTAACCGCAAGGGCGCCGCATTCAATGCGGCGCCTTCTCGCGGCCTTTGGCAGCGGCCACACCTGAGGTGCGAAACCGCGCTCTGTCAGTCTTATCCCCTTGCGTGTTTCTGTTTGCCGGACCCGTGCCTATAATGGCCACCTTTTTCGCCCAATGATTTTGCGGAGCTGGTGATGGCCGAACGTAAGGCGTCAGTCGAGCGCGATACTCTGGAAACCCAGATCAAAGCCTCGATCAACTTGGATGGTACCGGTAAGGCCCGATTCGATATCGGTGTTCCTTTTCTTGAGCACATGCTCGACCAGATCGCCCGACATGGGCTGATCGACCTGGACATCGAGTGCAAAGGCGACCTGCATATCGACGATCACCATACCGTCGAAGACGTCGGCATTACCCTCGGTAAAGCCTTCAGCCAGGCGGTTGGCGACAAAAAAGGCATGACCCGCTACGGTCACGCTTATGTCCCGCTGGATGAAGCGCTGTCGCGTGTGGTCATCGATTTTTCCGGCCGTCCGGGCCTGCAAATGCACATTCCTTATACCCGCGCCACCGTCGGCGGCTTTGACGTTGACCTGTTTCAGGAGTTCTTTCAGGGCTTCGTGAACCACGCCAACGTAACGCTGCACATCGATAACCTGCGTGGCACCAATACGCACCACCAGATCGAAACCGTGTTCAAGGCCTTCGGCCGCGCATTGCGCATGGCGATAACGCTCGATGAGCGCATGGCCGGGCAAATGCCTTCAACCAAGGGCGTGCTCTGATGCAGACAGTGGCGGTTATCGATTACGGCATGGGTAACCTGCACTCGGTCGCCAAAGCGCTGGAGCACGTCGGCGCCGGTCGCGTGCTGATTACCAGCGATGCGGATGTGATCCGTGAAGCCGACCGCGTGGTGTTTCCCGGTGTGGGCGCGATTCGCGACTGTATGGCGGAAATCCGTCGCCTGGGCTTCGATTCGCTGGTGCGCGAGGTCAGCCAGGACCGTCCGTTTCTCGGCATTTGTGTCGGCATGCAAGCTTTGCTCGACAGCAGTGAAGAGAACGGCGGGGTCGACTGCATTGGCCTGTTCCCCGGTCAGGTGAAGTTTTTCGGCAAAGACCTGCACGAAAACGGCGAGCACCTCAAAGTGCCGCACATGGGCTGGAACGAAGTGCAGCAGAAGGTCGATCACCCGTTGTGGCACGGCATCCCGGACCTGGCGCGTTTCTACTTTGTTCACAGCTACTACATCGCAGCGGGCAATCCCCGGCAGGTAGTGGGTGGCGGGCATTACGGCGTCGACTTTGCGGCCGCGCTGGCTGAAGGCTCGCGCTTCGCGGTGCAATTCCACCCCGAAAAGAGCCATACCCACGGCTTGCAGTTGCTGGAAAACTTCGTGGCCTGGGATGGCCGCTGGTAATGGCGCGTAAGCCAAAGCCACCGATTCTCACGCTCACCCCTGAGCAAGAGAACGAAGCCAACAGCAAGATCAAACGCTTTATGGAAGACCGTTTCGAACTGGACCTCGGTTCGTTCGAAGCGGCTGAAATCCTTGAGCTGTTCACCCGCGAAATCGCGCCGCATTACTACAATCGCGCGATTTTCGATGTGCAGGCGCACCTCAAAGAGAGGTTCGAGAGCATCGAAAGCGATCTGTGGGCACTCGAAAAGAACTGATTTCCGAGTCACTGACTCCCGAATTTAAAGGTTTGCCAGATGCTGATTATCCCCGCTATCGATCTTAAAGACGGTGCCTGTGTACGTCTGCGCCAGGGCCGCATGGAAGATTCCACGGTGTTCTCCGATGACCCGGTGAGCATGGCCGCCAAATGGGTAGACGGCGGATGCCGCCGCTTGCACCTGGTGGATTTGAACGGTGCTTTTGAAGGCCAGCCGGTCAATGGCGAAGTGGTCACGGCCATTGCCAAGCGTTACCCGCATTTGCCGATCCAGATCGGTGGCGGGATTCGCTCGCTGGAAACCATCGAACACTACGTCAAGGCAGGTGTGAGTTACGTGATTCTGGGCACCAAAGCGGTGAAAAACCCAGAGTTCGTGGCTCAAGCCTGCCGTGCATTCCCCGGCAAAATCATCGTGGGGATGGACGCTAAAGACGGCTTCGTGGCCACTGATGGCTGGGCAGAAGTCAGCACTGTAGAAGTGATCGATCTGGCCAAGCGGTTTGAAGCGGACGGCGTGTCGGCCATCGTTTATACAGACATCGCCAAAGACGGCATGATGCAGGGCTGCAACGTCAGCTACACCGCCAAATTGGCGGCCGCGACCAGCATCCCGGTAATCGCCTCGGGCGGCATCCACAACCTGGGCGATATCAAGGCCCTGATGGACGCCAAGGCGCCGGGCATCGTGGGTGCCATCACCGGCCGTGCGATTTACGAAGGCACTCTGGATGTGGCCGAGGCCCAAGCCTTCTGCGACAGCTACAAGGCCTGAGGAGAACGTCATGGCGCTAGCCAAACGCATCATCCCTTGTCTGGACGTGGATAACGGCCGGGTCGTCAAGGGCGTCAAGTTCGAGAACATCCGTGATGCGGGCGACCCGGTGGAAATCGCCCGTCGCTACGATGAGCAGGGTGCCGACGAAATTACCTTTCTCGACATCACGGCCAGCGTCGATGGCCGCGACACCACGCTGCACACCGTGGAGCGCATGGCCAGCCAGGTGTTCATCCCGCTGACCGTGGGTGGCGGCGTGCGCTGCATTCAGGACATCCGCAACTTGCTGAATGCGGGCGCGGACAAAGTCTCGATCAATACCGCCGCGGTGTTTAACCCTGAGTTTGTGGGCGAGGCAGCGCAGCATTTCGGTTCGCAGTGCATCGTGGTGGCAATTGACGCCAAGAAGGTTTCACTGCCGGGCGAAACCCCGCGCTGGGAAATCTTCACCCACGGCGGGCGCAAGCCAACCGGCCTCGATGCCGTTGAGTGGGCGATGAAGATGGAAGGGCTGGGCGCCGGTGAAATTCTGTTGACCAGCATGGATCAGGACGGCATGAAAAGCGGTTTTGATCTGGGCGTGACGCGCGCCATCAGCGATGCGTTGGGCATTCCGGTGATTGCGTCGGGCGGCGTCGGCAACCTGCAACATTTGGCCGATGGCATCCTCGAAGGCCACGCCAGTGCAGTGTTGGCGGCGAGTATTTTCCACTTTGGCGAATACACCGTACCCGAGGCCAAAGCCTACATGGCCGAGCGCGGGATCGTGGTGCGCTAACCCGAAAGGCTACTGGACAGCATGGCGAGCCCACGGCACTCTTGGGCACGCCATGGATTTAGGTCGCCAGTATGTTGAAACGAATATTGCCTGTTGTCGCCAGTGCCACGCTGTGGCTGGCCAGCACCGTTTTTGCTGCGGAGGTTTCGCGAACGCCGCTGGTGTTGCTGACTGAAAATTTCCCGCCCTACAACATGGCGAAAAACGGCAAAAACTTCGCGCAAGACCAGAACCTCGAAGGCATCGCCGTCGATGTGTTGCGTGCCACCTTCGCCCGGGCGGGCATCCCCTACAGCATGACCCTGCGTTTCCCCTGGGAGCGTATCTACAACCTTGCCCTTGAAAAACCCGGCTTTGGCGTCTTCGTCACCGCCCGCGTGCCTGAGCGCGAAGCCTTGTTCAAATGGGTCGGGCCTATCGGACCGGATGACTGGGTGTTACTGGCGCGTGGCGACAGCCCGATCAGCCTGACCTCGCTGGAACAGGCCAGCGCCTACCGGATTGGCGCCTACAAAGAAGATGTGATTGCGCTCGCCCTTCAGAAGCAAGGCTTGAAGCCCGTGATCGTGTTGCGCGATCAGGACAACGCGAGACGGCTGCAAGCCGGGATGATCGACTTGTGGGCCACGGGTGATCCGGCTGGCCGTTTTCTGGCGCGACAAGTGGGTATTTCAGGGTTCAAAACGGTGTTGCGATTCCATCAGGCCGAGCTGTATCTGGCGCTGAACAAAGAAGTGCCTGACGCCGTGGTGGCCAAATTGCAGAACGCGCTGGATCAACTGCGGGCCGAAGGCGTGGTTGATAAAATACGCGCCAAGTATTTGTAACCGTTAGCGGTAAACCCCGTCCTTGCCGTGCCCGGCCATCGCTTTGTTGCTGCGCACACCGATCATTTGCCGAATATCAATCCAGTCAATGCCCTGAGCCTTGAGCTTGGGTAACTCGCGCTCCAGTACTGCCAGCGTTTGCGGATACGGGTGGCCGATCATCACCGCCGAGCCTTGCTTGCGTGCCAGTCTGATAGCGGTTTCAAGCTGAGTGGTGATGGCTTGCTCGGTGCGCACGTCGTCCAGAAACACATCCCGCGACACGCTGGCCAGGCCGATTTTTTGTGCTTCGGCCGCCGCGACAGTCTGTGCGCTGGTGCGGCTGTCGACGAAAAATTTGTGCCGTCGCTGCAAGTCGCTCATCAACCAGGCCATGGCCTGCGGTTGGGAGGTCATGCGGCTGCCCATGTGATTGTTGATGCCGCTGGTGTACGGCACGGCCTTGAACGCAGCGTTCAGGCGCTTTTCCAGTTCATCGAGGGGCAAGTCGGGGTGCCATGCAAACGGCCCGGTGGCCGGGTCCATGGGCATATGCAGGATGACGATCTTGCCCGCCTTGTAGGCTTCGCGGGCAAACTCGGCGGCGTGGGGTGTATCGGGCATGACCGCCGTGGTGACCGGGCCGGGCAGGCCTAGCACGCGGCGGTCGCGTGGCAGGTTTTGCCCCAAGTCATCGATGATCAGGCTCAGGTAAGCCTTGTGCGGGGTGGCGGGATGGCTGGCCGGCGCCGCGTGGGCGGCACCGGTCAGGCAGCAGAGCAGACTGAGGACGAGCGAAAAGCGCATCTCAATTGCCGCGCGTAATGCTCAGCCCTTTGAGCAGGCTCAGCGCCTGACTCAACTGGAAGTCATCATCCTGTGGCATCGGCTTGGCTTTCACGCCAGAACCGGTCGGCTTGTCGGCGCCGCCGTTGCCATTGCCGAGGTGACCTTGCAGGTCGGCTTCCTTGAAGTACTCGGTGTCTTGCTCGCGGGTGATTTTGGCGCGGTTGACTTCGATGTCCGGCACGATGCCCTGGGCCTGAATCGAGCGTCCGTTCGGGGTGAAATACAGCGCGGTGGTGATTTTCAGCGCGCGGTCGTTGTTCAGTGGCAGCACGGTTTGCACCGAGCCTTTGCCGAAACTGGTAGTGCCCATGACCACGCCGCGTTTTTGATCTTGCAGGGCGCCCGCGACGATTTCCGAGGCCGAGGCGCTGCCGCCGTTGATCAGCACCACCAGCGGTACGTTTTCGCTGAGGTCTTTGCCAGTGGCCGAGAAACGCAGTTCGGAGTTGGCGATCCGCCCTTTGGTGTAAACGATCAGGCCCTTGGTGATGAAGTGATCCACCACTTCGACTGCCGATTGCAGGACGCCGCCGGGGTTGTTGCGCAGGTCGAGAATGATGCCCTTGAGCTTTTTATTGCCATTGTCACGGCGCAACTTGGCGAGGGCTGCGGCGACTTCTTCGCCGGTCTTGACCTGGAACTGGGTGATGCGAATGTAGCCATAGCCATCTTCCAGCAATTGCGCCTTCACGCTTTTGACCTGAATGTTGGCGCGGGTCAGGGTCACGTCAAACGGCGTGCCGCCATCGCGTACGAGGGTCAGGGTGATTTTTTGCCCGACCTTGCCGCGCATCTTGTCCACAGCTTCGGTCATGGTCAGGCCGCGGGTCGGCTGGCCATTGATCTTGACGATAAAATCGCCTGCCTGAATCCCGGCCTTGCTGGCAGGGGTGTCGTCGATGGGCGAAACGATTTTGATATTGCCGTCTTCGGTGCCGACTTCGATCCCAAGCCCGCCGAATTCACCGCTGGTGCTTTCTTGCAGTTCGGCAAAATCCTCAGGCCCAAGGTACGCAGAGTGCGGATCAAGATTGCTGAGCATGCCTTTGATGGCGTTTTCAAGCAGGGTCTTGTCGTCCACAGGCTCAACGTACGCAGCTTTGATCCGGTCCATGACTTCGGCAAAGGTGCGCAGCTCATCCAGCGGCAGCGGGGCCTTGGCGCTGGCGGCAGTGGCGGCGGGCTGGGCAGTCTGCCCGGCCGCCAGGGCCAGAGGCGAAGCAATCACCAAGGCGATTGTCAGGGCCAGCGAGTTGAGGCGGGACAAGTGCGGCATGTTGAGCGAACTCCTACGTATTAAAGGTGATGGGCTCATCCTTGAGCGCGGCACCATTGTGCGGGGTCGCTGGGGCGGCCCTGCTGACGAATAGCAAAATACAGCGCCGGAGTGGCCTGGCCACCGCTGTTACCCACGGTGGAAATCACTTCCCCGGCTTTTACGATGTCTCCGGCAGACTTGAGCAGCGTCTGGTTGTGGCCATACAAGCTCAAGTAGCCATTACCGTGGTCCAGAATGACCAGTTGGCCCGCGCCGCGCAGCCAGTCGGCGAACACCACGCGTCCACCGTGCACGGCGTGCACCTGAGTGCCAGCGCCTGCGCTGATCATCACCCCGTCCCACTTGGTGCGGGCATCATCGCCACGGCTTTCACCGAAACGCGCTAGCAATCGACCATCAACGGGCCACGGAAGTTTGCCGCGTGCCTGAGAAAAAGGTCCGCCATACGAAACCCCGGCGCTGGAGACCAGTGCGCCGGGTGTAGGTTTGACCGGTTTACGCGGGGCGTCGGTCACAACCGATTCAGCCTCGCGCTGGCGTTTGCGTTCTGCTTCTTGCTGGGCCAGCAAGGCTTTCTGGCGGGCGGCTTCGGCTTCGCGTGCCTGACGCGCCAGGGTTTCCTCGATGGTCTTGAGGACTTTAGCCAGATCTGCCTGATCCTGCTCGCGGGCTTGCAACTTTTGGTCGCGGTCTTTGACATCTTTGTTGAGCTTGGCCAGCACTTGCTGGCGCTCGGCTTTGACGTTGTCGAGCTCGGCGCGCTGGCTGTCGAGTGCGCTTTTTTGCGTCAGCAGTTGCGCCTGTTGCAGGTTGATATCGGCTTCGACGTTGGCCAATTGGCGCAGGGTTTCATTGAACCCTTTCAGCTGTTCCAGGCGGGCCTGGCTCAGGTAATCGTAATAGGTGAGGGTGCGGGCAAATTTCTCGGGGTGTTGTTGGTTGAGCAGCATTTTCAGGTATTCCTGACGCCCGCCCTGGTAGGCAGCACGGGCCTGAATGGCGATCAGGCGTTGCTGTTCAACTTTTGCGCTGTTGAGTTTTTTTTTCTCACTATCAAGGCGCAGCAGCTCGCCTTCACTCTTTTTTAGTTCTTTTTGCAGTTCCTCCACCTGTTTTTCCAGCTTGCCGATTTCAGTCTCGGTGCTGCGCAGGTCTTTCTGCACGCCGGATTTTTCTTCCTGGAGTTTGCCGAGCAGTTTTTTCAGCTCGCCGATGTCCTGGCGGGTGGCTTCAAGCTGTTGTTGGGTTTGCGCACGCTCATCGGCAAAGGCCGGTTGCAGCATGCACGTGAGAGTCAGGGCTATAAGGGCGCGGAGCATGGGGCGGGCGACACCTGGGGAATGGGACGGCCTAGTATGCCCGCCCTCGTTAAGTATGAGAAATCCGTGAGATGAAATACCCGTAGTCGCTGCCGCAGGCTGCGCAGGGCGGTGCATACGCCGGTTTGCTTGAGCGTTGCACCGTCCTTTTAGGCAGCCTGTGCCAGCGGTCACAGGTTTACATTAGTCGACCAGGATCGATTTGCCGGTCATTTCTTCTGGCTGTGGCAGCCCCAGCAACTTGAGCATGGTCGGTGCCACATCTGCCAGCACGCCACCCTCACGTACTTTGAGATTGCGTTTGCCAACATAAATAAACGGTACCGGTTCGCAGGTGTGAGCCGTGTGCGCCTGGCCGGTGCATTCGTCAGACATCTGCTCGACGTTGCCGTGGTCGGCCGTAATCAGGGCTTCGCCGCCGACTTTTTCCAGCGCTTCGACAATCCTGCCCACGCAGGCGTCCAGGCATTCCACCGCTTTGACCGCTGCATCGAACACGCCGCTGTGGCCCACCATGTCGCCGTTGGCGTAGTTGACCACGATCACGTCGTAACGCTGGTGCTCAATGGCATCGACGATCTTGTCAGTGACTTCGGGCGCGCTCATTTCTGGCTGCAAGTCGTAGGTCGCGACTTTCGGCGATGGTACGAGGATGCGTTCTTCGCCCGGGAAAGGCTCTTCGCGGCCGCCGGAGAAGAAAAAGGTCACGTGGGCGTATTTTTCGGTCTCGGCAATGCGCAGCTGAGTTTTACCGTTTTTCGCCAGGTAATCGCCCAGTACGTTTTCCAGGCTGCCCGGAGCAAAGGCGCTCGGTGCCGCAATGCTGGCCGCGTATTGGGTCAGCATCACAAAGCTGGCCAGTTTTGGCTGACGGGCACGTGCGAACGCTTTGAAATCGTCTTCGACGAATACGCGGCTCAGCTCGCGGGCGCGGTCGGCGCGGAAGTTCATGAAGACCACAGCATCGCCGTCTTCCACTTTGACCGGCTCGCCGATGGTCGTGGCTTTGACGAATTCGTCGCTTTCGTTTCGGTCGTACGCTGCTTGCAGGCCTGCTTGGGCGGTGGGGGCGTTGAACTCGCCTTTGCCGTCAACAATCAGGTTGTACGCTTGCTCGACGCGGTCCCAGCGGTTATCGCGGTCCATGGCGAAGTAGCGGCCGATCAGGCTGGCAATACGGCCTTTGCCGAGGGCTTTGAATGCTTCGTCCAGTAATTCAATCGAAGACGCTGCGCTTTTTGGCGGGGTATCACGCCCATCCAGGAACGCGTGCAGGTAGATCTTTTCGGCGCCGCGTTTGAAAGCCAGTTCTGCCATGGCCACCAGGTGATCTTGATGGCTATGCACGCCGCCGTCGGACAGCAGGCCCATGATGTGCACGGCCTTGCCGTTGGCAACAGCCTTGTCGACCGCCGCGCAGAGGGTCGGGTTCTCGAAGAACTCGCCGTCGCGGATCGACTTGGTGATACGGGTGAAGTCTTGATACACCACGCGGCCAGCGCCCAGGTTCATGTGGCCAACCTCGGAGTTGCCCATTTGCCCGTCCGGCAGGCCGACATCCATGCCTGAACCTGAGATCAGGCCGTTTGGCATGCTTGCGCAGAGACGATCGAGCACCGGTTTCTTGGCCGAATAAACGGCGTTGTGTTCGTGGCTTTCACTGTGACCGAAGCCATCCAGGATGATCAGGACCAAAGGTTTAGGCGTGGTAGTCATAGATCCCACTCGTGGCTGGTTTAGAAGAAGGGTTGCAGAGGACGGGCAGTTTAAAGCGAAGTTCATGTGGCGTCACCGCCGGGCGGGGTTTGGCCGACCAAGGCGGCTGTGTATACTGGCCCACATTTTACGACCCTGGAACCTTCTGATGGTTGATCACCTGATTGCATTTGCCACTTCCCACTACCTGTTGGTGGGCGCGTTTGTCATCCTGCTGGCGTTGTTGATTGCCCACGAAATGAGCCGTGGCGGACGTAGCATCAGCACCGGCGAACTGACCGGCCTGGTCAATCGCGACGAAGGTGTGGTGATTGATATTCGCCCGGCCAAGGACTTCGCCGCCGGCCACATCGTGGGTGCGCTGAACATTCCGCAAGACAAACTGATGGCGCGCATTGCCGAGCTGGACAAGCACAAGGGCAAAACCCTGATTCTGGTTGACGCTCAAGGCCAGCACTCCGGTTCCCACGCTCGCGAACTGCTGAAAGCCGGTTACAACGCCGCCAAATTGTCCGGTGGCATTGCCAGCTGGCGTGCCGATAACCTGCCTGTGGTGAAGTAAGCATGTCCAAGGTCATCGTTTATTCCAGCGACTATTGCCCTTATTGCATGCGGGCCAAAGGCCTGCTTGAAAAGAAAGGCGTCGCCTTTGAAGAAATCAAGGTCGATGGCAAGCCACAAGTGCGCGCCGACATGGCTCAGAAAGCAGGCCGTACCTCGGTGCCGCAAATCTGGATCAATGGCAAACACGTGGGCGGCTGCGATGACCTGTTCGCGCTTGAGCGCGCCGGTAAACTGGACGCGCTGCTGAACGTCTGACTCTCATTCTCTATAAGCCCCAAGATCAACAAGGATCTGTGATGACTGACCAACAGAACACCGCTGCGACTGAAGACGATACTTCCCCACAATTCTCGTTGCAGCGCATCTACGTGCGTGACCTGTCGTTTGAAGCGCCGAAAAGCCCGGCGATCTTCCGTCAGCAGTGGGAACCGACAGTTGCGCTGGATCTGAACACCCGTCAGAAGCCGCTGGAAGGTGATTTCTACGAAGTCGTACTGACCCTGTCGGTCACGGTCAAAAACGCTGAAGAAGTGGCGTTCATTGCTGAAGTGCAACAGGCTGGCATCTTCCTGATCAAAAACCTTGATGCAGGCTCGATGAACCACACCCTGGGCGCGTTCTGCCCGAACATCCTGTTCCCTTACGCCCGTGAAACCCTGGACAGCCTGGTGACCCGTGGTTCGTTCCCGGCCCTGATGCTGTCTCCGGTGAACTTCGATGCCCTGTACGCGCAAGAGCTGCAGCGCATGCAGGAAGAAGGCACACCGACTGTTCAGTAAGCAGCCGATGTGACAAAAAAGCGCCGTAAAGGCGCTTTTTTTATGGGGCCATGGCCGGGTTACTTGAAACCCTGCTGGCGCCAGGCTTCATACACCGCGACGGCTACGGTGTTGGACAGGTTCAGGCTGCGGCAGCCTTCGCGCATCGGCAGGCGCAAGCGGTGCTCGCCGTCCAGTGCGTCCAGCACTTCAGGCGGCAGGCCACGGCTTTCAGGCCCGAAGATAAAGGCATCGCCCTCGGCAAACTGCACGTCATGAAACGGCTTTGAGCCTTTGGTGGTGAAGGCAAACAGGCGCGGGTGCCCCAGACTTTCAAGGCAACTGGCCAGATCGGCATGACGCTTGAGCGGCGCATACTCGTGGTAATCGAGCCCGGCGCGGCGCAAGCGCTTGTCATCGAGTTCAAAGCCGATGGGCTCAATCAAATGCAGGTGGCAGCCGCTGTTGGCGCACAGCCTGATAATGTTGCCGGTATTCGGCGGAATTTCTGGTTGAAAAAGGATGACGTGAAACATGCACGGCTCCGAATTAAAAGATGGGCAGGATTCTACTCTCGAAGAGGACCCGCGACCTAAACTCTGGCCGCGTGTTTTAGGTTCTTTGGCGATTGTAGGTTTTATGGTGGGGATGATGATCGGCCGTTTGACCACGCCCGAGCCCGTTCAATTGCAACAGGTCGAGGTGTTACCGGGCGCCTTGGTGGTGTGGTTCAGCGATGAACCCAAGCTGCATGGTGAAATGATCGATGGCACGGTTGGTCTGTTGTTCGATGCCCAAGGCAAGGCGCAGAACGGTCAGTTCAAGCTCAACGATAAAGAAGCGAACTGGCGGGTGCGACGCACCGACTCAGGCTTGTTGCTAACCGTGGTGGCGGCCCGCGCCCTGCTGGGCGAATGGGCCGGCGCGCCGCAGGACGGGCGCTGGCGTTTGCAGGTCAACGTGCGTGAGCAATAAAAGAGGGAAGTCCGGCCTGCCTGTACCGGGTTCCCCAAACCGGGGTGCGCCTTGATGCCAAGAGCATCCAGGTCGCGGGTGTAAAAGTGGGGAGTCCTGGCCTGCCTGTACCAGGGTCCCCTAAAGCGTTATCCGGGTTATTGCAGGGCGCGTGCCAGTTTTCACGGATTGGCTCATAAAAAATGAACAAAAACGCAAAAGCCCCGGAATCCGGGGCTTTTTTGTCAGGTGACGGTTTTTGACAAGAAGCTCGTCTCAAACCCTTGCGCTAGAGCGGTGCACGCTAATGGTGCGTGCTGCCAGCCAAGGGTGCGAAACCTCCCTTTTCAGCGGTGAATCAGGTGTCGTCGCCGTCGTCCTCGTCGCCATCAATCTTCATCCCCAGCTCTTTGATTTTGCGGGTCAGGGTGTTGCGACCCCAGCCCAGCAGTACAGCGGCGTCGCGGCGGCGCCCGGCTGTGTGCTTGAGCGCGGTTTCGATCATGATGCGTTCAAAGGTCGGCACGGCGCTGTCCAGCAAGTTGGACTGGCCACGGGCCAACGCCTGATCGGCCCACTGGCGCAGGGCTTGCTCCCAGTTGGTGACAGGCGATGCATCGTTTTGAAGGTTCAGCAGCTCGGGTGGCAAGTCGCTGATATGTACCTCGCGGCCAGACGCCATCACGGTGATCCAGCGGCAGGTGTTCTCCAGTTGGCGCACGTTGCCGGGCCACGGCAGGTTTTTCAGGTATTGCTCGGTCTCGGCTTTGAGCAGCTTGGGCTCGACCGACAGTTCTTGAGCCGCGCTACTGAGGAAGTGGCGGGCCAGGGTCGGGATGTCTTCGCGGCGGTCCGACAGGCGCGGGATGTGGATACGGATAACGTTCAGGCGGTGGAACAAGTCTTCGCGGAACTTGCCGGCCTGCACCAGGGTTTCCAGGTTCTGGTGGGTGGCGGCGATGATGCGCACGTCGACCTTGACCGGCGTGTGCCCACCGACACGGTAGAACTCGCCATCGGCCAGTACCCGCAACAGGCGGGTTTGGGTGTCGGCAGGCATGTCACCGATTTCATCCAGAAACAGGGTACCGCCGTCCGCTTGCTCAAAGCGCCCGCGACGCAAGTTGGCAGCGCCGGTAAACGCGCCTTTCTCGTGGCCGAACAGCTCGGACTCCATCAAGTCTTTGGGGATGGCGGCCATGTTCAGCGCAATAAATGGCGAAGCAGCACGCGGGCTGTGTCGATGCAGCGCGTGGGCCACCAGCTCTTTGCCGGTGCCCGACTCGCCATTGATCAGCACCGTGATGTTGGAGTGGCTCAAGCGCCCGATGGCGCGAAACACTTCTTGCATCGCCGGGGCCTCACCGATGATCTCCGGGGTGCGGGCCAGCGCGGGCGCCACGGACAGACCTTGCTGCTCTTGGGCGTGCTGATTGGCACGCTTGACCAGCGACACGGCTTCATCCACGTCAAACGGCTTGGGCAGGTATTCAAAGGCCCCGCCCTGATAGGACGCGACTGCGCTGTCCAGATCCGAGTGGGCGGTCATGATAATCACGGGCAGGCGAGGGTGGTGTTCGCGAATCCTGGCCAGCAGATCAAGCCCGCTGGCGCCCGGCATACGGATGTCGGAAATGATGACGTCCGGTTGCTGGCGAGCCAGACGACTCATGACACCATCGGCGCTGTCGAAGCTTTGTGTGGTCATGCCTTCTTGTTGCAACGCTTTTTCCAGGACCCAGCGGATTGAACGGTCGTCGTCGACGATCCACACGGTTTCACTTCGGCTCATGTCGATGCGGCTCCTTGTTCCAGTGGCAGAAAGATCGAGAAGAGCGTGTGGCCGGGGTGGCTTTCACACTCGATCAACCCTTGATGCTGACTGATGATGTTCTGGGTGATGGCCAGCCCGAGTCCGGTACCGTCCGGGCGCCCGCTGACCATCGGGAAGAAGAGGGTGTCCTGCAACTCGCCCGGGATGCCCGGGCCGTTGTCGATGATTTCGATTTTGGTGACCAGCCGATGGCGAATGTGGCCAATGGTGAACTGGCGCATGGCGCGGGTGCGCAGGGTGATACGCCCCAGCCGCAGTTCGTTTTGGCCGCCGATGGCCTGCATCGCATTGCGCACGATATTGAGCACAGCCTGAATCATTTGTTCACGGTCGATCAGCAGGTCGGGCAGGCTGGGGTCGTAATCGCGCACCAGGGTGATGCTGCCCTGGGTCTCGGCTTCGACCAGGTTGCAGACCCGTTCAAGGACTTCATGCACATTGGTCATGGCCAGCAGCGGCAGTTTGTTGGAGCCCAGCATGCGGTCTACCAGGTTACGCAGACGGTCGGCTTCTTCAATGATGACGTTGGTGTAGTCGCGTAAGCCTTCGTCCGGCAACTGACGGGCCAACAACTGGGCGGCCCCGCGGATACCGCCCAGAGGGTTCTTGATCTCATGGGCCAGCCCGCGCACCAGCATTTTGCTGGTCTCTTGCTTGGACAGCTGGGCTTCTTCTTTGGTGATGCGCAGCAAGCGGTCGCGTGGATGCACTTCGAGCAGCAGTAACGTGGTGCCCGCGCTCAGGATCGGCGTAACGGCGTAGTCCACGGTGAGGGTTTGACCGGTGAGCGAGGTCACCATGGCCTCACGCTTGGTAAAAGGGTGGGCCTGTTCAACAGCTTGACGCAGTGAATGCAGGGCTTCCGTGGATTCGGTGAACAGTTCGCTGATGAATTGCCCATGGCTGCGTTGACCGCTGATGGCCAACAGCATCTCGGCGGCGGGGTTCATGTACTCAAGGCGCAAATCGGCATTGAGCAGCAAGGTCGCTGTGGTCAGGTTGTCGAGTAGCAGTCGGTGCAAGGCATCACTGATGGTCATGGGCCGATCCCGGATTACGTGCGCGGGTTACACGCTGAGACTAAGAAAATGCAAAAACCAAACCAAGGCTCCGAAAAGAAGCGTGAATAGTCCGAAATAAGGGGTTACAGGTCTTTTAGAGGATGCCGGGGGAGGCTCGACGCAGCGCTTCGAACCAAATTGGGTTGCGTAGTCTGAGAATCCGCCATTCATGCACCAATATAGTGCAAATTGTGAGGCTGCTTTCAATATGGCTGCAAGGTGCTGTGCAGAGAGGGGCGTGGCCCTAGCGCACACGCACGCGTTGCAGATCAAACATCACGCCCGTGCTGCGTTGCACCACCGTGTTGCGTCCCAGGACATTCACGGCGAGGCGATGCTCTCCCCGGTCAATATTGACCAGTTCGAACTCGCCCGAGCGGCTGGGTATACCGTAGGGCTTACCATCGAGTACCAGTTGAATACGGTGCTCTTCACGAAGGGCTGGCTCGATATGTACCTGAACGCTGAATGTTCCGTTGTTGGCCCTCAGTGCTTGACCTTCTGGTAAGCCGCGGACCTCCAGCGCGCTGTACTTGAAAACCACCGGGTGGCTTTCACGCTCGGGTAACACAGCCAGCGGATCGGCCTCTGGGTTTATCGCCCGTGCGGGGAGTCGATTAAGGGGGGGAAGCACCACCGGCTCGCTAAGCACATTGCGCCCAGGCATGTCGGTGTAGTGGGTTGTGCCGGCTTCATCGGTGTAGGTGTAAGGCTGCGCAGCGCCGGGCACAGCGATCAGCGCAAGGGTCAGTAGCACAAGGCTTCGCATGGAGGGCTCAGTCGGGTTTGGACAGCGGCAGGTCTGTGGTGCCCGCATAAAAGACGATCAGCTCAACGGGGGTGTTTGCGCTGGTACCGCGATGAGCCACGTTCACCACTTCGGGCAGCACCTGACCGGGCGTCAGCCGGGTTTGTTTGCCCTCGCGGGTTTCTACGAGCAGTTCGCCGGAAACCAGATAGGCCACATTGGGCATCGGGTGGGTGTGCCAGTTGAGGGTGGTTTTGGCGGGAATGGTAATTTTCAAAACACTTAATTCAGGCCGTCCCTGAGGGTACGCGTCGTAGCGTGTACCTTCCCAGGCGTACGCGGTTTTGAGGAGCTGTTGAGTCTGCACGCCGGTTGAGGTCTGTGCACAACCCGCGAAGCTCAGGCAGGCAGTAATGAGCAGGAATGAGGGGATAAGGCGTGAGAGCACCATTGGCGAGTCCTGGCGTGGTTTGAAGGCAGTGGTTGAGTGGACTCAAGCTACGCAGGACGGCGAAGAGTGGCTGTCGGTCAGGGTTGATGTACCGTGCAAGCCAAGGCTGGAATAGGTGTAAGACCGAGCAAAAAAAACCTCCCGAAGGAGGTTTTTTTATTCACGCGGCCAGCGCCGGTGTCACGGGATTAGCAGCTGTAGTACAGCTCGTATTCCAGTGGGTGTACGAAGGTACGTACTTTGATTTCTTCTTCGCTTTTCAGGGCGATGTAAGCGTCGATGAAGTCGTCGCTGAACACGCCGCCTTTGGTCAGGAACGCACGGCCCTTGTCCAGCTCTTCCAGGGCTTCTTTCAGGCTGCCACACACCTGCGGGATTTCTTTCGCCTCTTCAGGCGGCAGGTCGTACAGGTTTTTGTCGGCGGCGTCGCCTGGGTGGATCTTGTTCTGGATGCCGTCCAGACCCGCCATCATCAGGGCTGCGAAGCACAGGTACGGGTTGGCTGCCGGGTCCGGGAAACGTGCTTCGATACGGCGAGCCTTAGGGCTGGACACGTAAGGGATACGGATCGAGGCAGAACGGTTGCGTGCCGAGTAGGCCAGCATGACCGGCGCTTCGAAACCTGGCACCAGACGCTTGTAGGAGTTGGTCGACGGGTTGGTGAAGCCGTTCAGGGCCTTACCGTGCTTGATGATGCCGCCGATGAAGTACAGGGCAGTGTCGGACAGACCGGCATAGCCTTCGCCCGCGAAGGTGTTTTTACCTTCTTTGGAGATGGACATGTGCACGTGCATGCCTGAACCGTTGTCGCCGTACAGAGGCTTTGGCATGAAGGTCGCGGTACGGCCGTAGGCGTCTGCCACGTTGTGTACGCAGTACTTCAGGGTCTGAACTTCGTCAGCCTTTTTCACCAGGGTGTTGAACTGCACGCCAATTTCGTTCTGGCCAGCAGTTGCCACTTCGTGGTGATGAACTTCGATAACCAGGCCCATTTCTTCCATGGCGTTGCACATGGAGGTACGGATTTCGTGGTCGTGGTCGAACGGTGGCACCGGGAAGTAGCCGCCCTTGATGCCTGGACGGTGACCACGGTTGCCGCCTTCAACGTCCTGGTCGGACATCCACGAACCTTGTTCGGAGTAGATCTTGAACATGGAACCGGAGATGTCGGACTTGAATTTCACTTCGTCGAAGATGAAGAACTCAGGCTCCGGGCCAACGAATACGGTGTCGCCGATACCGGTGGACTTCAGGTATTCCTCGGCACGGTTAGCGATGGCACGCGGGTCGCGGTCATAGCCTTGCATGGTCGAAGGCTCGATGATGTCGCACACCAGGATCAGCGTAGGCTGCTCGGTGAACGGGTCCAGAACCGCTGTGCTGTCGTCTGGCAGCAGGATCATGTCGGAGGCTTCGATGCCTTTCCAGCCAGCGATGGAGGAGCCGTCGAACATCTTGCCGTCGGTGAAGAAGTTTTCATCGAGCGCATCACGGGCCGGCATGGTCACGTGGTGCTGAGTACCTTTGGTGTCCGTGAAGCGCAGATCAATCCACTTGACGTCATGATCTTTGATGAGTTGAACCGACTTCGACATATGTCCTCCGGGGTGGCTTCGGGCGGGTAAGTAGTGGTGCGCCCTTAGTAATGTGCTTGATGCCGGCGCAGAATACTCTGCCAAGGCAACCTGCCTCACAAGGGAGCAAATTGCATGCCAGTGCCCTGACTTGGGTGTAATGCGCCAAACTCAGGCAGGTAAGCGGTGCAGCCTACCGATTCATGCCTTTAACCGCACTCAAATGAAGCGAAAACTTGCCTTTTTGCTCTATTTTGGTGCGGCCAAAACCGTTTGTACGATAACTGGTTAAACCTTGAGCAATTTCCGCTATAATCCGCGCCCCCCTTTTTTGGCAGGCTGCTCGCGCGCTGTTTTCATGAAACTAATCGTTAAAGTCTTCCCCGAGATCACTATCAAGAGCCGCCCGGTTCGGATGCGTTTCGTCCGTCAATTGGCCAAAAACATCCGTACCGTGCTCCGCGATCTGGACCCGGCTGTGGTAGTGAGTGGTGTGTGGGACAACATCGAGCTGCAAACGCGTGTGAGCGACCCCAAAGCCCTGAAAGAGATGACCGAACGCCTGAGCTGCATGCCGGGCATCGCGCATTTTCTGCAGGTCGATGAGTACCCGTTGGGTGACTTCGACGACATCGTCGAGAAGTGCAAACTGCACTTCGGCGATTCGCTGGCGGGCAAGATCTTTTCGGTGCGTTGCAAGCGCGCGGGCAAGCACCCGTTTTCCTCGATGGATGTCGAGAAATATGTGGGCAGCAAGCTGCGTCGCGAGTGCGGAGCGGCCGGAATCTCGCTGAAAAACCCGGA
This sequence comes from Pseudomonas sp. WS 5071, assembly GCF_012985765.1. Classification (NCBI taxonomy): domain Bacteria; kingdom Pseudomonadati; phylum Pseudomonadota; class Gammaproteobacteria; order Pseudomonadales; family Pseudomonadaceae; genus Pseudomonas; species Pseudomonas sp. WS 5071. Next base: position 37,850 of record NZ_JAAQWY010000018.1, on the reverse strand, counting down.
AATCGAAGTCCGGATCGAAATTCGCGACCAACGGTTGTTTGTGATTCACAGCCAGCACGACAGCATTGGCGGTTACCCGCTGGGCGCGCTGGAGCAGACGCTGGTGCTGATGTCCGGCGGGTTCGACTCTACGGTCGCGGCCTACCAGATCATGCGCCGCGGCCTGATGAGCCACTTTTGCTTCTTCAACCTCGGCGGCCGGGCCCATGAACTGGGCGTAATGGAAGTCGCGCACTATATATGGAAGAAGTACGGCAGCTCGCAGCGCGTGCTGTTTGTCAGCGTGCCGTTCGAAGAAGTGCTGGGCGAAATTCTCGGCAAAGTCGATAACAGTCATATGGGCGTCATTTTGAAGCGTATGATGTTGCGCGCTGCGTCCCGTATTGCGGACCGGCTCGATATCGACGCACTGGTGACGGGCGAAGCGATTTCACAGGTGTCCAGCCAGACGCTGCCCAACCTGTCCGTGATCGATTGCGTGACCGACAAACTGGTCTTGCGCCCGCTGATCGCCAGCCACAAGCAGGACATCATCGATTTGGCGACCGAGATCGGCACCGCCGACTTCGCCAAACACATGCCTGAATATTGCGGGGTGATTTCGGTCAACCCCAAGACCCACGCCAAGCGTCCACGCGTGGAGTATGAAGAACAACAGTTTGATATGGCCGTGCTTGAGCGTGCGCTCGAGCGAGCCAAACTGGTGCCGATTGATCGTGTGATCGATGAGTTGGGCCAGGACTTGCAAGTCGAAGAGGTCAGCGAAGTGCTGGCGGGCCAGATCGTTCTCGACATCCGTCACCCGGATGCTCAGGAAGATCAGCCGCTGGAACTGGCTGGCATCGAAGTACAAGCGTTGCCGTTCTATGCTCTGAACAGCCGCTTCAAGGAACTGGATGACACCCGTCAGTACCTGTTGTATTGCGACAAAGGCGTGATGAGTCGCCTGCATGCTCACCATTTGCTCAGTGAGGGACATGCCAATGTGCGCGTTTATCGACCGAGCTAAGAGCCCGGGGCTGTATGCCTGTGGCCTGCGTCACCGGCCCCCCGACGCCGCCGTCAAGTTGTAACGGCAAGGCCTGACTCTATTGTTAATCGCTGCCACGACCTGTCAGCACACCGAATCCTCTGATCGAGATACACAAGTGATCGAAAATCTACGCAACATCGCCATCATTGCTCACGTTGACCACGGTAAAACCACCCTGGTAGACAAACTCTTGCGTCAATCCGGCACTCTGGAGCGCGGCGAGCTCAACGACGAGCGCGTGATGGACTCCAACGACCAGGAGAAAGAGCGCGGTATTACCATTCTGGCGAAAAACACCGCCATCAACTGGAACGGCTACCACATCAACATCGTGGACACCCCGGGCCACGCCGACTTCGGCGGTGAAGTAGAACGCGTGATGTCGATGGTTGACTCCGTTCTGCTGCTGGTTGACGCTCAAGACGGCCCTATGCCGCAAACCCGTTTCGTGACCAAGAAGGCGTTCGAAGCCGGCCTGCGTCCAATCGTGGTAATCAACAAGGTTGACCGTCCGGGCGCGCGTCCTGATTGGGTTCTGGACCAGATCTTCGACCTGTTCGACAACCTGGGCGCTACTGAAGAACAGCTGGACTTCAAAGTGGTTTACGCCTCTGCCCTGAACGGTATTGCTGGTCTTGACCACACCGACATGGCTGAAGACATGACCCCGCTGTACCAGTCGATTGTCGACAACGTACCGGCACCAGCCGTAGACCGTGACGGTCCGTTCCAGATGCAAATCTCGGCACTGGACTACAACAGCTTCCTGGGCATTATCGGTGTTGGCCGTATCGCCCGTGGTCGCGTCAAGCCGAACACCCCGGTTGTTGCTATCGACGCTGACGGCAAGCGCCGCAATGGTCGTATCCTGAAGCTGATGGGTCACCACGGTCTGCACCGTGTAGACGTTGAAGAAGCTGCAGCAGGCGACATCGTTTGCATCAGCGGTATGGACTCGCTGTTCATCTCCGACACCCTGTGCGACCCGATGAACGTTGAAGCGATGAAGCCGTTGACCGTTGACGAGCCAACCGTTTCCATGACCTTCCAGGTAAACGACTCGCCATTCTGCGGTAAAGAAGGCAAGTTCGTGACATCCCGTAACATCAAGGAACGTCTGGACAAAGAGCTGCTGTACAACGTTGCTCTGCGCGTTGAAGAAGGCGACTCGGCTGACAAGTTCAAAGTATCGGGCCGTGGTGAATTGCACCTGTCGGTTCTGATCGAAACCATGCGTCGCGAAGGCTTCGAAATGGGCGTTGGCCGTCCAGAAGTAATCATCCGCATGGTTGACGGCGTTAAGCACGAACCGTTCGAAAACGTCACCATCGACTTGCCTGAAGAATCTCAGGGCAAGGTGATGGAAGAGATGGGCCTGCGTAAGGGCGACCTGACCAACATGGTGCCGGATGGCAAGGGCCGTGTACGTCTGGAATACAACATCCCTGCTCGCGGTCTGATCGGTTTCCGTAACCAGTTCCTGACCCTGACCAACGGTGCTGGCATCCTGACCTCGATCTTCGATCGCTACGACGTGATGAAGTCCGGCCACATGTCCGGCCGTCAGAACGGCGTTCTGGTATCGGTTGAAACGGGCAAGGCGCTGACCTACTCCCTGGAAACCCTGCAGGCGCGTGGCAAGCTGTTCGTTGAACACGGTCAAGAGATCTACAACGGTCAGATCGTTGGTCTGAACAGCCGTGACACCGACATGGGCGTTAACCCTACCAAGGGCAAGAAGCTCGACAACATGCGTGCTTCGGGTAAAGACGAAACCATCGCTCTGGTTCCACCTGTTCGCTTCACCCTGGAACAGGCTCTGGAATTCATCCAGGACGACGAGCTGTGTGAAGTGACGCCTAAGTCCATCCGTCTTCGTAAGAAGATCCTGGACGAAGGCGAGCGTACCCGCGCTGCCAAAAAGGCCAAAAACTAAGTTAATTAGTTAGCGGTTACAAAAACGCCCCCGGCCTTGCGGTCGGGGGCGTTTTTTTATGTGCGGGATTTGTGTGCGCTGTTGCCCGTCACTCCAACTCCCTGCCTTGAGAGGGGCCTGGATTGAGGGTAATTCGAGCCTTAAAAATCCATCAATTTAACGCTGCTGTTCTTACGCTCGACCGCTTTGGGAATATACGCGCAGTACCCTGGTCGCGGCCCGATACGCGGGTGGTTGCGGCAGGTATCAGGGCGTTTTTCGTAGATGGTACACATGCGCGATTTGCGGTCCAGGTACAGGCAGTCATTGTTGCTCATGCGCTGCAGCGTGAAGATGCCCGACTTCTGGTTGAAACGTTCCACAATCCCTTCTTTTTGCAAACGCTTGGCGATGTTCTTCGGCGGGTCGCCCAGTTCGAATTCATCCACCAGCCCGATGCGGATCAAGTCTTTGACCTTGACCTCGACCGGTAGGGTGCAGCAGCTGGAAATGCAGGAGCCGCACATGGGCGCGGTGTATTTGGCCCAGGTATCGAGACGGTCGATTTCCGCGGCGGCGATCAGGTTGGACTTCATCAGGCTTATATTCCAGCGTGTAACAGGGCGCGCGATCATACCGGGGTTGAGCAAGAATTGAACAACCATTTGCCGGTTTTTTGCTCACTATCGAGCGCCGCCGTTTTGTGCCGCCATCCGGTGCATTGTTTGCTTGGCCGATTTATCCGCAGGATCGCGCAAAAATCTCGAACACAAGCCGCTTCCTTCTGTCAGAGCGTCTAGGCTGACACCATTCGTTCTTCAAATCGCTCCATCTCGCTTGAGGTTGTATCGATGTCCCAGGAACCGCTTGTTTGTGATGCACAAGTGGCGGCCTTCCGCGCCGCCGTACTGGCCAAACTGACCTGCGCGGTGGGCAAGGACCCGGAACACGCGTTCGATCATGACTGGTTCGAAGCCATTGCGCTGGCCGCCCGAGACCATATGGTCGAGCACTGGATGGACAACACACGGCAGATTTACCGCAAAGGCCAGAAGCGGGTGTATTACCTGTCGCTGGAGTTTCTGATCGGCCGTTTGCTGTACGACAGCCTCAGCAACCTCGGTTTGCTCGACATTGCGCGTGAAGCGCTGACCGAGCTGGGGGTGGATCTGGAGCAAATCCGTTTGCTTGAACCCGATGCCGCGCTGGGCAATGGAGGGCTTGGCCGTCTGGCGGCGTGTTTCATGGAGAGCATGGCCACCCTTGGCGTCGCGGCCCACGGCTACGGCATTCGCTATGAACACGGGTTGTTTCGCCAAAGCATCGTGGACGGTTGGCAACAGGAGCAGACCGAAAACTGGCTGGACTTTGGCAACCCGTGGGAGTTTGAGCGGCCGGAGGTGGTGTACCTCATCGGCTTCGGCGGAGCGGTCGAAACCCTCATCGATGAACAGGGTCACCCGCGGCAGGTCTGGTGGCCGGGCGAAACCGTGCGTGCGATTGCCTACGACACCCCGGTCGTGGGCTGGCGCGGTGCCAGCGTCAACACGTTGCGCTTATGGCGGGCCAGGGCGGTGCACGAGATGCACCTCGAACGCTTTAATGCCGGTGACCACTTGGGCGCGGTCGCAGAGGTGGTGCGCGCTGAGAGCATTTCGCGGGTGCTGTACCCGGCGGACAGCAACGAAGCCGGGCAGGAGCTGCGGCTGCGTCAGGAATATTTCTTCGTGGCAGCATCGTTGAAGGACTTGATCCGGCGCCATCTGGATCAGGGCTTCGCATTGCTCGATCTTGGCGAGCACGTGGCCATCCAGCTCAATGACACCCATCCGTCCATTGCCGTCGCAGAGTTGATGCGCCTGTTGGTCGATGAACACGGCGTGGAGTGGGGTGCCGCCTGGAAGGTCACGGTCGAAACCCTGGCCTACACCAATCACACCTTGCTCCCCGAAGCGCTTGAAACCTGGCCAGTGGGGCTCATGGAGCGTTTGCTGCCCCGGCATATGCAGATCATTTACCTGATTAACGGGCTGCACATTGATTCGCTGCGCGAACAGGGCGTGCATGACTTTGACGTGCTGCGCGCCGTGTCGTTGATCGAGGAAGACAACGGCCGCCGTGTGCGCATGGGCAATCTGGCGTTTTTGGGGTGTCACAGCGTCAATGGCGTGTCAGGGCTGCACACGCAATTGATGCGCAGCACCGTGTTCTCGCACATGCACAAGCTGTACCCGGACCGCATCAACAACAAAACCAACGGCGTGACCTTTCGGCGCTGGCTTTACCAGTCCAACCCGCCGCTGACGGCACTGTTGGTGGATGCGCTAGGCCCGCAATTTCAGGACGATCCCGAGCACAACCTGATCCAGCTGGAACCGTTTGCCGGGCGTGCAGACTTTCGCAAGCGATTCGCTGAACAGCGGCTGCAAAACAAATGCACCTTGGCGGCCTTGATTTATGAGCGCCTCGGCATTGTGGTCAACCCCGAAGCCATGTTCGATGTGCAGGTCAAACGTATCCACGAGTACAAGCGCCAGTTGCTGAACCTGCTGCACACCGTGGCGCTGTATCAGGCAATCCGTGCCGAGCCGGGTAACCGCTGGGTGCCGCGTGTGAAGATCTTTGCCGGCAAAGCGGCGGCCAGTTATCAACAGGCCAAACTCATCATCAAACTGACCAATGACATCGCGCGCACCATCAACCACGACCCGACTGTGCGTGGTTTGCTCAAAGTGGTGTTCCTGCCCAACTACAACGTCAGCCTGGCGGAGAACATCATCCCGGCGGCCGATTTGTCCGAGCAAATTTCCACCGCCGGTTATGAAGCGTCGGGCACCAGTAACATGAAGTTCGGCCTCAACGGGGCGTTGACCATTGGCACGCTCGACGGCGCCAACGTCGAAATGTGCGAGCGTGTCGGCTCAGAAAACATGTTTATCTTCGGCCTCACCGCGCAACAGGTCGAAGCCCGCAAGCTCAGTGGCGAGTTCAATGCCGGGCCGGAAATCGCCGCGTCTCATCGGCTCAATGATGTGTTGCAGGCGATTCGCGGCGGGGTGTTCTCTCACGATGACCCGGCGCGCTATACGGGGCTGATCGACTCGCTGATTGATTACGACCGCTTCCTGGTGTGCGCTGACTTTGACGCTTATTGGGATGCGCAAATGCGTGTTGAAGCGCTGTGGCACGACAACGATGCGTGGTGGCGCACGTCGGTACTCAATACCGCGCGCATGGGCTGGTTCTCTTCCGACCGCACCATTCGTGAGTATGCGACCGAGATTTGGAAGGCGCTCTAACGGTCTTGCTGGCGCTACTGAACCACCGCGAGGCTGCGACCGGACGCAGCCTCGTCACAGGGCGGCAGTTACGGGTTTTGGCTGTTTTTTGCCCGCAACTGAACCCGCTCGGCCGGATCTGAGTCTGATTAGAAGATTTGCACGGCAACACGCGTTAAACTGCGCGGGTTTTTTGCCCCCTCCCCCTAGTTCGGAGCCTTACATGTCCCGCGTTACCCTGAGTCGCTATTTGATCGAGCAGACCCGCAGCAACAACACGCCTGCTGATTTGCGTTTCCTCATCGAAGTGGTGGCGCGTGCTTGCAAAGAGATCAGCCACGCCGTGTCCAAAGGCGCCCTGGGTGGTGTTCTGGGCAGCATGGGCACCGAAAACGTGCAAGGCGAAGTCCAGAAGAAGCTTGACGTGATTTCCAACGAAATCCTGCTCGAAGCCAATGAATGGGGCGGTCACCTGGCCGGTATGGCATCCGAAGAAATGGACAACGCCTACCAGATCCCGGGCAGATACCCGAAAGGCGCCTACCTGTTGGTATTCGACCCGCTGGACGGCTCGTCCAACATCGACATCAACGCGCCCGTCGGTACGATTTTCTCCGTGCTGCGTTGCCCTGAAGGCCACTTGGCCGAGAACGGCGACCTGGGCGAAAAAGCATTTCTGCAACCGGGCTCCACCCAAGTGGCGGCCGGTTATGCGATCTACGGCCCGCAAACCATGCTGGTGCTGACCCTGGGTGATGGCGTTAAAGGGTTCACCCTGGACCGCGAAATGGGCAGCTTCGTGCTCACCCACGAAGACATCAGCATTCCTGAATCCACGCAGGAATTCGCCATCAACATGTCTAACCAGCGCCACTGGGAAGCCCCGGTACAGCGCTACGTTGACGAATTGCTGGCCGGTGAAGAAGGTCCGCTGAAGAAGAACTACAACATGCGTTGGGTTGCCGCGATGGTGGCAGACGTCCACCGCATCCTGACCCGTGGTGGCGTGTTCATGTACCCGCGTGACAGCCGTGAGCCTTCCAAGCCAGGCAAGCTGCGTTTGATGTACGAAGCCAACCCGATGTCGTTCCTTGTGGAGCAGGCAGGCGGCGCGTCCACTGACGGCCACCAGCGCATCCTCGACATCCAGCCTGAAGGCCTGCACCAGCGTGTTGCGGTATTCCTGGGCTCCAAAGAAGAAGTGGCGCGCATTACGGCTTACCACAAAGCCTAAGCGCGCAGTCGCTGCCGCAGGCTGCGAAGGGGGGGCAAGCCCCCCCGATCTGTGCACCGTCTCGCCATTACCCGGCAGCCTCGACAGCGCGTTGCCTGAGCTCTACCTGCCCGCCTGCAACAAAACCCCGGCCTGTCGGGAACCACCCCGCGCTTTTCTCTTCTAAGCTCTCACCGAGGCAGCGATGCCGACTTTCCCATTCAGGAGCTTTTCCATGAAGTTGCGTTCTTTGGCGTTGTTGTCGTTCTGTGTGTTATTGGCGGCCTGCAGCAAGGTCAATCAAGAGAACTACTCAAAACTGTCGGCCGGTATGCCCAAGGCCGAGGTGGAGAAGCTGTTGGGCAACCCGACGGATTGCTCGGGCGCACTCGGTATGTCGAGCTGCACCTGGGGCGATAAAAACAGCTTTATCAGCGTGCAATATGCAGGTGACAAAGTGCTGATGTTCTCGGGTCAGGGCTTGAAATAAGACTGAACAGGAGCGTTACCCATGAAGCGACTTTTAGCGTGTCTGGGCACTGCGTTGGTGTTGGCCGGGTGCTCCAGCTCCGGCAGCGATGCACTGGCCCCCAAAACCGTCGATAACGTCGACCTCAAGCGCTATCAAGGCACTTGGTATGAGCAGGCGCGGTTGCCGATGTTCTTCCAGCGCAATTGCGCACAGTCCCAAGCTCAATACACCCTCAAGCCCGATGGCAATGTGGCGGTGCTCAACCGCTGCCTGACCGAAGACGGCAAGTGGCAGGAGGCCAAAGGCACAGCGACGCCTCAAGTGCCGGGCAAGACCGACAAATTGTGGGTTGAGTTTGATAACTGGGTCTCGACGCTGTTGCCGGGTGTGACTAAAGGCGATTACTGGGTGCTGTATCTGGGGGACAACTACAGCACTGCGCTGGTCGGTAACCCGGACCGTCGCTACCTGTGGTTGCTGTCGCGCAAACCGACCATTGATCAGCAAACCCGTGACGAGTTACTCAGCAAGGCTCAACAGCAAGGCTACGACACCACACGCCTGATCTGGCGCACGCCCGACGCGGACATGCCCAAGACTGCGCAATAAGTGGGAGAGGGCCCTCAGCGAGCGCTGAGGGCCCTTTGCATGATGCTTACGCGCGCAGCAAGGTCTTCCAGGCGCGGTTCTGGTAAACCGCGATCGCTTGATGCTTGCGGGCATCGAGCAACGCATCATTGTGTTCAACATCGTCTGTGAGTGGCTGATTGGCCAGCTCTTGCAGCTTGTTCATCTCGCCAAACAAACGGTCCACTTCCGCAATCTCCAGCACGCCACGGGCCAAACGCAGCCACGCTTGAATGCGCTCGATGCGCGGCAACTGCTCTGCCAAATCTTCTGGTTGCTGCTGGTAACGGTTCAGACGCAACGCGATAGCTTCATCCGACAGCAAACGTGGCAGCCAACTGCTCAGCTGTGCCGCGCCCTGACGATTGCCACGGGTCGTGCCACGATCCACGGTCCAGCTGCGCTCCATCAACCAGCGCGACGTGTTCAGGGAAAATTGGCCCCAGCGCGGGTCTTCGAGTTCTTCGAGGAACTGCTCGGGCGCGGCTTTGCGCACGTCTTCGTCGTCCTGACCGATCTGCACCAGCGGGCGCCAGTCTTCCAGCAGTGCGTCCAGCGAGGCGCGCAAGGTGCTGGTGGATTGGCGTGGCGCGGCCTGACCGAGGCTGCTGACCAGCGCGCGCAGGTCAATCAATTGCTGCACCCAGTCTTGCAACAGACGCCAGTGGCCATTGAAGCGGTATTGCTCGGCCAAACGCTGGCTGCTGGCCAGCAAATGCCACGCCAGCGCGGCAAACGCGTCATCCAGCGGGGTTTCAGGCGTCAGCTCAGGGGCTGGCAGGCTCACCGAGTAGCTGTTGGCGTCGAACAGGCGATAACCGCGCTCTGCCTTGCTGATGTCACACGGCATCAACGCCAGTTTTTCAGCCAGCTCGGCAGCCAGTTCCAGCAAGGCAGCCGGTTCGCCTTCGCGCAGTTCGAGTTCCAACTCGCAGATTTCTTCTTTCTGCTTGCCTGCAATCACGTGGCCCACGTCCAGTGCGGCTTCGATCACCACTTTGGCTTTGCCGCGACCCCACGAGATTTCAGCGCGCTCGCGCACGAAATCAGTGGTGAAAATCGGCTTGAGGGTTTTTTTGTCCAGCTCGGCCAACGCTTCGGGCCAGCATTCGCCGTCGAGTTTTTTGACGTCGAGCTTGGCTTTAGGCAAATGCCAGTCGTATTCATTGCGCACCGACAGACCGGCAACGCTCTCGCCACGGGTCTTGAGGGTCTGGATCACGTCTTCGCCATCACGGCGCAAGCGCAGGGCAACCTTGGCCTTAGCCAGGTCGCGCTCCGGGGTATCGAAATATTGGTTGAGCAACTCACGGCTTTCCCAGCCACTTTTGTTGCGCTTTTTCAGCAAAGGGTGCTCGCGCAAGGCGGCGAGGGTTTCGCGGCTGACGCGGAGTTTGATTTCGGTTTCTTTCTGCATGGCCGGAAAATCCAGGAACGGTGCGCAGCCGGGGAAAGGTGTGGCTGCCAAGGCCGTGCAGTGTACAGGACTCGCCGCCCCGGCGCCCCGCATGGGTTTATTCTGCTGCTCAGATGGCCCTATGATGGGCCTCGCCCCGCCAACAGGAAGTCAGCGCATGCCTTTACCCTCCCTCAAAGAGCAATTCGCTGCCTTGATCAGCGCGCCGTCCGTCAGTTGCACCCAGGCGCACCTGGATCAAACCAACCGCCCGGTCATTGATCTACTGGCCCTGTGGCTGGGAGACCTTGGGTTCGCCATCGACATCCAGCAGGTCAGCCCCGGTAAATTCAACCTGCTCGCCAGTTATGGCAGCGGCCCCGGCGGGCTGGTGCTGGCAGGCCACAGCGACACGGTGCCGTACGATGAAGCCTTGTGGCAGACCGATCCGCTCAAGCTGACAGAAGTGGATAACCGCTGGGTCGGACTGGGCAGCTGTGACATGAAGGGTTTTTTCGCGCTGATCATCGAAGCCGTCCGGCCGCTGCTCGATCAACCGTTCAAGCAACCTTTGCTGATTCTGGCCACGTGCGACGAAGAAACCTCCATGGCCGGCGCCCGGGCACTGGCCGAAGCGGGTCGCCCGCTGGGCCGTGTGGCTGTGATTGGCGAGCCGACCGGGCTCAAACCGATCCGCATGCATAAAGGCGTGATGATGGAGCGCATCGAGATTCTGGGGCGCAGCGGCCATTCCTCTGACCCAAGCCTGGGCCATAGCGCGCTGGATGCCATGCACGACGCCATCAGTGAACTCAAGGCCCTGCGCCAGCAATGGCTGCACGAATACCGCAACCCGCAATTCAGCGTGCCGCAGCCGACCCTCAACTTTGGCTGCATCCACGGCGGCGACAACCCGAATCGCATCTGCGGCCAGTGCTCGCTGGAATTCGACCTGCGGCCTTTGCCGGGGATGGACCCGACGGCGCTGCGGGCTATCATCCGCAGCAAGCTCCAGCCACTGGCTGAACGCCATCAGGTACAGATTGATTTCGCTCCGCTCGCGGCAGGCGTAGCGCCCTTTGAGCAGGCGGCCGACAGCGAACTGGTGCGTGTGGCTGAACGTCTGACCGGGCACCGTGCCGAAGCAGTAGCGTTTGGCACCGAAGCGCCTTATCTTCAGCGCCTTGGCTGCGAAACCATTGTCCTCGGCCCCGGCGACATCAGCTGCGCACATCAGCCGGGCGAACACCTCGACATGTCACGTTTGCAGCCGACGGTGCGTCTACTCAGTCAATTGATCGAACACTATTGCCTGACCCCGGCGCTGTAAATCGCCGCAGGTCCAACCCGTACACACAAGGAGAGCACGCGTGTCGCCAAGTCAGTTTCGACGATAACCCCCGCCCGTTGTGCGTTTGCTGTTTGTGCCCTTTTTAGGCGACTCACTTTTTTACAGGCTCCGGTTATGCCCGATTACGTTAACTGGCTACGTCACGCGTCCCCTTACATCAATGCCCACCGCGATTGCACCTTCGTCGTCATGCTTCCCGGCGACGGCGTGGCGCACCCCAATTTCGGCAACATCGTTCACGACTTGGTGCTGCTGCACAGTTTGGGCGTTCGGCTGGTGCTGGTGCATGGCTCGCGCCCGCAAATCGAAAGCCGCCTGCAAGCCCGCGGGCTGACGCCGCATTACCACGAAGGCATGCGCATCACCGACGCCCCGACGCTGGAATGTGTGATCGACGCCGTCGGTCAACTGCGCATTGCGATAGAAGCCCGGCTGTCGATGGACATGGCGTCCTCACCGATGCAGGGTTCGCGCCTGCGGGTGGCGAGCGGCAATCTGGTGACGGCGCGTCCGATTGGCGTACTCAATGGCGTGGACTACCACCACACCGGCGAAGTGCGGCGGGTGGACCGCAAGGGCATCAACCGCCTGCTCGACGAACGCTCCATCGTGCTGCTGTCGCCGCTGGGGTATTCGCCGACTGGCGAAATCTTCAACCTCGCCTGCGAAGACGTTGCGACCCGTGCCGCCATCGACCTTGGGGCCGATAAACTGCTGTTGTTTGGCGCCGAGCCGGGCTTGCTCGATGAAGACGGGCGTCTGGTGCGCGAGCTGCGGCCGCAACAAGTGCCCGCCCACATGAAGCGTCTGGGCAGCGATTATCAGGCTGAACTGCTGGAAGCGGCCGCCGAGGCCTGCCGTGGCGGCGTGGCCCGCAGCCATATCGTCAGCTATGCCGAAGACGGCGCACTGCTGACCGAGCTGTTCACCCGTAACGGCGGCGGCACACTGGTGGCGCAGGAGCAGTTCGAAAAAATCCGCGAAGCCGCGATTGAAGACGTCGGCGGTTTGCTGGACCTCATCAGCCCGCTGGAAGAGCAGGGCATTCTGGTGCGTCGCTCACGCGAAGTGCTGGAGCGCGAGATCGAGCAATTCAGCGTGGTCGAGCGTGAAGGCATGATCATCGCCTGCGCGGCGTTGTACCCGATTGCCGATTCTGAGGCGGGCGAACTGGCCTGTCTGGCCGTGAACCCGGAATACCGCCACGGCCGTCGCGGCGATGAATTGCTTGAACGCATCGAAAACCGTGCGCGGGCGCTGGGCCTCAACACCTTGTTCGTCTTAACCACGCGCACCGCCCACTGGTTCCGCGAGCGCGGCTTCGAGCCCAGCAGTGTGGAACGCCTGCCGGTAGCCCGCGCCTCGTTGTACAACTTTCAGCGCAATTCGAAAATCTTCGAAAAAGCCCTGTAACGCCTGCACGGCCGACTGAAACCGCCGTTCAAAGCACACCTGCGTCGAGCGGCGGCTTCGGTGCGTCGTTAAAACGCCTGCAAACACACATCATCAATAACGGCCTTGCCCATGTCGCACAAGTAGTGCGACGCCCAGGCATGGCGTTCCCCGTCTTTCTCCAGGGCGGCATCCAGGGCCAGCGTTTTGGCGCAAAACAACAACGCCGAGACGTGCTCCAGCGCCTGACGCAAAGGTATACCGGGGTTAACGCAAAACAGAGGTTGGTCATTTTCGCCGCACGGGCCGAAGGTTACGACGCCGAGGGTGTTGATCGGGGAAGGGGTAGTCATTGAGTGTGCTCCTAATATGTTTAAGAGCTGTCAGGTTCGTGTCCAGGCGAAGGTGACAGCTGTACGCAGGCTGGAAACCGGGACAATTAGGCAAACCCGGCAGGTCCGAAGACCTCCCGCGCACAGCCGTCATAAGATGAAGACTGACGCACAAAAAACGCCAACTCCCCGAAGGGTACATGGCGCTAAGGCGCGTAATTGTTACTCGGGTTTCCAGGCCCGGCCACTGTTTATTTCAGCGGCGGTGTACGGTACGCCTGCACTCAACGCCCCGAAGCCATCCGTTGCCGCAGTTCGTGTAGGAGGCGGCACCTTTGCGTGCGCGCCTCTGACACGGCGAAACCTGAACGTCTTCGGGGTTTGGCTGACGGGCTGCCAGCCATCCCTCAGTTACTGATCGCCAAAATACTCGCCTGATACGACGCCACAAACAGGTCGAAATCACCCTGTTCGGTTTTTTCAATGTCCATTTGGTCGTTAATCGATTTGCGGGCTTTTTCTTCAAAAGCGTCCTGGTCTTCAGGGCTGAGTGCCTGGCTGCGGAAGTAGTCAGCGTGGGCAATGCTTTGGCGCATGGAGAACTGAGCGAAGCTTTCTTTGTGTTCGGCCATGCTGGCCAGCACTTTGGCCGACGGGGTCCGTGACACGTCCTTGATTTTCGCCAGTTGCTCATCCAGTGCCTTGCTGTGCGCATCGTCACCCTTGCTTTGATCCAGCAACGCGGCCAGTGGTGCGATTTGTTCCAGCAGTTCGGCTGCCCATTCCTTCATGTCCACCGGTTGACCGTCACGCTGCAATTGCAGGCCCGGGCGGCGACCTTCTTTGACGACGCTGAGGAAGTTGGAGGTGCAACTGCCGCACTCCGCGCTGTCGAACTGCGGACTTTCTTGCAGGGCGCAGTACAGCAGGAAGGCATCCAGGAAGCGGGCTTCGGGCAGGTCAATGCCCACGGGCAGGAACGGGTTGATGTCCAGCAAACGCACTTCAACGTACTGCACGCCACGGGACATGAGCGCTTGAATCGGACGCTCGCCGCTGTAGGTCACACGCTTGGGGCGGATGTTGGAGTAGTACTCGTTTTCGATTTGCAGGATGTTGGTGTTCAGTTGCACCCACTCGCCGTCCTGGTGCGTGCCGATTTCGACATACGGCGCGTAGGGCGTTGCCACGGCTTTACGCAGGCTGTCGGTGTAACTGTTGAGGTCGTTGTAGCACGGTGTCAGGCCCGCCTGAGCGTTGCTCTGATAACCGAGGTCGCTCATGCGCAAGCTGGTGGCGTACGGCAGGTAGAGCGTGTCGGGGTCCAGTTGTTCGAGTTGGTGAGCCCGGCCGCGCAAAAAGCCTGCGTCCAGCGCAGGCGAGGCGCCAAACAGGTACATCAGCAGCCAGCTGTAACGGCGGAAGTTACGGATCAGCGCGATGTAGGCGCTCGACTGGTAATCGCGGTCTGTGCCCACAAAGCCGTCTGCCGCTTTCAGCACAGGCCAAAGGGCTTCAGGCAACGAGAAGTTGTAGTGAATGCCGGCAATGCACTGCATGGTTTTTCCGTAACGCAGGGCCAGGCCTTTGCGATACACGTACTTGAGCTGTCCGATGTTGGACGTGCCGTAGTAGGCAATCGGAATATCCGCTTCGGCCGGCAACGGGCACGGCATTGAAGGGCTCCACAGGTACTCGTTGTTGAGTTTGCTGTAGGCAAAACGGTGGATCTTGTCGAGGCTGGCCAGCGTCTCAGCCGGGTCGGCCAGGGCCGGGGTGATGAACTCCAGCAGCGACTCGGAATAGTCGGTGGTGATTTGATCGTTGGTCAGGGCCGACCCCAGTTCTTCGGGGTGCGGCGTCTGGGCCAGGCGGGCATCGCCGGTGACGCGCAAGCATTCGCGCTCGATCCCGTGCAGACACTGCTCCAGCAGAGTGAGGTTAGCGCGCTCGCTGAGCAGAGCCAGGCGGCGGTTGAGAAGTTGGCTCAAGTTGGATTCCTTCACGCGTCAGTCGCCCCAATATGGGGGTGGTCAGGACGGTCTACAAGGGTGAAGTTGAAGCCGGCGTGGTCGCCTGACTTTTAAAAGAAGTGCTCAGCCCCGTCCCTGTGTCGGTCCCAGGCGCTCCAGGCGCATTTCGGCACCGCGTATGCAGTGCCGAAATTAACCTAAATCGACGGGTGACCGCTACAGGACAGCGAACGTGCCTTGCGCTTTTGCGACCCGCTTTTCGCCCTGCCAGACGTCAGCTTCAACGACCAGCGTGCGGCGACCGGGGTGGATGACCTTGGCGATACACAGCACTTCGCCTTCGGACACCGCCCGGATGTAGTTGATCTTGCATTCCAGGGTGGCGCTTTGCTGATCGAAGCCATGGGTACTGGAACAGGCCAGCCCCATGCTGATGTCGACCAGGCTGAACAGCACCCCGCCATGCAGTTTGCCGCCCCGGTTGCGCAGGTGCGGCTCAAGGCTCAGGGCGACGTGGGCCGCGCCTTCATCAAGTTGCACCACGCGACAGCCGATCAGTTCACTGAACGCGCTTTGGGTCAGCCCGGCCGGGATGTCCATCAGCGTTTTTTCAGTTGCTTGGCATTGGCGAACAGCGATGCCATGGCGTTGTTGGCAGGGGCCGCGGCCACGGTTTCCTTGCGCGGTGCGGTATTTTGCTGGCGCCCCGAAGCGCCCGGACGTGCGCCGCGCGCCCCGTCAATTTTCTCGCCGGGGGTGTCGCTCATGCGCATCGACAGGCCCACCCGCTTACGGGGGATGTCGACTTCCATCACCTTGACCTTGACCACGTCACCGGCTTTGACTGCTTCACGCGGGTCTTTGATGAATTTCTCGGACAGCGCCGAAATATGCACCAGACCGTCCTGATGCACACCGATATCGACGAACGCACCGAAGTTGGTCACGTTGGTGACGACACCTTCCAGAATCATCCCCAGTTGCAAGTCTTTGAGGTCTTCGACGCCTTCCTGGAACTCGGCGGTCTTGAACTCGGGACGCGGATCCCGGCCCGGCTTTTCCAGCTCTTGCAGAATGTCGGTGACCGTCGGCAAACCGAAGGTTTCATCGGTGAATTTCTTCGGATCGAGACGCTTGAGAAAGCTCGCATCACCAATCAGTGAACGAATGTCGCGTTCGGTGTCGGACGCAATGCGCTTGACCAGCGGGTAGGCTTCGGGGTGAACCGCCGAGCCGTCCAACGGGTTGTCGCCGTTCATGACGCGTAAGAAACCGGCGGCTTGTTCAAAGGTTTTTTCACCCAGACGGCTGACTTTTTTCAGCGCCGCGCGGGTTTTGAAGGCACCGTTTTCATCGCGATGGTTCACGATATTTTGCGCCAGCGTGGCGTTGAGGCCGGAGATCCGGGCCAGCAGCGCCACCGAGGCGGTGTTTACGTCCACCCCCACGGCGTTTACGCAGTCTTCCACAACGGCGTCCAGACCCCGCGCCAGCTTGAGCTGCGACACGTCGTGCTGGTATTGGCCGACCCCAATGGATTTGGGGTCGATTTTGACCAGCTCGGCCAGCGGATCTTGCAGGCGGCGCGCAATCGAAACAGCGCCACGGATCGACACGTCCAGGTCCGGGAATTCTTTGGCTGCCAACTCCGATGCCGAGTACACCGAGGCCCCGGCTTCAGACACCATGACTTTGGTGACTTTCAGTGCAGGGTATTTTTTGATCAGGTCGATGATCAGCTTGTCGCTCTCGCGGCTCGCGGTGCCGTTGCCGATGGCGATCAGTTCGACCGCGTGTTTGGCACACAGGGCAGCCAGGATCGAGATGGTTTGATCCCACTTGTTGTGCGGCACGTGCGGGTACACGGTGGCGTGTTCCAGCAGTTTGCCGGTGGCATCGACCACGGCAATTTTGCAGCCGGTGCGCAGGCCCGGGTCCAGGCCAAGGGTAGCGCGCGGGCCAGCAGGCGCGGCCAGCAGCAAGTCGTGCAGGTTGTGCGCAAACACGTTGATGGCTTCGGTTTCTGCGGCGTCGCGCAGTTCACCCAGCAGATCGGTTTCAAGGTGTGTATAGAGCTTGACCTTCCACGTCCAGCGCACCACTTCGCCCAGCCATTTGTCAGCCGGACGGTTCTGGTTTTGCAGGCCGAAACGTTCGGTAATCATCATCTCGCCGGGGTGCATCGTGCCGGGCAATTCTTCGCCCACTTTGAGCGACGCGCTGAGGATGCCTTCATTGCGCCCGCGGAAAATGGCCAGCGCCCGGTGCGACGGCATGCTTTTGAGTGGCTCGTCGTGCTCGAAGTAATCGCGGAACTTGGCGCCTTCCTCTTCTTTGCCTGCGATGACGCGGGCGCTGAGGGTGGCTTCCTGCTTGAGAAAACTGCGCAGTTTGTCCAACAGGGTGGCGTCTTCGGCGAAACGCTCCATCAGGATGTATTTGGCGCCGTCGAGGGCGGCTTTGACGTCGGCCACGCCTTTTTCGGCGTCGACAAAACGGGCGGCTTCTGTTTCGGGGTTCAGGTTCGGATCATTGAACAGGCCGTCAGCCAGTTCACCGAGGCCGGCTTCGAGGGCGATCTGGCCTTTGGTGCGGCGCTTTTGCTTGTAGGGGAGGTACAAGTCTTCAAGGCGGGTTTTGGTATCGGCGAGTTTGATATCGCGCGCCAGTTCTGGCGTCAACTTGCCTTGTTCTTCGATGCTGGCGAGGATGCTGATGCGCCGTTCGTCGAGTTCTCGCAGGTAGCGCAGGCGTTCTTCCAGATGACGAAGTTGGGTGTCATCCAGGCTGCCGGTCACTTCCTTACGGTAACGGGAGATGAAGGGTACGGTGGAGCCTTCATCCAGAAGTGCGACGGCCGCTTCGACCTGCTGCGGGCGCACCCCAAGTTCTTCGGCGATGCGGCTGTTGATGCTGTCCATAAAACCACCTGACAAATTGTGATGCAGGCTCGCAGGCCCGGGCTTGAAGGCTTGCGAGGCTGGTTGAGCGGCTTTAAAAAGCGCCGCTACCTGGGCCAAAAGGGCAGCCTGTTGACCCGTGAAGTCTGCACATTGCGGCACGCACTGAAAAAAATAATTGCGCCGCAGCGGTTGAAAATTCGAGGTTGCCTGACACAAAAGGCGGCGCATTATAACCAGCGTTCCCGTATTCAGGGCACTGCGTGCAGCGTGCGCCTTGATCTGTGTACTGGCTGTGAAGGAAAAATCTGCTAACAATGCACACGATGCGTATAACAGCAGCTACGCCATAATGCGCGCCGAGATCATAGGAGCATCTAATGAGCAGCACTGCACACACTGCTGAAGGCGAAAAAATTCTTATCGTGGACGACGACCCGGGCCTGAGCAGCCTGCTGGAACGTTTTTTCACCAGCAAAGGCTATCGTGCCCGCGCGGTACCAAACGTCGAGCAAATGGACCGTTTGTTGGCCCGCGAGGTGTTTAATCTTGTTGTATTGGACCTGATGCTTCCAGGCGAAGACGGTCTGTCCGCCTGCCGCCGTTTGCGCGCTGCGAACAATCGCGTGCCAATCATCATGCTCACGGCCAAGGGCGATGAACTTAGCCGTATCAAGGGCCTTGAACTGGGGGCCGACGATTATCTGGCCAAGCCATTCAACCCCGATGAACTGATGGCACGGGTCAAAGCGGTGTTGCGTCGCCAGTCCGCGCCCGTGCCGGGCGCGCCGGGCAGCGAAGACGAAAGCGTCACGTTCGGTGATTACGAGTTGTCACTGGCGACCCGCGAACTGAAACGCGGTGATGAAGTTCACATGCTGACCACCGGTGAATTTGCGGTGCTTAAAGCGCTGGTCATGCATGCTCGCGAGCCGTTGACGCGCGACAAGCTGATGAATCTGGCGCGTGGCCGTGAATGGGATGCGTTGGAGCGTTCAATCGATGTTCAGATTTCCCGTCTGCGTCGCATGATTGAGCCGGATCCTTCCAAGCCGCGTTATATCCAGACAGTCTGGGGCGTGGGCTATGTGTTTGTACCCGACGGCAACGCCACCAAGTGATGGATCATTTGTAGGAGCGGGTCACACAGGTTGTTCACTACCTGAGTGGCCCGCAATTCCATTTCTGCGAATATCCCTGCGCGCTCCTGCAAACTGCAAAAGCATCAATCTATGAAAACCCCTCTCTGGTTTCCCCAAAGTTTCTTCTCGCGCACCCTCTGGCTGGTACTGATCGTCGTTCTATTCTCCAAGGCACTGACATTGGTGTACTTGTTGATGAATGAAGATGTCCTGGTTGATCGTCAGTACAGCCACGGCGTTGCCCTCACGTTACGTGCCTATTGGGCGGCCGATGAAGAAAATCGCGAAAAAATTGCCGATGCTGCCGGGTTGATCCGGGTGGTGGGTGGCGGTGTGCCCGAGGGGGAGCAGCATTGGCCGTACAGCGGCGCTTACCAACGTCAGATGCAAGCCGAACTCGGGGCTGATACCGAGGTTCGTTTACGTGTGCATTCCCCGCCCGCCTTATGGGTTCGAGCGCCGAGCCTGGGGGATGGCTGGCTGAAAGTGCCGCTCTACCCGCACCCGCTGCGCGGGCAAAAGATATGGAGCGTGTTGGGCTGGTTTTTGGCCATTGGCTTGCTCTCCACTGCGTCGGCGTGGATTTTCGTCAGCCAGCTTAATCAACCGCTCAAGCGCCTGGTGTATGCCGCGCGTCAACTGGGTCAGGGACGTAGCGTGCGGTTGCCGATCAGTGACACGCCGAGTGAGATGACGGAGGTTTACAGTGCTTTCAACCAGATGGCCGAAGACGTGGAGCAGGCGGGTCGCGAGCGAGAGTTGATGCTGGCAGGTGTTTCCCATGATTTGCGTACACCGTTGACGCGTTTGCGGTTGTCGCTGGAATTGATGGGCAACCACAACGACCTGACGGATGACATGGTGCGCGATATCGAAGACATGGACGCGATCCTTGATCAGTTCCTGGCTTTTATTCGCGATGGCCGTGACGAACTGGTCGAAGAGGTGGACTTGTGCGAGCTGGTGCGTGAGGTCGTGGCACCTTACAACCAGAACGAAGAACGGGTTCGTTTGCGTCTGCAACCGATTCAGCCGTTCCCGCTGCGCCGGGTATCGATGAAGCGCCTGCTCAATAACTTGATCGGCAACGCATTGCATCATGCGGGTGAAGATGTGGAAGTGGCTGCCTATGTGTCGGGCGATGTGAGTGCGCCGTATGTGGTGCTCAGCGTGATGGACCGCGGCGCAGGCATCGACCCTTGCGAACTGGAAGACATCTTCAACCCGTTCATTCGTGGCGATCGGGCACGCGGCGGGAAGGGGACCGGACTCGGGTTGGCCATCGTCAAGCGCATCGCCTCAATGCATGGCGGCAATGTCGAGTTACGCAACCGTTCAGGGGGTGGGCTTGAAGCACGCGTCAGATTGCCGTTGGGGCTGATGCTGCCCCGAGGCGCGGTGTAAATACGCGACGAAGGACGCGCGAGGCTGTCGGTGGACGCAGCCTCGCGTTGTTTCTTGAGAGGCTACGGGCGTCAGCCTTTGCCTTTGGTTCTTGTCAGGTTCGGCCCGCTGTTTTTCTCCAGATGTTCAATGATGATCCCTGCCACGTTTTTGCCCGTGGTGGTTTCGATGCCTTCCAGACCCGGTGAGGAGTTGACCTCCAGCACCAACGGGCCGTGATTGGAGCGCAGGATGTCCACGCCCGCCACGCTCAACCCCATCACCTTGGCAGCCCGAATGGCGGTCATGCGTTCTTCCGGGGTAATCTTGATCAGGCTGGCGCTGCCGCCACGGTGCAGGTTGGAGCGGAACTCACCCGGCTTGGCCTGGCGTTTCATCGCTGCAATCACCTTGTCACCCACCACGAAGCAGCGAATATCGGCGCCACCAGCTTCCTTGATGTATTCCTGCACCATGATGTTTTGTTTGAGGCCCATGAAGGCTTCGATCACGGATTCTGCCGCCGTAGCGGTTTCGCACAGGACAACGCCGATGCCTTGTGTGCCTTCTAGTACCTTGATCACCAAGGGGGCGCCATTGACCATTTCGATCAGGTCGGGGATGTCATCCGGTGAGTGCGCAAAACCCGTCACCGGCAACCCCAGCCCACGCCGCGACAGCAATTGCAGGGAGCGCAGTTTGTCCCGCGAGCGGGCGATGGCCACCGATTCGTTCAGCGGGAAAACCCCCATCATTTCGAACTGACGCAACACCGCGCAGCCGTAAAACGTGACCGAGGCACCAATGCGCGGAATCACGGCATCGAAGCCTTCCAGCGGCTTGCCCCGGTAGTGGATCTGCGGCTTGTGGCTGGCGATGTTCATATAGGCACGCAGGGTATCGATCACCACCATTTCGTGGCCTCGTTCTGTCCCGGCTTCAACCAGGCGACGAGTGGAATACAGACGCGGGTTACGCGACAGCACAGCGATCTTCATGCAGCACCTGTGGCAGAAAGGGTAGTGACCGGAAAAACCGGTTTGTCTTGAACGTATTTGAGGCCCGGATTAACGACCAATTGGCCATCGATCAGGGCTTTCGAGCCGAGCAGCAAACGGTAACGCATGGACTTGCGGCAAGCGAGGGTGAACTCCACCGGCCAGACCCGATCACCCAGCGCGAGGCTGGTGCGGATCACATAGCGCACTTGCGTATGCCCGTTCGAGCTTTTAATGGTTTTTATCGCCACCAACGGGGCTTCGCAACGGCGGTGACGCAGTTGCACCCGCGTGCCCAAATGCGCGTTGAAACGCACCCACTCGACACCGTCGCGCACAAAAGGCTCGATTTCAGTGGCGTGCAGGCTGGAAGTACTGGCACCGGTGTCGATTTTGGCGCGCAAGCCAGCAACTCCCAAATCGGGAAGCGCCACCCACTCGCGCAGACCGACAACGGTCAGATGATCAAATGTCTTCAATATGAGTAACCGCGATTAACGTATCCAGGCCGCAGGACGAACCTCGGCCAACGCTTGGAATGCAGGTCGGGCGAACCAGTAACCCTGCATCAAAAATATTCCACAATCGGCCAGGAAATCCCTCTCGCCAGCGCTTTCGATGCCTTCGGCTATGACTGTAACGTTCAATTCAGAACACATCATGACAACGCCGCGCACAATGGCCTGACGCGCACGGTCCTGATCGACATCGCGGATGAGTGCCATGTCGAGCTTGATCAGGTCAGGTTGAAAATCCGCCAATAAATTGAGCCCCGAATAGCCGGCTCCGAAGTCGTCGATCGCTGTCTTGAAACCGAATTCGCGGTATTCACGCAGAATATGGGTCAAATGGCGATAGTTATCTATGTGTTCGCTTTCCAGCGTTTCGAAAATCAGCTTGTCGAGCGGGAAATCATGGGCTTTGGCGGCCTCCAGGGTACTGCGAATGCACAGTTCTGGCCGATAGACCGCGTTGGGCATGAAATTGATTGATAGATGTTGCTGCATGCCCAGCGTGGCCGCACCCTTGATCGCGCGGGTGCGACACGCCTGGTCGAAGCGGTAACGATTGGTGTCATTAACTTGCTGCAATACCTCGAACGCGCCTTCACCGGACGGGCCTCGGACCAGTGCCTCGTGAGCAAACACCGATTGATCGCGCAGGTCCACGATCGGCTGGTAGGCAAACTGAAAATCGAACCCCAGCGGCGTGGCTTGCCGGCAAGCGTCGCAGCGGCTTTTGGCGCCCGTCAGGGAATCGGGGAAAAACGTCATGGGACATAACCTCGCCAAAGGCGCTGAGAGGAGCGGCATTCTAGCCGGGTGCCAGATTCATCTATTCGTTAGAAACGGTAGTACAGTTCTGACCCTGCCAAAGAAGAGGAATTCCAATGGCTCAGAAGCAAGAAGAAGACGATAAGGTCCGTTTGGACAAATGGTTGTGGGCGGCGCGTTTTTTCAAAACCCGGGCACTGGCCAAGGCGGCCATTGAAAGTGGCAAAGTCCATTGTCGAGGTGAGCGCTGCAAACCCAGTAAAGAACCGCGGGTAGGCGATGAGCTGCAGATTCGTGTGGGCCTGGAAGAGCGAACGGTAGAAGTCAAAGCGCTCTCAGTCGTGCGTGGTGGCGCACCGCAAGCGCAATTGTTGTACGCCGAAACAGCGCAAAGCATCGCTAAACGCGAGCACGCTGCCGCGATGCGTAAATCCGGTGCAATGGGGATCACTACGGAAGGTAAACCGACTAAAAAACAACGGCGCCAACTGCATCAGTTTCATGATGCCAGCGGCGCCGAGTAGAGCGGCGTTTGAACCGCATGCCAACGCGGGTTGCTTAACCGCGCACGATGCTCATGCGAGACACCAGTGGCAGACGCTGCAACAGCGAAAAGATCGGCGCTGTCACGCGCAGCAGAAGATCCGACGCCCGGGCCGCGAACGGGGTGTAATAGCCCCAGCCCAACGCCAGCAAGGCCAGAAGCAAGCCGCCGATGTAGTCGTCCTGGCCCCAGTGGGCGCCGGCCACGAGCCGCGGCATCATGAACAGCAGCGTCAGGCCCCAAATCACGACTTTCTGGCCAGCGTTTCGGCTGAACACGCTCATGAACAGGCCCCAAATCAACAGCACAGAGGCGTGATCGCCCGGAAAACTCTGGCTGGAGCGGTCTTTGAGCTCCCAGGTTTTTTCCAGGCCGGGGAAGTAATCGCTCAGGTGAATGGCGTCTTCAAACACCATCGACGGGCTGTTGTGCTGCCAACCCATCGCGGCGGTGAGTTTGGAAAACAGCGCGCGGATCACCACCAGCAGCAACAGGATCGCCAGAAAACCAAACAGCGCGCGACGCACCTGAGTGGCTTCAAACACCCAATTACCTTTGATCAGCAAAGCCAGCATGATCACGCCGACAACCACATCGAAAGGGCGAAGACTTGCAACTGCCCACATGTGGAGCCATATAGGGTTATCAGCCAATGGACGATTGAGCAGATGGAACAACCAGTCGTCGAAAGTCAGGCAGAGAATTTGGCCGAATGGCCATAACCAGAAACACAAAAGCCCCAGAGCGAGTAAATTACACCCCGCTAGGGCTCCGAGGTTCCACCTTGTTTGGAACAGAGTGGGATTGTTCATGACATGCCCCCTTGGCTGGGTCTTTGCACCCGATAGGTGCTAAAAACGCGCCTTTATAAAGACTCGAACACATTTTGTCACCAATTTAGAACCCTATTCCTATGTCAGATTTACGCAAAACCGACTTCACGCAACGTTTCATTTTTGACAACAGCGACACCCGCGGCGAACTGGTTTCGCTGGATCACAGCTACGCTGAGGTCTTGGCCAAGCACGCCTACCCTGAGCCGGTTCAACAACTGCTGGGCGAGCTGATGGCTGCTGCGGCGTTGCTGGTCAGCACCTTGAAGTTCGACGGTTTGCTGAGCCTGCAAGCCCGTTCCGAAGGCGCCGTTCCGTTGCTGATGATTGAAATCACCAGCCACCATGAAATTCGCGGGCTGGCCCGATTTGACGCGGACCAGATCAAACCGGACGCGACCCTCAGCGACCTGATGCCCAACGGGGTTCTGGCCCTGACCATCGACCCGACCATCGGCAAGCGCTATCAGGGCATCGTGGACCTGGACGGCGATGATCTGTCGGCCTGTTTCACCAATTACTTCGTGATGTCGCACCAGGTGCCTACCCGTTTCTGGCTCGCGGCTGATGGAAAGCGCGCGCGTGGCATGCTCTTGCAGCAACTGCCTGCCGAAGTCATCAAAGACGAAGACGAACGTGCGGAGTGCTGGAACCGCCTGAATGCGCTGGGCGATACCCTGAAGGTTGAAGAGCTGTTGGGGCTGGATAACCAAACCATCCTGGTGCGTTTGTTCCACGAAGAAGAAGTACGCGTTTTTGACGATGAATGCATCGAGTTCAAATGCAGTTGCTCGCGCGAGCGATCTGGCAATGCATTGTCCAGCCTGGGTCATGACGATGCGCTTGCGCTCGTCAAAGAACATGGCGGTCATATTGAAATCGATTGCCAATTCTGTAACGAGCGCTACCTGTTCGATGCAGCAGACGTCGATCAATTGTTCGCGGGCGCCGGTGTAGAGACGCCTTCAGGCACTCACCACTAAAACGTTTCAGCGCAGGTAAAACCCCTGTCAAAGCCCGGTATAACGCGGTTCTGACAGGTGGGGCCTACTATTTTTGGGCGTTTCTGGCATAATCCGGCCCACTTTTTTCGCGGTAGTAGTGCAAAATTTTCTACTACAAAACGTTTGGCGCAATCGGCCAATGGCCGACGGGGAACCTCATGACGCAAGCTAATAACGCCGTGTACACCGATCTGAGCATCGACGATCTGGTCAAAGAAGCCCTGAGCCGTGGTGAAGGTGAGCTTGCCGACAATGGCGCACTGGTTGTTAAAACGGGCCACCGTACCGGCCGTTCGCCAGCTGACCGCTTCATCGTTGAAGAGCCTACCACTCAGGACGCCATTGCCTGGGGCCCGATCAACCGCAAGTTCCCGGCTGACAAGTTCGACGCACTGTGGGACCGCGTTGCGGCCTACCTCGGTGAGCGCGAGCGTTTCGTTTCCCACGTTCATGTAGGTTCTGACCCGGCGCACTACCTGCCCGTGAAAATGACCACCGAAACCGCTTGGCACAACCTGTTTGGTCGTTGCCTGTTCATCAACCCGGAACAATACAACCCGGCTGGCAAAGATGAGTGGCAAGTGATCAACGCACCGAACTTCGTGTGCGAGCCTGAGCGTGATGGCACCCACTCTGACGGTTGCGTGATCATCAACTTCGCGGCCAAAAAAGTATTGATCGCTGGCATGCGTTACGCCGGCGAAATGAAAAAAGCCCTGTTCTCGGTTCAGAACTTCCTGCTGCCAGCCGTTGACGTCCTGCCGATGCACTGCGCGGCCAACATGGGCGAAGACGGCGACGTGACCCTGTTCTTCGGTCTGTCCGGCACCGGTAAAACCACCTTGTCGGCTGATGAAAGCCGTTACCTGATCGGTGACGACGAACACGGTTGGGGTGTGGGCGTGGTGTTCAACATCGAAGGCGGTTGCTATGCCAAGTGCATCGACCTGTCCGAGAAAAACGAGCCGGTCATCTGGAAAGCGATCCAGCACGGCGCCGTTCTGGAAAACGTCGTACTCGACGCCAACAAAAAGCCTGACTATGCGGATGACAGCCTGACGCAGAACAGCCGCGCCGCTTACCCGCGTGAACTGATTGAAAAGCGCGCCCCGCTGAACCTGGGTGGCGAACCTAACGCCGTGATCTTCCTGACGTGTGACCTGACTGGCGTACTGCCGCCAGTGTCGATCCTCAGCGAAGAACAAGCGGCTTACCACTTCCTGTCTGGCTACACCGCACTGGTAGGCTCGACTGAAATGGGTTCGGGCAGCGGCATCAAGTCGACGTTCTCGACGTGCTTCGGCGCGCCATTCTTCCCGCGTCCTGCCGGTGAATACGCTGAGCTGCTGATCAAACGTATCCGCGGTTTCGGCTCCAAGGTTTACCTGGTCAACACCGGCTGGACCGGCGGTGGCTACGGCGTAGGCAAGCGTTTCAACATCCCGACCACCCGTGCCGTGATCGCTGCGATCCAGAGCGGCGCGCTGATCGGTGCTGAAACCGAGCACCTGGACATCATCAACCTGGACGTGCCAAAAGCCGTACCGGGCGTCGACACTGTACTGCTCAACCCGCGCAACACTTGGGCTGACAAAGCCGCGTACGACGAAGCCGCCAAAGCATTGGCTGGTCTGTTCACCGAAAACTTCAAGAAGTTCGACGTGAGCGATGCAATCAAGGCTGCCGGTCCGAAGGCGTAAACCTTCGTACCGAATGCTGATTGACCAAAAAGCCGCCTGAGAAGGCGGCTTTTTTGTACCTGTTAATCAGGCTTCAAGGCTGTCGGTGTCCCAGTGCTGCGCCACAATTGCCGCGTACAGCATGCCAATCGTCAAGGGCACTTTGCTTTCGCGGCCCTTGGCACTGCGCTTGAGATGCGGGTCATGCCCCGCAGGCTGAAAGTAGCGATAGGCGTCGTAATCCTCCAGCGTCAGCCCGAAGCGCTCTTCCAGCGCCTCCATCAACTGTTGGGCGTCCCGGCCATTGCAGCCCAGATCAAGGTTGATCGACGTCTTCAGGCTGACGGTTTTGTGCTCCGGCAGACCGATTTCTTCATGCAGCAATTGCATCAGCTCACGCAAGGCGGGCGTGTCGGGGAGGTCGGTGGCGAGTTTCATGTGGTGTGTCCGTAAACCCAAGGTTGATGAAGTACAACGTCGTTACCCAGTTGTACCGGCTTGCAATCGAAAATGGCCGTGCTCGTCATAAGCGCAGTGTTCGGCTCACCGTCATTGCGGGCGAGCTTACCTTCAGCCTCGTCGGCCTGCATTCGGTTTGCGCGTGCTCACATTGGCTGCCGTTTAACCGCTCAAGCTTCAGAGCGGAATGCAAACCGCGGTTTTGTGTCTTTGGTTGAACTTAAGGATTATTCCTACAACTGATTGCTACTTCCTGCCATACAGTGATTAGCCAACTCGGGGGAGGGTAAAAATGGCTCATCATGGTTACATGTCAATCATTGGAAAAAAACAAGGGCTCATCTCTTCCGGCTGCTCCAGCCAAGATTCAATCGGTAATAAATGCCAAGTGGGTCACTTTGATGAAATCATGGTGTTAGCGTATTCCCACGACATGGTGGCAGGTAGTGATGGGAGCGTCACTGGCGGACGCGGGCAACACAAGCCAGTTGTCATCACTAAGAACATCGACAAATCTTCGCCATTGATTGCCGGGGCATTGCATGATGGGGAAGAAATCGAATGCTCCATTGATTTTTACCGTACGTCTTCGATAGGTAGTCAGGAAAAGTACTTTACGGTTCGTTTGTCCGGCGCTCGGATTGCCTATATGAACGCACACGTCCCTCATAGCATCAATATGGCAGACGGTCAGCCACAAGAACTTATTGCTATCCGTTATCGCGATATTACGTGGACACACGTACAAGCCGGTACCAGTTCATACAGTACCTGGGAAGTCCAACTATGAGCGACCAACACTATGACATTCATGATGTGACTAAATCGGCAACAGATCTGATGTCTTTCGGCTGTACTTCAAGCGGTACGTATCTGCCTGACAGTGTCTTGCAAATCAAATTCAGCGCAGTGATTGCCAATTATGTGAATGCTGTTATCCGGGACGTAAGTGAGGGCGTTATCAGTGCTTGGGAAGGTGTTCAAGAGTTGAGGGTTGAGTACGACCAGCTGGCCGAAAAAGTGATGTTCTACGCTAAAAAGGGCATCGGCATTGCGGGAGGTCTTGTGCAAATAAAAACAGGGGCTGAGATAACAATCGCGAGTAGAGGTCTGGGGGCTCCTTATGGCGTATATATGATGGGGCACGGCTACAACAACATACATGAAGGGGTTTTGAATATATATAACGGTAATAATGATACTGTGGGTCCTGTGAGACAGCTTTACAGAGATAAATTTCAGGGGGATTACAGTGGTGATATGGCCTATTATTCTGTCGACTTGATCGTGGCAGGTATTGGGCTTGGTAGGCAGGTTCGCAAAGACGGTGCGTTTAAGCTGTTTCGTACTATCGCGGACGATTATGAACGAGCATACAAACAAACAGGGAAGCTATACCTGGCACTAGAAGCCCTTGTCGATAGCATCACAATACAGTCTCTTTACACTGCCATGAAACCAGATGACGTTGCTGAAAAATAAGGTGGTAGTGTCAGTGTAAGAGTATTTATAGCCATCCCCCGAAAGCTCAGGGCTACATAACTCATGCCAATAACGCCAATGGCTGCATGAATACAATAAAAAGTTAAATCAATCCAGCGTCTTTAAAATGGGCGATCTGTTTATTGGTCAAGTGATTAATGAGGAGCAACTTTTTGATCCGCCCATCACTGGTGCCCTGAGCGGTTAATCCATTAATTTATTTTTTATCACGCTCAGCTTCGCTTTATATACCGAGCTAATGATGGCCTCAGCCGTTTTATTCCACTTGAACGGCTTGGCTGAATGCTCATTATGAGCCTCGATAAATTGACGGATAGCCACCTTTAGGTCGGCGACGCTGGTGAAGGCACCCCGGTAGAGCGCTCGTCTTTCCAGTTGTGCAAACCAGCCTTCCACGGCGTTCAGCCAAGACGCGCGGGTTGGTGTGAAGTGCAATTTGAAACGCGGATGCTTTTCCAGCCACTGCTTGATTACAGCCGTTTTGTGGGTCGAACTGTTATCTAGAATCCCATGCAGATCCAGTCCGGCTGGCGTGCTGCGTTCAATCTGTTGCAGGAAAGCCAGAAACTCTTTGGCTCGATGGCGCTGGGTAATCCGTCCGATTACTTGGACGGTCATGATGTCGAAAGCCGCGTACAGACTCGCCGTACCATGGCGCTTGTAATCATGCGTCCGGCGTTCAACTTGACCTGGGCGTAGCGGGAGCATCGGTTGGGTGCGATCCAACGCCTGGATCTGGGTTTTTCGTCAACCGACAACACCAGGGCATTATCCGGTGGGTTCAGATAGAGCCCGACCACGTCGACTACCTTGTCGGCGAAATGAGGATCGTTGCTGATTTTGAAGGTCTTAAGACGATGGGGTTTGAGGTCGGAAGCGGCCCAGACCTGCCGAACCTGCCACGTGGTAACCCGCGCATACTTGGCCATCAAACGGACGCTCCAGTGAGTGGCCTCCTGGGGTACACGCCGGGTAGTCAGTGTCAGGATTTCATTGATTTTATCGTGCCCAAGTTTGAGTGGCTGGCCGCTGCGCGGCATATCGCTCAACCCTTCGATTCCCGCCTCCAGATAACGTTTTCGCCACTTGAATACCGTCGGCGGCGTAACCTGCAACTGCTCGCTGACGGCCTTGGGCGTCAATCCGTCAGCCAGTAGAAGCAGGATACGCGCTCGCTGGGCGAGGCTCTGTTCCAGCGTACTCATACGCAACCAACCTTGCAGGGCGATGAGATCAGAAGGCATTAAAGCGAAGGGGGGAAGTCGGTCGGGCCATGCGCATAACCAATCCATGACATTGGACGCACAGTATATCGTTACCATTAGATAGATAAATTAACCGCTCAGGCAACTAGGCGCGTTTCGGTCACGTAGTAACGTAGACCTTTCATATGAGTGATCACTTTTTGGTATGTTTACGAGCGTTTGGGAGTTTTCTTGTATTTTTTATCATGCATGCCCTTCAGTTTGAGGTGGCGACGAGGGTATTAGTCTCTATATCACACCTCTAAATCTAGGTATGGCATAGCGTAGCCCTACTATGCTGATAGCGAGATAAATAACAATGGCTGTTTCCCAATAAATGTTCTGATGGAGGGTGGTAAATTGTTCGATCACCCAAATAATGATCATGGTATTGAATACGCCGGAAGATAAAACCATCAGTATGACAATTGTGTAATAGCGTAAGTTTTCCCATTTCATACCGCCTGTTCCTCCCGTTAAATTCGATTACTTGCAAGTTTTTCGGATTTAGGCGCTGGCCGATAGGCCTGCACCGCCTCTCGCGGGCTTAAAGTCCGTCAGCTCACTCCTCCGCCTTCAGAGCCTCGACAGTTGCGAATGATGTCAAGCTGCCACAGTGCGTCGCTTTGATCGTCTCAAGGTTGGTAGGGGTCGCACTGACAGCAGGCTTTTTTTATTGCTGTTGCGGGCGACGCGGGTTAACCAGATGCAGATAGCGTTGGAGCGTGTGAATGCCCTCGGCGACAGTATGAAGGTCGCCTCTTCCCAGATGTGTTCGTCGAGACGGGCTTGGGCACCGGCAGACTTTAATTTTCGTTCTGACGCTGAACTAGATTGTAGACCAAGGAGGTTAATCAATACCCCGGCGTATTTGCCCGCCGCGTCCATCAAGCAGAGAGCTCTTGGGCGGCAGACGGGAGTGCATCCAGTAAAAATGTCTACTTTTCAACATCCAACGACCCTGGATGTTCGTAGCAATAGCAGGAGTAAAACCGCCAGGTTGGATATGCACCCGTCTCGGCCACTCGCTGAAAGATCGTGGCTCGCGGCATTAATGACTCTATGGTGACCGGGCTTAAGCGCTTGAGGGGGCTGGTCGAGGCAAGAAGTTGCGATCGCTGTGCAGCGCTCAACCCATCAGCACAGCAGGGCAGGGGGTATCCCTGGCTGAAGGTCTGCCTTCG
Organism: Pseudomonas sp. WS 5071; assembly: GCF_012985765.1. Classification (NCBI taxonomy): domain Bacteria; kingdom Pseudomonadati; phylum Pseudomonadota; class Gammaproteobacteria; order Pseudomonadales; family Pseudomonadaceae; genus Pseudomonas; species Pseudomonas sp. WS 5071. Next base: position 6,721 of record NZ_JAAQWY010000018.1, on the reverse strand, counting down.
TCGATCAACACCGAACAGTTGAACTCGACCCTGTATCATTCCCTTTCAATTTCCCCTGACCTTTTCTCGATCCGTTGCGCAGCGGGCGTTAGCCTGGCGGGCTTTGCAACGGTCAATGGAGTGACAGTGATGCACAACACCCTGGAACAGGTTTTCGGTTATCCACAATTTCGTCCCGGCCAGGAGGCGGCCATCCGTGCGGTGTTGGCGGGGCGCTCAGCGGCTGCGATTTTCCCCACGGGTTCCGGGAAGTCGCTGTGCTACCAGCTGCCTGCTCTACTGTTGCCTCACCTGACGTTGGTGGTCTCGCCGCTGCTGGCGCTGATGCAGGATCAACTGGCGTTTCTCCAGCGCCACGGCATCCCGGCGGCCAGTATTGACTCGGCACAAGGTCGCGATGAAGCCAGTTCGGTGATGGCGCGGGCCAAGTCGGGGGAGTTGAAAATTTTGATGATTTCGGTTGAGCGCTTGAAAAACGAGCGCTTCCGAAATTTTCTGCAGCAGGTTCCGATTTCTTTGCTGGTGGTGGACGAGGCGCACTGTATTTCGGAATGGGGCCATAACTTCCGACCCGACTATTTGAAGCTTCCGGACTATCAGCGCCAGTTCAATATCCCACAAGTGTTGTTGCTTACGGCCACCGCCACGCCTGCGGTCATTGTGGACATGCAAATCAAGTTCGCGATTGCTGAAGCCGATGTCGTCACCACCGGTTTTTACCGCGCTAACCTCAATCTGTGGGTCGAACCTGTCACCGGTGCTGCCAAGCGCCAGCGGTTGGTGCAGTGGATGGGTGAGCGTCAGGGCCAACCGAGTATTGTCTACGTCACCTTGCAGAAGACGGCCGAGCACATCGCTCAGCACCTGAATCAGCACGGCGTCAGCGCCAGTGCCTATCACGCCGGTTTGCCCCACGATCAGCGCGAAAGTATTCAGCGTCAGTTCATGGGCGGGCAGTTGAACTGCATCGTTGCCACCATCGCCTTTGGCATGGGCATCGACAAAAGTGACATCCGCAATGTGGTGCATTTTGACCTGCCCAAGTCGATCGAAAATTACAGCCAAGAAATCGGGCGGGCAGGGCGCGATGGCCAGGCGTCGGATTGCCTGGTGCTGGCCAACCGGGACAGCCTCAATGTGCTGGAGAACTTCGTCTATGGCGACACCCCCGAGCTGCAAGGCATTCGCACGGTACTGGAAGACGTGCGTGCGGCAATCGCGGAGGGTCAGTGGGAATTTATGCTCCTGCCCTTGTCCGATCAGAGCAATATCCGTCAGTTGCCCCTGAAAACCCTGTTGGTGCAACTGGAACTGCGTGGCCTGATTGCACCGCGCTATGCCTACTTCGCCGAGTACCGTTTCAAGTGCCTGATCGAGCCCGAGGCCTTGTTGGCCCAGTTTGAAGGCGAACGCCGGGATTTTGTGTCGGGCATCATTCAGACCTCCAGCCGCGCCCGAACCTGGTGGACGGTAAATTTCGATGCGCTGTATGAACAGCATCAGGCTGAGCGCAATCGCGTGGTCAAGGCGCTGGACTATTTTCAGGAGAAAGGCTGGATTGAGCTCGAAAGCAAGCAGATGACCGACGTTTACAGCGTGCTGGTGAACGAGGTGGACGTCGATGCGCTGAGCCTGGAGCTGCATCGCTACTTTACGGCCCATGAACGTGCAGAAATCGCGCGCATTCACGCCATGTTGGCGCTGTTTGCCAGCGACACGTGCTTGAGCTATCGCTTGGCGCAGTATTTTGGCGACGACAATGCACCGCAACGTTGCGGGCATTGTTCGGTTTGCGCCGGGCAGGTGGCGCAATTGCCTGAGCCGCCACCGCTTGCGCCGCTTGTGGATAAAAACGTTGAAGGCTTATGCGGCCCGTTTATCCACAGGCATCAGGAATACACGGGCTGTTATCCCCCGGCAGAACGGCTGACCCGCTTCTTGTGCGGTATCAGCGTGCCCATGTTTACCAAGATGAAAGCCCGTGCCATTCCGGGGTTTGCCGCCCTTGAGTTGTATCCCTACGCTGAAGTTCGCGATTGGGCCGCGCGGTATGTGCAAGGGGCTTGACCCGGACCTCAGGCACACGAACGTGCCAACCCCCATCCCTGAGGGTTGGCTTCAACGCGTTACATCAAAGGATGTCTTTGTAGGTGTTGGGGCTGTACGCAAGGCTCTGCGACAAACCGGCCACTGGCTGGTAAGGCGCACCTTTAATGGCGCTGAAGGCGATGCCTTTGCTGCCCAGTGATGCGTAACGTTCGTTTTTCTCCGACTCCGTGATTTTGGTGTAGGAATACTTATGCATCGCGGCGTATTTCGCATCGTCACTGACGATGGCTTTGTGCTGGGCTTCCAGATCCGCAGCAGACAGGTTCAAGCGCTTATCCAGCGCCACGCCCCAGCGGGTCAGGCAGGTTTCTGCGAAATGACGCACCACCATCCCTGGCGCGACCAGCACCTTGGCGCCTTTGTCACCATCAGGCGCAGCGTTGCCCACCAGCGTGGCATGGCGCCCGGCCATTGGGTAAATGTGGACGCGCGTATTGGATGCCGTTTCCGGGACCACGCAAGAAAACCCTTTGGAGCGTTCGTCACGGGCGAAAAAGCCCACGTACTCCTGAACGTTTTTACCCAGCTCAACCCGCGAATTCTGGAAGTTAAGCGGGCCCGGTACCGGGTCCACGGCGAAAATGTTGACCGCAATGTTTTTCAGCTCACTGTCGTTGAGCATGGCGTTAGCCAACATGTGGCAACTGACGGCGCCGCGACTCCAGCCCACCAGATTGACCTTGGTCGGAATCACGCCGTCCTTGCGGAAGGTTTTGATCAACTGCTCTTGCAGTTGTTGCTGGGTCACGCTGCGGTTGCCGTAATCGTATTTGCGCCACATCCATGAACCGGTAACGGTCACGTCTTCGATCGGGATACCGGCCGCTTTGAGACGGTTATATTCCGCTTCGGTGAGCTTCTCGCGTTGCCATTCGCACTTGCCTTTGAGAATGCTCAGCGCGTGCTTCACGTTCTCTTCCCAGCCGTTGCCGAACAGGCTGCCGGTCATGCCGTATTCCTTGTTCTGCACGAACATCTCATCGGCTTGCAAGTTGCCGCTGCCGGGGCCATCGACGACGATCCACTCAGCAAATTCACGACCTGTGCTGTGGGACGCCAGCGTCGAAATCAGCTCGCCATTCCAATAGTTCTCGTGGGTCGCGTCGAACTTGGTGGAGCCGGTGCCGCAGAAATAAACAGTTACTGTAGTCACGATAAATCCTTGCGTTCATTGGAGAGAACGCAAGGTAACGATCGGAAAGCTCCTGCATCAGAAGGAGATTTGGCCGCTATGGGAATACTTTCCTTAGCTGTTTGCAGTCACTGTTGCTGGCTTACCCCAATAGCGCTTTGAGCACGCGGGTAAAGTCTTGGCTGCTTTCGATTTCATCAGCATGGTGACCCTCACGCACTACCCACTTGCCATTGACCAGCACATCACGCACCTGACGATCACCGCCTGCAAACAGCCAGCGGTTGAGGATGGCATCTTCCTGTGCCGTGGCCAGATACGGGTCGTTGCCGTCCAGCACAAGCCAATCGGCGCGTTGGCCTACCGCCAGCCCGGCAACCGGTTGCCCCATGGCTTGCGCGCCTCCAGCCAACGCCGCGTCAAACAGCGTACGCCCCACCATGGGCTGACCGGCGCGATGCAACCGGTTACGGCGCTGGTCGCGCAAGCGCTGGCCGTACTCCAGCCAGCGAAGTTCTTCCACCACGCTCAAGGAGACGTGGCTGTCGGAACCAATCCCCAGGCGGCCGCCCTGTGCCAGATAGTTCACTGCCGGGAAAATACCGTCGCCCAGATTGGCTTCGGTGGTCAGGCACAACCCGGCAACGGCCTGGCTACGCGCCATGCGCGTCACTTCGTCAGCGTTGGCGTGGGTGGCATGCACCAGGCACCAGCGTGCATCGACCTCAACGTTGTCATACAACCACTCGATCGGACGTTTGCCGCTCCAGCTCAGGCAGTCATCCACTTCCTTCTGCTGTTCCGCGATGTGTATGTGTACCGGGCACGTGCTATTGCTGGCGCTCATGACCTCATGGATTTGCTCCGGGGTCACAGCGCGCAACGAGTGAAAACACACGCCCAGGGCTTGAGCCGGTTGCCCGGCCAGCAATGGCGCTAACTGTTGCTGCAATTTCAGGTAGTGCTCTGTGCTGTTGATGAAACGCCGCTGACCGTCATTTGGCGCTTGGCCCCCAAATCCGGCGTGTGTGTAAAGTACCGGTAGCAGCGTCAGACCTATGCCCGTAGAGCGTGCGGCCTCACTGATTCTTAACGCCAGCTCGGCCGGATTCGTGTAGGGCTTACCTGATAGGTCGTGGTGAACGTAGTGAAATTCAGCCACCGAGGTATAACCGGCCTTTAGCATCTCGATGTACAACTGGCGGGCGATGATGCCCAACTGTTCCGGGCTGATTTCGCCGACAAGGCGATACATCAAGTCGCGCCATGTCCAAAAACTGTCATTGGGGTTGCCAGCCACTTCCGCCAAACCGGCCATGGCACGCTGGAACGCATGGGAATGCAGGTTGGGCATGCCCGGCAACAATGGGCCATTCAAGCGTTCGGCACCTTGCGCGTGGGCATCAGGCTGGATTGTCGCGAGCCGGCCATCTTCACCGATCTCTATTCGGACATTGGTCGCCCAGCCTGTGGATAACAGCGCACGTTCGGCAAAGAAGACGGACATCGGTTTCGCACCCTATTGTTTGTTATTTGTATATACATATACAGACGTTTGCCTGCTCGGTAAACTCCGGCAAGCTACGCATCTTTACTCATCAACAAGGAATGCCCGTGCCGACTCCGCCTGCCGTGAACCCGCTGGCTGCCCAAATGGGCGATAGTCCGGCGCCCCTGTACGCCCGCGTTAAACAGATGATCACTCAACAAATCAAGAGTGGTAACTGGCCGCCGCATTACCGTGTGCCTTCGGAAAGCGAGCTGGTCAGCCAATTGGGCTTCAGCCGTATGACCATTAACCGCGCTTTGCGTGAAATGACTGCTGACGGCTTGCTGGTCCGCATGCAAGGGGTCGGCACATTTGTGGCCGAGCCCAAAACCCAGTCTGCACTGTTTGAAGTTCACAACATCGCTGACGAGATTGCCGCCCGTGGCCATGAGCACAGCTGCAAGGTCATCAGCCTGGGCGAAGAAGCTGCCGGCTCCGAACGTGCGGCGGTGCTGGACATGCGCGAAGGGCAAAAGGTTTTTCATTCGTTGATCGTGCATTACGAGAATGGAATTCCTGTGCAAATTGAGGACCGTTTCGTAAATGCGCTGGTAGCACCGGATTACCTCAAGCAGGACTTCACCCTGCAAACGCCTTACGCCTATCTGTCTCAAGTCGCACCGTTGACGGAGGGTGAACACGTGGTCGAAGCTATTCTGGCTGACCCGAAAGAGTGCAAGCTGCTGCAAATTGAACCCGGCGAGCCCTGCCTGCTGGTTCGTCGTCGGACCTGGTCGGGACGCCAGCCCGTGACGGCGGCCCGGCTGATTCATCCCGGCTCCCGCCATCGCCTTGAAGGACGTTTCAGTAAATGAATGCATTGAGCGTTTTACGCGCCGCTGATTACCCGCGCATGCCGTGGAAAAACGGCGGTGGCAGCACCGAAGAAATCACCCGCGATGCAGGTGAGGGGCTTGAAGGTTTTGGCTGGCGCCTGTCGATTGCTGACATTGGCGAGTCGGGCGGTTTTTCGCAGTTTGAGGGCTATCAGCGCATCATCAGCGTGCTACAAGGCGCGGGCATGAATCTGCAAGTGGACGGCGCGCGCACGCGTGCCTTGTTACCGTTCGATGCGTTTGCCTTCAGCGGCGAAAGCGCAGTGAGCTGCACCCTGATAGATGGGCCGATCCGCGATTTCAACCTGATTTACGCCCCGGATCGCTTCCGCGCCCGCCTGCAATGGCTGGCGGCTACAACGCCGCAACGCTTTTTCACCTCGGCCCACACCGTGCTGGTATTCAGTGCCAGCGAGCAGGTCCAGGTCGGTGTCGGTAACACCCATCATGAACACCTTGGCCGTTACGATTGCCTGCAATTGAGCAATGCAGATCGGTTGCTGGAAATCACCGTCACAGGGCGCTGCTGTGTGATTGAGTTAAGTGCCGCCTGATGCATATCGCATAGCAGCGGTCTGCCGCTGCTGTGCGCTCACCTTGGGGCCCGTTTGTTACCGAATGCCTCAGAACAGCGCAAAAATTTCCTCTCGTAACATCTCTCTGCCTTCTCTCTTTCCTTCCAGAAAATCCCTCACGGTGCTCCGGACCACTATTTTCGGGGTTCTCGTCATTTTCATGGGAAGAATTCCCAAATTGGCCGCTTACTTGCATATGCTTGTATGTACAAGTACATAAGTGTGCGTCTGCCCATTGCTGAGGAGTTACCCGTGACTTCAACAACCCCTAAATCGCCAGCCGAGTCCACCCGTCACCGCGAAGGTGAAATCCGCGCCGCCCGTGGCACCCGTCTTACGGCCAAAAGCTGGATGACCGAAGCCCCGTTGCGGATGTTGATGAACAACCTTGACCCGCAAGTGGCCGAGAACCCGACCGAGCTGGTGGTGTATGGCGGCATTGGCCGGGCAGCACGTAACTGGGCCTGCTACGACAAAATTGTTGAAAGCCTGACGAACCTGAATGATGACGAAACCTTGC
>NZ_JAAQWY010000017.1:0-99439 GCF_012985765.1 Pseudomonas sp. WS 5071 | reverse complement strand
CTTGCGCTTTCGATCTCTCGTCAGCGGGAGGCGAATTCTACAGCGTTACACGCTGCTGTCAACACCTCATTTCCTGCTTCGATGACTTGAAGCTGACACTTTCGAAATCGTTTAACTCTTTGAATCTCAAGGAGTTTTCCGTTTCGACTGCGCCGGAAGTGGGGCGAATTATAGGCCGATGGAATTCTGAGTCAAGCCCTAATTGAGCGACTCTATCAATTATACAAAAAAGCTTAAAAGCCGCTACCTATATAGAGGGGGCTAACGCCCCCTCTATATAGGTAGGCAGTTAAACAACACCCGACTTGCGCAACCCTTCCAGCACTCCCGAAGTCATCCCCAGGACCCGCTGCAGAACCTCCTGCGTATGCTCACCCAGCAAGGGTGGCGCATTACGGTATTCGACTGGCGTTGCAGATAACCGAATCGGGCTCGCCACCTGAGGCACAAGCCCAGCCAACACGTGAGGCAGCTCTATCGCCAAATGACGAGCCTGCACCTGAGGATCCTCAAACACCTGCGCCAAATCGTTGATAGGCCCGCAAGGCACACCAACCGCTTCCAACTCAGACACCCATTGCGCCGTTGTCCTGAACACAGTCGCCTGACGAATCAAAGGCACTAACACCAGACGATTCGCCACACGGGCTGCATTAGTCGCGAATCTGGGATCATCAGCCCACTCGGCATAACCCGCCACCTGCGCAAACTTCCTGAACTGACCGTCATTGCCGACAGTAAGAATGAAGTCGCCATCGGCTGTCGGAAAATCCTGATAGGGCACGATATTCGGATGGGCATTACCCAACCGCTTGGGCGATACGCCCGTAGTCAGGTAATTCATTGCCTGATTAGCCAGGCAGGCAACCTGGACATCCAACAGCGCCATATCAATATGCTGCCCACCGCCGTCATGTTGGCGATGAGCCAGCGCCGCCAGAATCGCAACCGTCGAATACAACCCGGTCAATATATCGGTCAGCGCCACACCCACCTTCACAGGCCCCGCCCCCTCGTCACCCTCAGGACGGCCCGTCAGACTCATCAAACCACCCAGGCCCTGAATCATAAAGTCATAACCGGCGCGCTTGGCATAAGGTCCCGTTTGACCGAATCCGGTAATTGAGCAATAGATCAAATCCGGATTCACGTCTTTAAGCGAGGCATAGTCCAGACCATAAGCCTGCAACCCGCCCACCTTAAAGTTCTCAATCAAAATGTCAGACTTCGCCGCCAGCTCGCGTACCAGTCGCTGACCTTCAGGCTTGGTGAAATCGATCGTCACAGACTGCTTGTTGCGATTGGCAGACAAGTAGTACGCGGCCTCGCCAGTACTCTCCCCATAAGCATCCTTAAGAAAGGGCGGGCCCCAAGCGCGCGTATCATCTCCATTGCCCGGACGCTCGACCTTGATGACCTCAGCCCCAAGGTCGGCCAGAATCTGGCCCGCCCATGGGCCGGCCAGTACCCGCGACAAATCCAGCACCCGCAAATGCGATAAAGCCCCCATGAGCCGCCCCCTCTATTAATAGAACGCCTGAAGACCTGTCTGCGCCCGACCAAGAATCAGAGCATGCACGTCATGGGTGCCTTCATAGGTATTCACCACTTCAAGGTTGACCAAGTGGCGCGCCACACCAAACTCATCAGAAATGCCATTCCCCCCCAGCATGTCACGCGCCATGCGAGCGATATCGAGTGACTTGCCGCACGAGTTACGCTTCATGATCGAAGTGATCTCCACCGCAGCAGTACCTTCGTCCTTCATTCTCCCCAAGCGTAGGCAACCTTGTAGCGCCAGCGTAATTTCAGTCTGCATATCCGCCAGTTTTTTCTGAATCAACTGTGTGGCCGCCAGTGGACGACCAAACTGCTGACGATCAAGCGTGTACTGGCGCGCGGTATGCCAACAGAACTCGGCAGCCCCGAGTGCACCCCACGAAATACCGTACCGGGCCGAATTCAGACAAGTGAAAGGCCCCTTCAGACCACGCACATCCGGAAAGATGTTCTCTTCAGGTACGAACACGTTATCCATAACGATTTCGCCGGTAATCGATGCCCGCAAACCTACCTTGCCGTGAATCGCAGGCGCACTCAGGCCTTTCCAACCCTTTTCCAGCACAAAGCCACGAATATCACCGGCATCATCTTTAGCCCACACCACAAACACATCAGCAATTGGACTGTTAGTGATCCACATCTTGGCGCCAGTCAGGCTGTAGCCACCTTCGACTTTGCGTGCACGCGTAATCATCGCTCCAGGATCAGAACCATGATTAGGCTCAGTCAGACCAAAGCATCCGATCCATTCACCTGAAGCCAACTTTGGCAGGTATTTCTGCTTCTGCGCTTCAGTGCCGAACTCATTGATAGGCACCATCACCAGCGACGACTGCACACTCATCATTGAACGGTAGCCCGAGTCCACACGCTCCACTTCCCGCGCAATCAAGCCATAGCTCACATAATTGAGGCCGCTGCCGCCGTATTGCTCGGGGATCATGGCCCCCAGCAAACCGGTCTCTCCCATTTCACGAAAAATGGCCGGATCAGTCTTCTCATGACGGAAGGCTTCAAGCACACGAGGCGCCAACTTGCTCTGAGCGAATTGCTCAGCACTGTCGCGCACCATGCGCTCTTCTTCAGTGAGCTGCTGATCCAGCAACAGTGGATCGATCCAGTTGAAGCTTGCCTTACCCGCCATGAGTGAATCCTCGCGAAATAGATCAAATGTCGTGGGCAGATCGTAGGCCCCACCTATATAGAAGGACAAACGAGGATTCGGAACTCTCTTGTGATAATTTCTCACTCCGTGGAGATCAAAAACGCCATATTTAAAGACCTTTAGTGAGGAAGCCGTACATGCGCCGCAAGATTCCCAGCACGTCCGCACTCATCAGTTTTGAAGCGGCAGCTCGCCACGAAAGCTTCACCAAAGCTGCGCATGAGCTTTCTCTGACCCAAGGTGCTATCTGCCGACAAATAGCCAGCCTCGAAGAATTCCTTGGCATCGAACTTTTCAGACGCTCAAAACGTGGCGTTAAGCTGACTGAAGCAGGGCTTTCCTACAGCCGACGTATTGCGACTCAACTGGATGCCGTCGAACGTGACACCCTCTCGATCATGGGGCAGCAAGGTGCCAACGTGATTGAACTCGCCGTAGTGCCCACCTTCGGCACGCAATGGCTGCTCCCGCGCCTCAAGGACTTCCAGCAGCAGCACCCCGACGTCACGGTCAACCTCACTAACCGCACACGCCCCTTTCTGTTTGCTGACACCGACTTTGACGCCGCTATCTATTTCGGTGATGCCGACTGGTCAGGTACTTCGTCCTACCGCTTGATGGGTGAAAACCCAGTCCCCGTATGCAGCCCTCGCCTGCTGCCGACCGAGAAAAGCCTTACACGAGACGCAATCGCTGAACTCCCGTTACTGCAACAAACCACCCGCCCCTATGCGTGGCGCCAGTGGTTTAACGCACAAGGTTTGAACGTACCCCGTGACATGACCGGGCCGCGCTACGAACTGTTCTCGATGCTGGCTCAGGCCGCTATGCACGACATGGGGATCGCATTGATCCCACCTTTCTTGATTCAACGTGAATTAGCCGAGCAACGCCTCGTGATAGCCAACACTGCAACGCTAGCGAGTACGAAGGCTTATCACTTGATGATCCCCGAACGCAAAATCGAGTCCGCCTCACTAAAGGCTTTTCGCGACTGGCTTATCCAGCAAGCCCAGCAATACAGCCTTAATTAACGCATTACATCGTCCATACGAGTTATGTAGCGCCTCATAAAAACACCCTACATATATACGTAAATGTCGCTTTTAAGCAGACTAAACTTATGTCTAACTGGACAAACCTGTAAGCCAGTAACCACGTGGCTTGCAGGGTATTTCTGAAAGTTATGCGCGGATAACTAAAAGAAATGTGAAAAATAGTCAAAAACATCCTTTAATGCCTAGAAGCCACGCCGTTACTGGCTTCAAAGCGACACTTGCGACATTCGGTCACGGCATGACTTGTAGTAAATATTCCGTCACCCTTCATAAGTTCTTGAAGGGCTAAATAATCGCCTGCATTATGCGGCGCCCCACCCTGATTCCGGTGGGGCCGTGCTGATCGGCCGCCCCAGTAGCACCATCCGAAGTGCACTGGATTTCTTATAAAAGATCACGCAGGAGATATGACGTGCACATTGGTGTTCCTCTCGAAACCCATACGGGTGAAACGCGGGTTGCTGCAACCCCGGAAACCATCAAGAAGCTGATCGGCCAGGGCCATAAAGTGACTGTTCAACGGGGTGCAGGTATCAATGCCAGCGTCATCGACAGTGCTTATGAAACCGCCGGCGCAACTATTGGCAGCGCCAATGACGTATTTGGCGCTGAGTTGATCCTGAAAGTCGTTGCGCCTGATGACAGCGAACTGGCCCTTATCAATAGCGGCACTGTGCTGATCGGCATGCTCAACCCGTTCAGCAATGAAGCCATTGCCAAACTGGCCAGCCATGGCATTACCGCATTCTCACTGGAGGCCGCGCCACGCACTTCTCGCGCGCAAAGTCTTGATGTGTTGTCTTCCCAAGCCAACATTGCCGGCTATAAAGCCGTACTACTGGCAGCCCATCATTACCCACGTTTCATGCCGATGTTGATGACCGCCGCTGGCACGGTAAAGGCCGCCCGCGTGCTGATCCTTGGCGCAGGCGTTGCGGGGCTTCAGGCCATTGCAACCGCCAAACGCCTGGGTGCCGTGATCGAAGCGTCTGATGTGCGACCTGCTGTTAAAGAGCAGATCGAGTCGCTGGGTGCCAAGTTTGTCGACGTGCCTTACGAAACCGACGAAGAGCGCGAATGCGCAGTGGGCGTTGGCGGCTATGCACGGCCAATGCCTGCGAGCTGGATGCAGCGTCAGGCACTGGCTGTGCACGAACGCGCCAAACAGGCCGACATCGTCATTACTACCGCACTGATCCCTGGGCGAAAGGCGCCAGTGCTGCTCAGCGCAGAAACCGTGGCGCAAATGAAACCGGGGTCAGTGGTCATCGACCTCGCCGCAGCCCAAGGCGGCAACTGCCCGCTGACCGTCGCGGATCAAGTGGTGGTCGAGCACGGCGTCACCATCGTCGGCCATACCAATCTGGCCGCCATGGTTGCTGCAGATGCTTCCGCGCTGTATGCCCGCAACCTGCTGGACTTCCTCAAACTGGTCTTCACCCCTGAAGGACAGTTCCAGATCAACCTAGAAGACGACATCGTCGCCGCGTGCCTGATGTGCCGCGACGGGCAAGTCGTGCGCAAAAACGGCTGAGGATAAAAACAATGGAAGAGCTGATCTCCCCCGGCATCTACAACCTGATCATCTTCGTGCTGGCCATCTATGTTGGCTATCACGTGGTCTGGAACGTTACACCTGCTTTGCACACGCCTCTGATGGCGGTCACCAATGCCATTTCGGCAATCGTGATCGTAGGTGCCATGCTCGCTGCTGCGCTGACAGTCACCCCGCTGGGCAAAACCATGGGCACCCTGGCTGTGGCATTAGCCGCCGTTAACGTATTTGGTGGATTTTTGGTCACCCGGCGAATGCTGGAAATGTTCAAGAAGAAAGCACCTAAAGCCAAAGAAGAGGTGCGCAAGCCATGAGCATGAACCTGGTCACTGTTCTTTATTTGATCGCATCAATATGTTTCATCCAGGCCCTTAAAGGCCTGTCGCATCCCACCACATCCCGTCGCGGCAACCTGTTCGGCATGCTCGGCATGGCGTTGGCGGTCATCACCACTGTAGGCCTGGTCTTCAAACTGGGCGCTGAAATAGCGACAGCGGGTATCGGCTATGTGATCGTCGGCCTGTTGGTCGGTGGTACGGCGGGGTCGATCATGGCCAAGCGTGTGGAAATGACCAAAATGCCAGAGTTGGTTGCCTTCATGCACAGCATGATCGGCCTGGCTGCGGTCTTCATTGCCATCGCCGCGGTGGTCGAGCCGCAATCACTGGGTATCGTCAAGCAACTGGGTGACGCCATTCCTGCGGGCAACCGCCTGGAGCTGTTCTTGGGCGCTGCGATTGGTGCCATCACGTTCTCCGGCTCTGTGATCGCCTTCGGCAAGCTTTCAGGCAAATACAAATTTCGCCTGTTCCAGGGCGCACCCGTGCAATTCAGTGGTCAGCACACGCTGAATCTGGTGCTGGGCCTGGCCACACTCGCGCTGGGCATCACCTTCATGCTAACCGGCAACCTCAACGCCTTCGCGCTGATGCTGGCACTGTCTTTTGTACTGGGTGTGCTCATCATCATTCCGATTGGTGGAGCGGACATGCCGGTCGTGGTGTCGATGCTCAACAGCTATTCGGGCTGGGCAGCTGCCGGGATTGGCTTCTCACTGAACAATTCAATGCTGATCATTGCCGGTTCGCTGGTGGGCTCTTCGGGCGCGATCCTGTCTTACATTATGTGCAAGGCGATGAATCGTTCTTTCTTTAACGTGATTCTGGGCGGCTTCGGCGGTGCAACGGATGCAGGCGGCCCGGCGGGTACGCAAGAAGCCCGGCCAGTCAAATCAGGCTCGGCTGACGATGCCACCTTCCTGCTGACCAACGCAGACACTGTCATCATCGTGCCGGGTTACGGCCTGGCGGTTGCACGCGCCCAACACGCCCTTAAAGAATTGACCGAAAAATTGACCCACCGCGGCGTCACTGTGAAATACGCGATCCACCCGGTGGCAGGTCGTATGCCCGGCCACATGAACGTCCTGCTGGCCGAGGCAGAAGTGCCTTACGACCAGGTGTTCGAGATGGAAGACATCAACTCCGAATTCGGACAGGCTGATGTCGTCCTGGTGCTTGGCGCCAACGACGTGGTCAACCCGGCCGCGAAAAACGACCCAAAATCGCCGATTGCGGGCATGCCGATTCTTGAGGCTTACAAAGCCAAGACCGTCATCGTCAACAAACGCTCGATGGCCAGTGGCTACGCCGGATTGGACAACGAACTGTTTTATCTGGACAAAACCATGATGGTCTTCGGTGACGCCAAGAAAGTTATTGAAGATATGGTCAAAGCGGTCGAGTAACATCCCCCGCCACTGCCACACCGAAAACCCCGGAGCTGAATTGACCGGGGTTTTTTATTTCTGCAAAGATCCCGACCAAAGGGTCTAAATCGCCGTCAGGCATTCGACCATGGTAGCGGGACGCCAGCCTTTGAAAATGAATAGACTGCGCATCTTGCTTCCGTTGCCCGAGATAACAATCCATGTACCGTGAACGTATTCGCCTAAATTCCCTACACGATAAGGTCATGAGCGCCGAAGAAGCCGCCGCCCTTATCCAAGACGGCATGACCGTTGGCATGAGCGGTTTTACCCGTGCCGGCGAAGCCAAAGCCGTTCCGCACGCGCTGGCCGAACGCGCCAAACTGGCGCCGCTGAAAATCACCCTGATGACGGGCGCCAGCCTGGGCAACGACCTGGACAAGCAATTGACCGAAGCCGGCGTACTGGCTCGTCGCATGCCGTTCCAGGTAGATAGCACACTGCGCAAGGCGATCAATGCCGGCGAAGTCATGTTCATCGACCAGCATTTGTCCGAAACCGTTGAGCAACTGCGTAACCAGCAGCTCAAGCTGCCGGATATCGCTGTGATTGAGGCCGTCGCGATTACCGAGCAAGGTCATATCGTTCCTACTACCTCCGTCGGCAACTCGGCCAGCTTCGCGATTTTCGCCAAACAAGTGATCGTTGAGATCAACCTGGCGCACAACCCGAATCTGGAAGGCCTGCACGACATCTACATTCCGACTTACCGCCCAACACGTACGCCTATCCCGTTGGTAAAAGTTGACGACCGCATCGGCAGCACTGCCATCCCGATCCCGCCGGAAAAAATCGTCGCTATCGTCATCACCAACAAGCCTGATTCACCGTCCACCGTTTCTGTACCGGACAGCGAAACCGACGGCATTGCGTTCCACCTGATCAACTTCTTCAAACAAGAAGTTGCAGCCGGGCGTATGACCAACAAGTTGGGTCCGCTGCAGGCCGGTATCGGCAACATCGCCAACGCCGTGATGTGCGGCCTGATCGACTCGCCGTTCGAAGACCTGACCATGTACTCCGAAGTACTACAGGATTCGACTTTTGACCTGATCGACGCTGGCAAGATGAGCTTCGCCTCGGGCAGCTCGATTACCTTGTCGGAGCGTCGCAACACGGACGTGTTCGGCAACCTGGAGCGCTACAAGGACAAACTGGTCCTGCGTCCACAAGAAATCTCCAACCACCCTGAAGTTGTGCGCCGTCTCGGCATCATCGGCATCAACACCGCGCTGGAATTCGACATCTACGGCAACGTGAACTCCACCCACGTCTGCGGCACCCGCATGATGAACGGCATCGGCGGTTCGGGCGACTTCGCCCGTAACGCGCACTTGGCGATCTTCGTAACCAAGTCGATCGCCAAGGCCGGTGCGATCTCCAGTGTAGTGCCGATGGTCAGCCACGTTGACCACACCGAACACGATGTGGACATTCTGGTAACCGAACAGGGTCTGGCCGACCTGCGCGGTCTGGCGCCACGCGAGCGCGCCCGAGTGATTATCGACAACTGTGTGCACCCGGACTTCCGTGAAGCACTCAACGACTACTTCAGCAAAGCCTGTGCAATCGGTGGCCACACCCCGCACATTCTGCGCGAAGCGTTGAGCTGGCATATCAACCTGGAAGAAACCGGTAAAATGCTCCCGTAATACGCGAGCTAGACAGCCGCCGACGAAAACACTGTTTTCACGGCGGCTTTTTTATGCGCGCTATTCCAAAAACTGTACTGCTGTACTGGTCATTTCCTACCCTTACAAGCCGCATTTCATACAAAATTGATTAAAAATGCACCAACTTAGTGCCTACCGGTACAGTTGTGCCCATTTACGCCCGTACAGCACCCCTAAACAGTTAACTGGCTCTGCACAATACAGGTGAACTGTATCTAGAGACTCTGGACGCGGAAGAGGATCATGGGCACCAGTTAAACCACTAGCCAATGCCGCCACAAGCGGAAGGATGCCATCATGGAACGTACCCTCAGTTCCGATTTGTTCACCGAAAGCAACACTGTCAAAAACCAGGCCTCGATGCCTTTGCGCGTACTTGCCAACCTGATGTTGTGGCAGCGCCGTATTTCCAGCCGCCATCAACTGGCTCGTCTGGACTCGCGCCTTCTGGCAGATGCCGGGATTAGCGAAGCACAGCGTTACGAAGAGCTGAGCAAGCCGTTCTGGCGCTAACACGCGCTCGCTGGCCCTGATTTACGATTCACCGCCAGCACCCAGAATTTGTAAAACAAAACCCGTCGCGGGCAACCGCTGACGGGTTTTGTCGTTTTAGGGCTTCTTTATGAGCAGTTAATGCGACAGGTACAGTTATAAATTCAAAAAAATAGACAAGTACAGTTTCAGATTCCAATACGTTTTCGCCTTATTTCAGCCCTTGGCCGTAAAACCTTCTTTGCCCTGCGCGGTACCGGGCCTACTATTCGGCTTATAAACGTCTAACTTATAAGCTCATGCCAAGGAGTATCACCATGCCCACTCTTCGCCTACTCAGCGCTGCGGCTTTGCTGGCTGTTGCTGCCAGCGCCCACGCTTCCAGCTTCATCGTGACCACAGACGCCATTGTAGGCACGCTTAAGGCCACTACAGATCTGACGTCCGATGCCACCAACTCCATCCGCGACAACAAAATCGTGCGCGCTGCCCGCGACGATGCCGCAAGCTTCGTGGCAAGTGAAGGCACTATCCGGGGGGTGAAACTCGAAAGCGCACTGGACTTCATCCGTCAGCAAGCACCACAACTGCAAGCGTCCGATGCACAACTGGCCCAGGCCATTCTGACCCTCTGATTTGCCGTGCCATTGCTGCCGGGCAGCGCGAGGCTATGTGCGACGTAACCCGAGCACAGCCTCGCCCTCGGACAGCGGGCACATCCACTTTGCCCTGCCCCGCCCATTACGCTAGCCTTGGCCCTCGCTCAACTAACGTCGAGACCCATGCGCTTTCTCTCAATTGCCCTACTTGCCTTTTGCTGGACTCAAACTGCAGCTGCCTTCGACACGAGCACGCAAACCACTGTGCTCACCGGGTATGTCACCAGCAAAGTGACCTCAGCACCCTTCGAAAACAAACTGATTCGTGCCGCTCAGGATGACGCTGCCGCTTTTATCGCCAGTGACGGCCAACTCCGAGGTTCCCGGCTGGAATCAGCCTTGCACTATTTGCGTCAGGACCAGCCAAAATTGACTGCCAGTGACCTTGAACTGGCACAAACAATTCTCGTCCAATAACTACCCGCGTTTTCTGGAGAATGTTCATGCGTAGCCCGTTGATTGCCGCCACCCTTGGCCTGCTGTTGTTGGCCGATGTGGCTCAGGCACAAACCCTGGTGCAAACCAGTAACATTATTGTTCGTGCGTTCGGACGCGCGATTGACTTCACGTCTGACACCACGACATCGATACGCGACTCCAAAGTGGTACGTGAAGCCCACGATGACGCCGCCACTTTCGTTGCCAGCCAAGGCAACATTCGCGGCGTCCAGTTGGAATCCGCCTTCAACACCTTGCGTGAGCGTGTGCCAGAAGCTCGCAGCGCCAGCGACCAGGAACTTGCCGAAGCTATCCTCGCACTGTGAGGCCACTCGCGCGTTGGCTTGCCGCCTGCGGCCTGCTGCTAATCGGCAGCAGCGCCCAGGCCGCGCTGCATCTGCAACTCAAGAGCGACGGCCTGAGCCCGGCTGAACAGCAGGCCAGTCAGGCGTTGCTGGACGAGGCCATGCAGAAGCTGCCACCGCGGTTTATCGAGCAACTGGACCGCCAGATCCTGGTGGGCTGGACCGATGACATGCCGAGCAACGCCTACGGGCAAGCTTCGTTGGTGGCCGAGCTGGATCTCAATCGCAAGCTGCTGACGAGTTTGACCGACGGCTCGGCCGCCACTGAGCAAACCAGTCGCCCCCACGGCACTGTGCGCCGGGAAATGCTCGCCACGGTGCTGCACGAACTGACCCACATTTATGACCGCGCCCGTTTGTGGCCGGACGCACAGCGCACGCTCATCCAGCGCTGCACGCGTCAGCACAACAGCGCCGGGCTGATTGGCCTGCCGGACGGGTGCCGGGGCCAAACCGAACGCCGTTTCACCCTCAGCGATGATCCGCGCCTGCTCGACCTGGCCGGCTGGCAACAATATGTCGGCCGTCGTGGCGAGCGTGAGCAAGACAATCACCAGATCGTCCGCAGCCCGGACTTGTACGAAGTCACCAACCCCCGGGAGTTTGTCGCGGTGAACATGGAGTATTTCCTCCTTGATCCGGCCTATGCCTGTCGCCGCCCGGCGCTGTATCGCTACTACAAGGAACACTTCGGTTGGGCCCCGGCTGCCCGGGATGAATGTTCCAAAGGCTTCGCCTTTCTCAATGCCGGCAATGATTTTGCCAAACAACCCCTCGGCACCGTCGACCCCGAGCGTGTGTATGCCGTCGATTACCTGCTTGCCGAAGCCAATCAGGAATGGGCCAGCCGCTGGGGCCACAGCATGTTGCGGCTGGTAATCTGCGCGCCCGGCCGTCCACGCGGCCCTGATTGCCGACTCGACCTGCAAGAACATCTGGTGTTGTCCTACCGGGCATTCGTCAACGACGTACAGTTATCGAGCTGGGACGGCCTGACCGGCGCCTACCCGTCGCGCCTCTTTGTCTTGCCACTGGCTCAGGTGATTGACGAATACACCAAGACCGAACTGCGCAGCCTCGCGTCTGTGCCCCTCACGCTGAGCCGCCCAGAAATCGAAGAAGTGGTCGAGCACGCGGCAGAGATGCACTGGAGCTATGACGGCAACTACTACTTCATTTCCAACAACTGCGCGGTCGAAACCCTGAAGTTGCTGCGCAGCGGCAGTGACAACGCGCAGCTCAAGGGCCTGGACAGCATCATGCCCAATGGCCTGCTGGAAGTGCTCAAAGCGCGTGGGCTGGCCGATACCCGCGTGCTGGATGACAAGAAAGAAGCGCTGCGCTTGGGTTACCGCTTTGACTCCTACCGCGATCGCTATCAAGCGATGTTCGATGTTCTCAAGACCCGCCTGCCGATCCAGCAAACCAGCGTCGAAGACTGGCTCGCCCTCAGTCCGGACGCTCGACGTCCGTGGGTCGAACAAGCCGATCTGCGCGCCAGCGCTGCGTTGTTGCTGCTTGAGCAAGCCGCGTTTCGCCGTCAATTATTGCTGGCTCAAGACGAAGTCAAACAGAAATACTTAAAAGTGCGCGGCATTGAAGGTGCCGGCATGGACAAGGCCAACAAGACGCTTCAAGAAATTCTCGCCAGCAGCGGCTTTCTCAGTCGCCCGGCGGAGTTGCTGGGCAGCAGCGGCTATGGCCTGCCACAGGCCCAAGAATGGGAAATGCTCGAATCCGAAAGCAGTCAGCGCCAGCAACAGCTACTGCGCCTGACCGGGGATCTGGACAAGGAAGTACGCAGCCTGCTGGAACCCGCCCGCGCCGCCGAAATTGCCGCGACCGAAGCCAACGTCAAACAGATCGGTGAGCATCTGCGGGCGATTCACAAGGCTTCAGGCGGCCTGCAATTGCCGTAAGCCTGTGTTCAGTGGTTACGCACCGGGCACAAAGTGTTTTTGTGCGGTGCCATGGGCGATCAGCCGCGAGAGGTAGCCCATCTTCGCGGCATCCTGATCCACAAAGCGGAAGGTCAGTTGCAACCAGTCGCTGTCAGGCTTGGGCTCGTAGGCAACGACCGCATGCAGGTAACCATTGAGACGTGCCACCTCGGCGCTCTCGCCCTGCTCTAGGTCAAGCACGGCGCTTTCCAGCACTTGAGGCAGCACGTCGCCACGACGCACCACCAGCAGCGCCTCCTTGAGGCTCAAGGCCTTAATGACGCATGCCTGTGTGCCACTGGAAAGGCGCAATTGACCCTGACCACGCCCTGCAGGTGTATGTGCCTTTGCCGCAGGTTTGGCTGCGACTGCCGGGCGTGCAACGGGTGCAGGCGCAGCGGCAGGCGTTGCAGCCACGGTCTGAGCCTTGCCGCCAGTCAATGCATTGAGCGAATCATTCCCGAATGCCGAGTTCATCCGCGTCGGCGCACTGGCCAGCAGGGTTTCGAGCTTTCCGGCCTTGTTCAGTGCGTGTTTGACCTTGGTCAGCAACTGCTCGTTGGTAAAGGGCTTGCTGACGTAACCCGACACACCCGCTTGAATCGCCTGCACCACGTTCTCTTTATCGCCACGGCTGGTGACCATGATGAACGGCAGGGTTCTCAAGTGATCTTGCTCGCGGCACCAGGTCAGCAGCTCAAGGCCGGACATTTCAGGCATTTCCCAGTCACACAGCACCAGGTCGAAGGTTTCGCGGGCCAGTATGGCCTGGGCTTTGCGACCGTTAACCGCGTCTTCGATCTTGATGCCCGGGAAGTAGTTACGCAGGCACTTTTTGACCAAATCGCGAATAAACGACGCGTCATCCACCACCAACACACTGACCTTGCTCATCGACTGCTCCTTTGAAATCTTGACTAGCATGCGCCGAATGATGGCCATGTGCCAAATCTTGGGGGCACCCCGAATGACTTTACGTTCGCAGAGCGCCTGAATGTGAACGCCGAAACGTAAAACGCCCGGCTAAAGCCGGGCGTTTTTAATCTCGGGCAGTCTTATTTATCGTCAGGCACCTGCGGAACATTAGCGTTATCCACACCCGTGCCTTCAACTTCTTCGCGCATACGCTTGAGGCCCATATGGCGCACATCCGTTCCGCGCACGAGGTAGATCACCAGCTCCGAAATATTGCGTGCGTGGTCGCCAATCCGCTCCAGCGAACGCAGTACCCAAATGATGCTCAGCACCCGCGAAATCGAACGCGGGTCTTCCATCATGTAAGTGGCCAGCTCACGCAGTGCCGTTTTGTATTCGCGGTCGATGATTTTGTCGTACTGCGCCACAGACAGCGCAAGGTCAGCATCGAAACGGGCGAAAGCGTCCAGGGCATCGCGCACCATGTTGCGCACCTGATCGCCAATGTGCCGCACTTCTACGTAACCGCGCGGCGCTTCGCCCTCTTCACAGAGCTGGATCGCACGGCGTGCAATTTTTGTCGCCTCGTCACCGATGCGCTCCAGGTCAATGACTGACTTGGAAATGCTGATAATCAGCCGCAAGTCAGAGGCCGCAGGCTGACGGCGGGCCAGAATGCGCAGGCATTCTTCGTCGATGTTGCGCTCCATCTGATTGATCTGTTCGTCAATTTCACGCACTTGCTGAGCCAGCCCGGAGTCGGCCTCGATCAACGCCGTGACCGCGTCGTTAACCTGCTTCTCGACCAGCCCGCCCATGGCCAGCAAGTGGCTGCGCACTTCTTCGAGTTCCGCGTTGAATTGCGCGGAAATGTGATGGGTGAGGCCATCCTTTGAAATCATGGTTCTGCTCCGCAAATCGGTGAGCGGCACGCGCCAGGCGGCCAGCCAATTGTGTCATTACGCCAAGCGGCAGGGGCCGCTCCCACTAGCCATAGCGCCCGGTGATGTAATCTTCGGTCTGCTTTTTGGCCGGGTTGGTGAACAGCGTGTCGGTGTCGCCGTATTCGACCATCTTGCCCATGTACATGAAGGCGGTGTAATCCGACACCCGCGCAGCCTGTTGCATATTGTGGGTCACGATCACGATGGTGAACTTGGACTTGAGCTCGTAAATCAGCTCTTCGACTTTCAGTGTCGAGATCGGGTCGAGTGCCGAACACGGCTCATCGAGCAGCAACACTTCGGGTTCAACCGCGATGGTACGGGCAATCACCAGACGCTGCTGCTGACCACCGGACAAGCCCAGCGCCGAGTCGTGCAGACGGTCTTTAACCTCATCCCACAACGCTGCACCTTTAAGGGCCCACTCCACGGCCTCGTCGAGGATGCGCTTTTTGTTGATGCCCTGAATGCGCAAGCCGTAGACCACGTTTTCGTAGATGGTCTTGGGGAACGGGTTGGGCTTCTGGAACACCATGCCCACACGACGACGCAGCTCGGCCACGTCTTCGCCCTTGCGGTAGATGTTATGGCCGTAGAGGTTGATTTCACCTTCGACGCGGCAACCGTCCACCAGATCGTTCATACGGTTAAATGTGCGCAGCAGCGTGGACTTGCCGCAACCCGACGGCCCGATGAACGCAGTCACCCGTTGTTTCGGGATGTTCAGGCTCACGTCGAACAATGCCTGCTTGTCGCCGTAATAAAGGTTTAACCCCGGGACTTCAATGGCGACTTCTTCATTGGCCAGGTTCAAGCTTTGTTTGCTGCGACCCAAGGCCGACATGTTGATGCCGTGGGACGTGGATTCATGCTGCATGGGTTGCTCCATACGCTAAAAATTCGTTCCGGTTACTAAAAACCGGGCTTCTCGTTGGCAGAAGGGCCGATGGGCCGCGCCTGCCATCTATGTTCGTTATCAGCTTTCCAGCGCCTTGTACTTCTCGCGCAGGTGGTTGCGAATCCACACCGCCGACAGGTTCAGGGTCGCGATCACCAGCACCAGCAGCAGCGCCGTGGCGTATACCAGCGGCCGCGCGGCTTCAACGTTCGGGCTCTGGAAGCCCACGTCATAAATATGGAAGCCCAGGTGCATGATCTTCTGGTCCAAATGCAGGTACGGGTAGTTGCCGTCCAGCGGCAGCGACGGCGCCAGCTTGACCACACCCACCAGCATCAGCGGTGCCACTTCACCCGCTGCCCGCGCCACGGCGAGGATCATGCCGGTCATCATGGCCGGGCTGGCCATCGGCAATACGATCTTCCACAGCGTCTCGGACTTGGTCGCACCCAGCGCCAGCGAACCTTCGCGCACCGTACGCGGAATACGCGCCAGCCCCTCTTCAGTGGCCACAATCACCACCGGGACGGCCAGCAGCGCCAGCGTCAGCGAGGCCCACATCAGGCCCGGCGTACCGAAGGTTGGCGCGGGCAGTGCCTCGGCAAAGAACAGTCGGTCAACCGACCCGCCCAGCACGTACACAAAGAAGCCCAGACCAAACACGCCGTACACAATTGCCGGCACACCGGCCAGGTTATTCACAGCAATACGGATCACGCGGGTCAGGGTGTTCTGCTTGGCGTATTCACGCAGGTACACCGCCGCCAGCACGCCGAACGGGGTCACGATCACAGCCATGATCAGGGTCATCATCACGGTGCCGAAAATCGCCGGGAAAATACCGCCTTCCGTGTTGGCTTCTCGCGGGTCTTCGCTGAGGAATTCCCAAATGTTACTGAAATACATCGCCAGCTTCTGCCAGCTGTTCATGGCGTTCGGCTGGTAGGCCTTGACCACTTTGCCGATGTTGATTTCCAGCTCTTTACCGTTGGCATCGCGGGCCGTCAGGCTGTCGCGATTGAACTGGGCATGCAGATCACCCAAGCGGTCTTCAATCGCTTTGTAGCGCGCATTCAGCTCGGCACGTTCGGCTTCCATGTCCGCTTGGGCTTGCGGTGTCAGTTTGCCTTCCAGCTCCAGCTTGCGGCCCTGCAGACGAATCCGCTCAAGCCCATAGTTGATGGCGCCGATGTCTTTCTTTTCCAGCTGGCTGAGTTGCTTGGCCAGCTCGTTAACGCGCTTGACCCGCGCCTGCAGCTCAGGCCACGCCGCTTCACCTTCGGCAATCACCTTGCCGTTTTCTTTCACATTGACCAGATAGCCGTAGAAGTTACCCCACTCGCGACGCTCGACCGCCAGCAACTCGGGCGGCGTCTTCTGGTCGGTCAGCCACTCGCCCACCACCCACGAAAAGTCGTTGCCGTTGAGGTCGCGGTTGCCGACCTTGATCAGCTCGCGGGTCATGAATTCGGGGCCTTGTTCCGGCACCGGTAAACCGGCGCTTTTCAGGCGTTCGCGGGGCACTTCTTCCTTTTGCACCACTTCGCCCAGCACCACGTGATTGGCTGAGCCCGGCACGTTGTACTGCGCCAGCACCAAATCAGCCGGCCAAAAGTGGCCCAGCCCGCGCACGGCAATCACTGCCAGCAAACCAATGGTCATGATGACCGCGAGCGACACCGCGCCACCGCTGATCCAGACGCCCGGGGCGCCGCTCTTGAACCAACCTTTGAGGGAATTCTGTTTCACAGACTTCTACCTTCCTTAAAGCGACGAATATTTCTTGCGCAGACGCTGACGGATCAGCTCGGCGAGAGTGTTCATGATGAAGGTGAACAACAGCAGCACCAACGCCGAGAGGAACAGCACGCGGTAGTGACTGCCGCCCACTTCGGATTCAGGCATCTCCACCGCCACGTTCGCCGCCAAAGTCCGCAAGCCTTCGAACAGGTTCATTTCCATGACCGGCGTGTTGCCAGTGGCCATCAGCACGATCATGGTCTCGCCTACCGCACGGCCCATGCCGATCATCAGTGCCGAGAAAATGCCCGGGCTGGCGGTCAGGATGACCACGCGGGTCATGGTTTGCCACGGCGTGGCACCCAGCGCCAGCGAACCCAGCGTCAGGCCGCGCGGCACGCTGAACACGGCATCTTCAGCAATCGAGTAAATGTTCGGGATCACTGCAAAACCCATCGCCAGGCCGACGACCAGAGCGTTGCGCTGGTCATAGGTGATACCCAGGTCGTGGGAGATCCACAAGCGCATGTCGCCGCCGAAGAACCATGCTTCCATGAACGGGCTCATGTACAGCGACAGCCAGCCAATGAACAGAATCACCGGAATCAAAATCAGGCTTTCCCAGCCATCCGGCACGCGCAGGCGGATGGACTCCGGCAGACGACTCCAAGTGAAGCCCGCCAGCAAAATCCCGATCGGCAACAGCATCAGTAGGCTAAAAATCCCCGGCAAATGCCCTTCCACATACGGGGCCAGGAACAGGCCGGCGAAGAAGCCCAGAATCACTGTCGGCATCGCTTCCATCAGTTCGATCACCGGCTTGACCTTACGGCGCAGGCTCGGGGCCATGAAGTAAGCGGTGTAAATAGCCGCGGCAACTGCCAGCGGGGCAGCCAGCAACATCGCGTAGAACGCGGCTTTCAACGTACCGAAGGTCAAAGGCGCGAGGCTCATCTTCGGTTCGAAGTCGGTGTTGGCCGCAGTTGATTGCCAGACGTATTTCGGTTCGTCGTAGTTCTCGTACCAGACCTTGCTCCACAGCGCGCTCCAGGACACTTCCGGGTGCGGGTTCTTCAAGGTCAGCGGCAGCAGCTTGCCGCCCTCTTCCACGATGATGCGGTTGGCGCGTGGTGACAGCGCCATGATGCCGGGGCCTTCAGCGACCTTCTCGACCAGCAGAGTACGGTGCGCGGTGCTGTGGAACACACCAATTTCACCTGCGGCGTCCAGCGCCAGGAAACCTTTGCGGCGTTGTTCGGCGGTGATTTCAACAATCGGTGAGTCGCCCATTTTGAAGCTGCGAATGTGCTTGAAACGCTGTTCACCATCTGGGTCGCGGGCCATGAACCACTGGCTCAGGGTGCCGGTGGAATCACCCAGGATCAGCGAAATGCCACCCACCAACTGGGTACTGGCCGTGATTTCAGTGGTGGCGTCTTCAGCCAATTTGTAACGGCCATTCAAGCTTTTTTCGCGCAGGCTGAACACGTCCGCTTGAGCACGACCATTGATGACATACAGCCATTGCTGACGCGGGTCGATGTACAACGCTTTGACCTTCTCGGTCATCTGCGGCAACTCGATGCGGGTTTCGGAGTTCGTGACCTCACCCGTCATCATGTTTTCTTCACTGGCCAACGACAGCACGTGCAACTGCGCGCCGGTAGAACCGGCCAGCACCAGCGTTGAATCGTTCACGCTGAGGTTCACGTGATCCAGCGCACGCCCTTGAGGATCAAGCGCGACAGGCGCCTGACCGTACGGGTATTCGATGGCCGGGGTGATGGTCTTGTTGCCATCCGGGTAGCTGACTTTATACGTGTGGCGGAACACCAGCGCCTGGCCATTGGACAAGCCCAAGGCCACCACCGGGTTACCCGGTTGATCCTCACCCAGCGACGTCACATGAGTGTCGGCAGGCAGCGGCAGGTTCACGCGGGAGAGCTCATCGCCGTTCTTGGCATTGAAAAACAGCACCATGCCCTGATCGGACACGCGCATACCGACCTGATTCTGCTCTTCAACCGACAGCATCAACGGCTTGCCTGCGTCCTGCATCCACACAGGCGTAATCGCCTGCTTGGCATTCAGGTCGGCGCCCTGAAACAGTGGCAGCACCACATACCCGAGGAAGAAGAAAATCAGGGTGATCGCGCCGAGCACGGCAAGACCGCCGATAAATACATACCAGCGGGTCAGGTGATCTTTAAGCGCGCGGATGCGGCGCTTGCGTTGCAGTTCAGGCGTATTGAAATCAATGCGCTTGGGAGCGGATGTCGTAGTCATTGGGGAATTGGCCAGATCATTCATGCGCACACCCTAGCGGTCCTGTATGACAAAAAGATGACAAAGCAGTGACGCAAAAAAGCCGCTGCCCAGTGGGGCTGGCAGCGGAGTGGAAAATTAAGTAGTTACCGGGCTCAGAACCTGATGTCGCGGCCGCAGGCTGCATGCCTTGATTACAGCCTGAGGCAGCAACTACAGGGTTATGCGCCTTCTTTCAAACCCAGGTCGGCCAAGGCTTTGGCAGCAACTTTGGCGGGCAGCGGGATGTAGCCATCCTTGACCACGACTTCTTGACCTTGTTTGGACAGCACCAGCTTGATGAACTCGGCTTCCAGCGGGTTCAGCGGCTTGTTCGGTGCTTTGTTCACGTACACGTAAAGGAAACGCGACAGCGGGTATTTGCCGTTCAATGCGTTCTCTTCAGTGTCTTCAACGAACTCAGTGCTGCCTTTCTTGGCCAGCGGCACGGTTTTCACGCTGGCGGTCTTGTAACCGATGCCCGAATAACCGATGCCGTTCAGCGAGCTGCTGATCGACTGCACCACCGAGGCCGAGCCCGGTTGCTCGTTCACGTTTGGCTTGAAGTCACCTTTGCACAAGGCTTCTTCTTTGAAGTAGCCGTACGTACCGGACACCGAGTTACGACCAAACAGTTGCACCGGCTTGTTGGCCAGATCGCCGGTCACTCCCAGGTCACCCCAGGTTTTGATGTCCGATTTGCCGCCACACAGACGCGTGGAGGAGAAGACAGCGTCAACTTGCTCCATGGTCATGTGCTTGATCGGGTTGTCTTTGTGCACGAACACCGCCAAGGCATCGACGGCCACCGGGATGGCGGTCGGCTTGTAGCCGTACTTCTGCTCGAAGGCTGCCAGTTCGTTGTCTTTCATCTTGCGGCTCATCGGGCCCAGGTTAGCGGTGCCTTCTGTAATCGCAGGGGGCGCGGTCGAGGAACCGGCAGCCTGAATCTGGATATTGACGTTCGGGTATTCTTTTTTGTAGGCCTCAGCCCACAAGGTCATCAGGTTCGCCAGGGTATCGGAACCAACGCTGGAGAGGTTACCCGACACACCAGTGGTCTTAACGTACGGCTGGATTGCCGGATCAACACCCGCGGCAACCGCATTCGCAGTTGCAACGCCTGCGGCGACAAAAGTCAGGGCCGCCATCACACGCTTCAGTCTCATGCCTTACTCCTAGCAAACGGGGTTAGATGAATCGGGGGCCAGTATCTGCAGGCCATGTGACTACTCTATGAACCGATTGTGACAATTAGATGAAAGGCCAGCATTCGCAATGAATGGCTGGCCTTCCAGAGAAGTGGCGCGGGCGCGCCCTAGGGCTAGAGGCCGGGGGTCAGCGGCCTTTCTTCCACAGATAAGCACCGACCAATAAACCCATGGTGCAAATGATTGCAACGTAATACGCCGGGCCCATCGGGCTTTCTTTGAGCAGCAACGTCACGGCCATCGGGGTCAGACCGCCGAAAATCGCGTACGCCAGGTTGTAGGAAAACGACAAACCGCTGAAACGCACAACGGGCGGGAACGCTTTAACCATGACATACGGCACCGCCCCGATGGTGCCTACAAACAAACCACTCAATGCGTACAGCGGAAACAACCAATCCGGGTGTTGCAACAGGCTGTGATAGAAGGTCCACGAGGTAATCAACAGCGCAGCACAGCCGAAGACGAACACCTTGCCCGCACCAAATCGGTCCGCCAATGCGCCCGACGCGATGCATCCCAAGCTCAGGAAAACAATGGCCAGGCTGTTGGCTTTCAATGAAACCGTGGCCGAGAAACCATAAATGGTTTGCAGCACGGTCGGGGTCATCAA
Source organism: Pseudomonas sp. WS 5071 (assembly GCF_012985765.1). NCBI lineage: Bacteria > Pseudomonadati > Pseudomonadota > Gammaproteobacteria > Pseudomonadales > Pseudomonadaceae > Pseudomonas > Pseudomonas sp. WS 5071. Next base: position 78,138 of record NZ_JAAQWY010000017.1, on the reverse strand, counting down.
GATCACCACGATGATCCCGGCCGACAACAACCATGTCAGCAGCATCGACACTGCGATGGCACCACGGTGGTCACGCAAGACAGTTTTGAGCGGCACTTCTTCGGCCAGTGCCTTGCGCAGTTGCAACTCGGCAAACACCGGGGTTTCATGCAACCAGCGACGCAAGTAGACCGAAAACAAACCAAATACGCCGCCGAGCAAGAAGGAAATACGCCACGCGTAGTCAGACACTTCCATCGGGGTGTAAAGGGTGTTGATGGCCGTGGCCACCAGCGAGCCCAGCAAAATACCCGCTGTCAGGCCGCAGGTCAGCGTGCCGCAGGCGTAGCCCACATGCCGTGGCGGTACGTGCTCGGCCACAAAGACCCACGCGCCCGGCACTTCACCCCCAATGGCCGCACCCTGAATAACGCGCATCAGCAGCAACAGGATCGGCGCCCACATGCCGATCTGCGCATACGTCGGCAGCAAACCCATGATCAGCGTCGGTACAGCCATCATGAAAATGCTCAAGGTGAACATCTTCTTGCGCCCCAGCAGGTCGCCAAAGTGCGCCATGACAATGCCGCCCAGTGGCCGTGCGAGATAACCGGCAGCGAAAATGCCGAAGGTTTGCATCAGTCGTAGCCACTCGGGCATATCGGCCGGGAAAAACAGCTTGCCGACGACCGTGGCAAAGAACACAAAAATAATGAAATCGTAAAACTCCAGCGCGCCGCCCAAGGCAGACAACGAGAGTGTTTTGTAGTCATTACGGGTCAAGGGACGCGAAGGTGGCGCAGCACTGGAAGGCTCGGTGATCATAGGATTTGGGCATCTCTTATTAGGCTAGGCAAAAGCGGCAACGCCCCAGGCATAGGCCGGGCGGTCACGAACGATAACAAATTGCCTGCAAAAGCACAGAGGTAGACGTGTCGCCCCTTTAAAAAGCAGAATCAGACGGTCGTAGACGGCGTTGCCGACCGATATACTCGCGGACCGTAAGCAACGACCTGCGGATTTTGAGTGGCTGTACGACACGCCCTAATGCGTCCCTTCAGCCGATACCTCGAAGTTGTTTCCCCTTGGTGCGGCTTGGGAAGAACGTGACGAACGGAGTATGTTCGGGCTGAATCGTTTTTCTAAAGACGCTTTTTCACCCGCAATACACATGATGAATCACGGGTCAGAGGCCCTTCGGCATGCTAGAGCTCGAACAAGAAGATCCAATCCCGCAAGGCGACCTGGCCTTGCAAATTACTGCACTGCCACGCGAAACCAATGGTTTCGGTGATATTTTCGGCGGTTGGCTGGTGTCCCAGATGGACCTCGCTGGCACGGCCATGGCCAGCAAAGTGGCAGGCGGGCGTGTCGCCACCGTCGCCATTGACCGCATGGCGTTTCTGGTCCCAGTGGCAGTCGGTGCCCAACTGTCCTTCTATACCCAAGCCCTGGAAATCGGCCGCAGCTCGATCCAGATGATGGTCGAAGTGTGGAGCGACGACCCGCTGTCCAGCGAATGGCGCAAAGTGACCGAAGCCGTATTTGTGTTCGTCGCCATCGATGGCAGCGGCCGCACGCGCTCGGTGCCGCCACGGCGTTAAACCTGACGGCGTTTTGCCTGTCTACTGCTGCCCTTGTCCTGTAAAGAGAGCCTGTCATGCCCAGCCACACGTCACTCCCGAGCACTTCATTGAAATTGGGCGAGCTGGACTGCTGGCACTTTATCCACGGGCAAGCGCAACTGCTGATCGCCAAACAGGGCGCGCAGGTGCTGAGCTATCAGGTCGGTGACGACAAACCGGTGATCTGGCTGAACGAAAAGGCGCAGTTCGTCCACGGCAAAGGTATTCGTGCGGGTGTACCGATTTGCTGGCCATGGTTTGGCAACCTAGCCCTCAACCCGCCCAGCGTGCAAGCCATGCGTGCCAGCGCAGAACCCCCCACCGCCCATGGTCTGGTACGCACCCGAGAGTGGGAACTGCTGGATTACGATGACGCCGGCGAAGCGCTGCATATAGAACTGGGCTTGCCGCACGTAGAGGGCGGCCTGCCCGGTTGGCCGCACGACGTATCGCTGACCCTGAAGATCCGCCTCGACACCCACCTGCACCTGAGCCTCGTCAGCCATAACCGCAGCAACACATCGGTCAGCATCAGCCAGGCGCTGCACAGCTATTTTGCGGTCAGCAATGTAAGCCAGGTGCGTGTCGAAGGCGTGGAGGGGCTGACCTACATCGAAACTTTGGATGACTGGAAACGCGTCAAGCAGTCAGGGGATTTGACCTTCAGCGGCGAAACCGACCGCATCTACCTCAACACCCCTGACACACTGAGCATCGTTGACCCTGAATGGGAACGTCGCATCACCCTCCAGAGCGAGGGTTCACGCAGCGCTGTGATCTGGAACCCGTGGATCGACAAGACCGCGCGTTTCAACGACATGGCCGCCGACGGCTGGCAGCGCATGCTGTGCATCGAAACCGCCAACGTAATGGACGACGTCGTCACACTGGAGCCGGGCGCCAGCCACACGCTGGGCGTCAGTATTGGCACAACCGCGCTCTGACACCTGTAACCGCTGACAATCAGCACGAGGCCGCGATCAACACGTGCGGCCTGTCAGCGACTTACAAACCCTTACAGATCCTCTTCCTTCACCACCCGCACCTGCCCGGCGTCCAGCGCATACGCCGCATCGGCCAAGTCATTGGTAACCTTTTCGACCTTCAACGTGCCCGTTACCCACAACGGCGTGTAAATGTCATCCAGCTTCAAGCCTTTTGGATAACGCACCAGCACCAATTGATTGGGAGGCGGAGGCGGAACGTGGATACAGGCACCCGGGTAAGGCACGAGGAAAAACAGCGTGCTGCGCCCTTTCGCGTCGCTTTCGAGCGGCACCGGATAGCCGCCCAGACGGATGGTCTTGCCGTTCATGCTGGCCACTGTCTTGGTGGAATACATAACGGCTGGCAGGCCTTCGCTTTGTTTCAGGCCACCCTTATCGGTAAACGTCCCCTGCGCTTCAGGTGAGTCATGATCGATTTCGGGCATTTGTTCGAGGGCTAATTGATCCGACTTCGGCATCAGCTCGAGCCAATCGGTTTCCGGCAAGTCTGCCGCGTGTACCAGGCTTGCGCCCAGCAAAAGAAAGGTCATTACAAGACGGCGCATGGCGGACTCAACTAAGAAAGACGTAGGACGCCGCGCATTCTAGCCCTCTCTGCGCCTGGCGCAGAGAGAAGCCGCATCCGGTCAGTTCTTTTTAGAGACCATGCCGTAAATGATCAGCAGAATCACGGCACCGACCACTGCGCCGATAAAGCCGGCACCTTCGCCCGCCTTATAGATACCCAGCGCCTGGCCGCCGTACGTAGCTGCCAACGAACCGCCGATACCCAGCAGGATGGTCATGATCCAGCCCATGCTGTCGTCGCCCGGCTTCAGGAAACGGGCCAGCAGGCCAACGATCAAGCCGATAAAAATGGTTCCGATGATGCCCATGGACGATCCCTCTCTTTGAATGGTGTTAAACCAAAGCCTAGACAGCACTTTGGCATCACGCCATCAGAGGGCGGCGGCAACCGAATGGTTCCCGCCGATGTACCGTTTATGCTTCGTCGATCAGCGCTTCAACCCGCAGGATCTGCGCTTGCAGGGTCGCCATGTCGGCACAGCGCAAGTTGGCGTGGCCCACTTTACGACCCGCCTTGAACGCCTTGCCGTAGTGATGCAAATGGCAATCGGCAATCGCCACCACCTTCTCAACCGCAGGCACCGTACCAATAAAGTTGAGCATGGCGCTCTCGCCCACTTTGGCCGTCGAACCCAGCGGCAGGCCAGCAATGGCACGCAGGTGGTTTTCGAACTGGCTGCATTCGGCGCCTTCGGTGGTCCAGTGACCCGAGTTGTGAACCCGAGGCGCGATTTCGTTGGCCTTGAGACCCCCGTCGACTTCAAAGAACTCGAACGCCATCACGCCCACGTAATCCAGCTGCTTGAGCACACGGCTGGAGTAGTCTTCGGCCAGCGCTTGCAGCGGGTGGTCGGTACTGGCAACCGACAGCTTGAGAATGCCGCTGTCGTGGGTGTTATGCACCAACGGGTAGAACCGGGTTTCGCCATCACGACCGCGCACGGCGATCAGCGACACTTCACCCGTGAAGGGTACAAACCCTTCCAGCAAGCATGCGACGCTGCCCAGTTCGGCAAACGTACCCACCACATCGGCCGGGGTGCGCAGCACTTTTTGGCCCTTGCCGTCGTAACCCAGGGTGCGGGTTTTGAGCACGGCTGGCAGGCCAATGCTGGCCACCGCTGCATCCAGGTCCGCCTGGGACTGAATGTCGGCAAAGGCCGGGGTAGGAATACCCAAGTCCTTGAACATGCTTTTTTCGAACCAGCGATCACGGGCAATGCGCAGCGCATCGGCACTCGGGTACACCGGTACGAACTGCGACAGGAACGCCACGGTTTCGGCCGGCACGCTTTCGAACTCAAAGGTCACCAGATCGACTTCGTCCGCCAACTGGCGCAGGTGATCCGGATCGCCGTAATCCGCACGCAGATGCTCGCCCAAAGGCGCCGCACAGGCGTCAGGCGCAGGGTCAAGGAAGGCGAAGTTCATGCCCAGCGGAGTGCCCGCCAGAGCCAGCATGCGACCCAACTGGCCGCCACCGATTACACCGATTTTCATCGTTAGAAACCTCAGGCCAGGCGCGGGTCTGGATTGTCCAGCACGCTGTCAGTCTGTTCAGCACGGAATGCTTTCAACACGGTATGGAACTGCGGGTGCTTGGCGCCCAGGATGCTGGCGGACAACAACGCGGCGTTGATCGCCCCGGCCTTGCCGATGGCCAGCGTCGCCACTGGAATGCCCGCGGGCATTTGCACGATCGACAACAGCGAGTCGACGCCCGACAGCATCGATGACTGCACCGGCACGCCGAGCACAGGCAAATGGGTTTTTGCCGCACACATGCCTGGCAAGTGGGCTGCGCCACCGGCACCGGCAATAATGACCTCGATTCCGCGGCCTTCGGCCTCTTCGGCATACTGGAACAGCAAATCCGGCGTGCGGTGGGCAGAGACCACTTTCACTTCGTAAGGAATGCCGAGTTTTTCCAGCATATCGGCGGTGTGGCTGAGGGTGGACCAATCGGACTTGGAGCCCATGATCACGCCTACCAGTGCACTCATCGTCGCGCCTCTTCTCTTGGGCGCCCGCAGGCGCGTCAAAAAACAACAAGCCACGTGGGGGATCCGACGTGGCTTGTTATAGGAATTAAGGCCGGTCAAGCCAGCCGAAGGCCGCGCAGTATACCCCAAAGAAGTGCGTTAAAAGCACCTTTGACGACCATCTGTCCGCAGCCATTTAAATCGTGCAAACACCCGGTTTTACTGACCCTTGGGTCAGGCCACATGCACGCCCGCGCATCCTGCGGCCACGCCAACACGCAATCGAAAAAACTTACAGCCACAGGCGAAAAAAGCAGGTCGACTCACAGACACCACGCGTCGTTAACCCCCCCGTCTACGCCTTAACTAATGAAGCCAGCTTGATAACAAGCGACATGACACCGTGCCCAGCACACCCTGCAAAGCGCTCTTCATGCATAAAAGGATTTATAGATGAAGCCCATCACGTTTCATATTTTTGTACACAACGATGTGACCTTGAGCGATCGTGTTCTCGCCCTTCAATATTTCAAAGACTTCACGGACGAAATCTCTGCCATTACAGGGCGCACATTCAAATTCAACTTGCTAAGAAACATTCCGGGGGTCACTGATTTCAACTACACCTCCAAAAGCGCTCAAGAGGTCGCGGATCGCTGGATGGCCGTGGCCGCCGCCTATAAAAACGCCAACAACTTGGGCTGGACCCAAACCGAGCGCTACATTCTGGTGATCAATGGCAAGATTAACGACCAGGTCTTAGGGGCCGCCATCCCGCGAAAACCCGCCCTCATTGCCAGTGTCAGTAGCTACCAAGTGATTGCCCATGAAGTAGGGCATAGTTTCACAGCGACTCATGAAGACGCGGAAATAGGCTGGAACCCCTGGGGTATCCCGTGCGAAACCTATGTGTACCCAGAGGTGAGTGCAGCCCGTGCAAACTGCTATCGCTATACCCGGAAAAACCGTGAGCACATTGTTAATTACCTGAAAGACGCCCCCTGACCCCCCGCACGCGTGGTTGCCCATTCGGCTTTTAACGAAAGCGTCGAATAAGCGGATAGGCCTGCTCGACAGGCCTTCCTTTTCACGTTGCCGAAGGGGTAGCCCCGCCTTCCAGCTTGCGCCACAGCAATCGCACGTTAGCCTTGCGCACCAACGCACAGCGATACAGACGAATCTCCAGGGGCACGTGCCATTGCGGCCCGCCACACACCACCAGTTCGCCGCGCGCCAGCTCGGCGCGCACGCTCAAATGAGGCACCCAGGCAATGCCCAGCCCCTCTAGCGCCATGCTCTTGAGGCTATCTGCCATGGCAGTTTCATAAATAGTGGTAAAGCGCAGGCTGCGCTGGCGCAGCAGCAAATTGACCGAGCGCCCTAAAAACGCCCCCGCGCTGTAGGCCAGCAAGGGCACGCTTGCATCGCCTTCCAGGTCGAACAGCGGTTTGCCGTCCGCATCGGCAGCGCACACTGGCAACATTTCGGTATTGCCTAAATGCAACGACGGGAAAATCTCCGGGTCCATCTGCAACGCAGCGTCCGGATCGTAAAAAGCCAGCATCAAATCGCAGCCGCCCTCGCGCAATGCATGCACCGCGTCTCCGACGTTAGTCGCAACAAGGCGTGTCGCAATGTTCAGCCCTTCATTGCGCAATTGCGCGATCCAGCGCGGGAAAAAACCCAGCGCAAGCGAGTGCGCGGCAGCCACTTGCATGACCTCACCCTGCCCGCCTTCAAGGTGATGCAGGTGGCGCAACACCTCGCCCAACTGCTCGACCACCGTACGCGCGGTGACCAAAAACAGTTGACCGGCCGCAGTCAACTCCACCGGGGTGCGGGAACGATTCACCAACGTCAGCCCCAAGGCCGCTTCGAGGCTGCGAATACGTCGACTGAAGGCCGGTTGCGTCACGAAACGACGCTCAGCCGCTTGAGAAAAACTGCGGGTGGCGGCCAGTGCACTGAAGTCTTCCAGCCATTTACTTTCGAGATTCATTGAGCCTCTCCGAGGTGCACCAATTTGGGTCACACGTTCGACGCGCCCGTCGCGTCACGTCGGCATTATGCCGTTTCTGCATAGGATAGTGTTTAAAGGCATTGGCCCAAAATAGTCCGCAAGCCTAGGATTCGCAGCGTTCCGGCCTATACCGGGTCCTTATCGAGATGATTTCTATCATGTCCTCCGCTGCATCTTTCCGCACTGAAAAAGACCTGCTTGGCGTACTCGAAGTACCCGCTCAAGCGTATTACGGCATCCAGACCCTGCGAGCGGTGAACAACTTCCGTCTCTCCGGCGTTCCGATTTCGCATTACCCAAAGTTGGTTGTGGCCCTGGCCATGGTCAAGCAAGCCGCGGCAGATGCTAACCGCGAACTGGGCCACCTGAGCGCGCCAAAGCATGCGGCCATCAGCGAAGCCTGCGCCCGTCTGGTACGCGGCGACTTCCATGAAGAGTTCGTGGTGGACATGATTCAAGGCGGCGCTGGCACTTCAACCAACATGAATGCCAACGAAGTGATCGCCAACATCGCGCTGGAGGCCATGGGCCACCAGAAAGGCGAATACCAATACCTGCACCCAAACAACGACGTAAACATGGCGCAGTCCACCAACGACGCTTACCCGACGGCCATCCGTCTGGGCCTGTTGTTGGGTCACGACGCGCTGCTGGCCAGCCTCGACAGCCTGATTCAGGCCTTCGCGGCCAAAGGCGTCGAGTTCAACCACGTCCTGAAGATGGGCCGTACCCAGCTGCAAGACGCTGTGCCGATGACCCTCGGCCAGGAATTCCACGCATTCGCCACCACATTGGGCGAAGACTTGGCACGCCTGAAGACACTGGCGCCAGAGCTGCTGACCGAAGTGAACCTGGGCGGTACCGCGATTGGCACGGGCATCAACGCCGACCCGCGCTACCAGCACCTGGCCGTGACCCGTCTGGCCACCATCAGCGGTCACCCGCTGGTTCCGGCTGCCGACCTGATCGAAGCCACCTCCGACATGGGCGCGTTCGTACTGTTCTCCGGCATGCTCAAGCGTACAGCGGTCAAGCTGTCGAAGATCTGCAACGACCTTCGCCTGCTGTCCAGCGGCCCACGTACCGGTATCAATGAAATCAACCTGCCAGCGCGTCAGCCCGGCAGCTCGATCATGCCCGGCAAGGTCAACCCGGTTATCCCGGAAGCCGTTAACCAGGTGGCGTTCCAGATCATCGGTAACGACTTGGCACTGACCATCGCCGCCGAAGGTGGCCAACTGCAATTGAACGTGATGGAGCCGTTGATCGCCTTCAAGATCTTCGACTCGATCCGCTTGCTGCAACGTGCCATGGACATGCTGCGCGAACACTGCATCGTCGGCATCACCGCCAACGAAGCGCGTTGCCGCGAACTGGTCGAACATTCGATCGGCCTGGTGACCGCACTGAACCCGTACATCGGCTATGAAAACGCCACCCGCATCGCCCGCATCGCCCTTGAAAGCGGCCGCGGCGTGCTGGAACTGGTGCGTGAAGAAGGCTTGCTCGACGACGCCATGCTCGACGACATCCTGCGCCCGGAAAACATGATTGCTCCGCGTCTGGTGCCTCTGAAGGCCTGATGCGGTAACACGATCACCAGGTCGAGGGACTAGACACCTCTCACCTTTTGAGGACTTGCAGATTTATCTGCAGGTCCTTTTTTTTGCTCGCGTATCGTTGCACGCCATGAGGGGGTTGACGCGCCTGTCGCCAAGCAGGCGCGTGCGGCTTAGTGCGTCACCAGACAGTCCAGCGATTTGTCGACGTACGCCTTGGCCAGCTCCGCCAGATACACAATCGACAACACCACATCACGCGGCGACCCGTTCAATCCATTCCCCGCCTCGCTCGCCGTTGCCCCCATGCAGCGCAACAAGTCTGACGCCTGGGCCAGGGCCGCTTCTAAATTGACACTGTCCGGGATGGCATACGTGGCCGTCCCCACGGGGCGAGCAGGCTGATGGTCGTCAAGGTAGTAATTGAGCGCGCGTTCGGCGGCCGCACGGTCAAGTGACGGAGAAAGGCACTGCGCCGCATCCGGCAGGATGGACGAAGGGGGATCTGGAACAATTTTTTTCATGACATCACTCCTGGTTTCAATAAAGGAGCTGTCACCTGTCGCGACTAAACGAATGGGTGGCAGCCGTACGCAGGTTAGTCGACCGGAGAAACCAGGAACCCGGCGCGCTCGAAGGCGCCCTGCGCACGGCCACCATAAAACGAGAGGCCGAAAAAAACGCCTCGCGGAGGTGGCGCCTTGCGCCTGGTTTCATACCGGGCGACTAAACCCGACCGCTGAGTGTGCAGCGATGGGCCGAGACTAGACCCCGATATTGGCAGGCGCAAGCGAACGGGATTTTCAAGGAAGTTTCTGCGGATTGAAAGGGAAGCGTCGTACGAAAACCCTCTTTTTTAGCGGTTCGCAGCCCATCGTGCGTGGCGTTGAGCTCCTGCCTAAGAACAGGGTGCGGCTTGCAGCAACGATCGAGGGCAAGGCGCCCGTCCATCCGATTTTCAGCCACTGCCACGCAGTGATATCGGCACGTGCTGGCCCCCCGGAATCAAGGTTAATTCCTACACCAAAACAGCACTTTTCAGACGTGTGCACATGAAAAATCAATGGCTTATGCAGACGCTTCCACTGCGCCTAGGTATAGTGCCCGCCCTCTTGCCATGCATCGGCCCCGCAACAGCGGCCAGCGGCACTGCGCAAACAGCATCGTAAACCAAGCAGCAACATGGCCAGGGTCGCCTTGATCGCCTACGTTTTTGCCCTGCACACACGGGTGTAACGCGATATTTCGATCCGGCCGTATTGCCATCAGATAAAAACAGCGAGGAATAATCCATGCTTGAAGTCATCAATGACTTCCTCTCAGGGAAAGTGCTAATCGTGCTCATGGTTGGGCTCGGTGGCTACTTCACGATCCGCTCGCGTTTCGTTCAGTTTCGTTACTTCCTGCACATGTTTGCGGTGTTCAAAGACAGCTTGCGCAGCAGCGCCGGTCAACTGAGCTCGTTTCAGGCATTGATGCTGAGCCTTGCGGGCCGTGTGGGCGCGGGCAACATCGCGGGCGTCGGCATTGCCGTGACCCTCGGCGGCCCCGGCGCCGTGTTCTGGATGTGGGTGACCGCGCTGGTCGGCATGTCCAGCAGCCTGATCGAATGCTCTTTGGGCCAACTGTACAAACGCCGCGATGCCGAAGGCCAACTGCGGGGCGGTCCTTCCTTCTATATGAAGCACGGGTTGGGCAAAGCCTGGATGGGCAAACTGATGGCGGTGTTGTTGCTGATCACCTTCGGCTTTGCCTTCATGGGCCTGCAAGCCCACGCCGTGACGCACTCGCTGCAAGACGCTTTCGGTTTTGAGGTTAACTACACCGGTTTCGCCATCGCCGTGCTGCTGGGCCTGGTGTTCATCGGCGGTATCAAACGCATCGCCTCGGTGGCCGACCTGCTGGTGCCGGTCAAAACCCTCGCCTACATCGCCGTGACCCTGTACGTGATCGTGCTGCAGTTTGACCAAGTGCCAGCCATGCTCGGCCACATTGTCAAAAGCGCCTTCGGCATGGACCCGGTGTTTGGCGGCCTGATCGGCAGCGCGATTGTGATGGGTGTCAAACGTGGCGTATTCGCCAACGAAGCAGGCTTGGGCAGCGCTCCGAACGTGGCCGCAGTGGCAGACGTTGAGCACCCGATCGCGCAGGGCGTGGTGCAAGCATTCAGCGTGTTCCTCGACACCTTTGTCATCTGCACCTGTACAGCGCTGCTGATTTTGCTATCGGGCTTTTACACGCCGGGCTTTGAAGGCGACGGCATTGCCCTGACCCAAAACTCGCTGGCCGCTGTTGTCGGTGAATGGGGCCGCATTTTTATCAGCGTGGCCCTGGCGTTGTTCGTGTTCACCTCGATGCTTTACAACTACTACCTGGGCGAGAACAACCTGCGTTTCCTGGTCGGTGAAAACCGCAAGGCACTGATGGGCTACCGCGCACTGGTGCTGGTGTTGATCTTCTGGGGCTCGATTGAAAACCTGCAAACGGTCTTCGCCTTCGCTGACATCACCATGACCATGCTGGCGTTCGTGAACCTGATTGCCTTGGCCATGCTGTTCAAAATTTGTATGCGCGTGCTCAAGGACTACGACGACCAACGTCGCGCCGGGATCAAGACACCGGTGTTCGATTCCAGTAAATTCTCGGACCTGGACCTGGACTTGAAGGCCTGGCCGCCGACACCGGCCGCCAAGGTCGAAGACACAAAACGCTGACACTGACGCGGCGGTTCTGAACAGAACCGCCGCGTTTTTGCTTATGGGGACTACACATGACTGCTGCCACTTCCTACCCTGCCGAACGCGTGATGGTGCTCTACACCGGTGGCACCATCGGCATGCAAGCCAGCGCCAACGGCCTTGCGCCTGCCTCGGGTTTTGAAGCGCGCATGGGCGAGTTTCTCGCCAGCCAGCCCGACTTGAACGTGCCGCAATGGTGCTTTCGCGAAATGAGCCCGCTGATCGACAGCGCCAACATGACCCCCGCCTACTGGCTGCGCCTGAGTGCCGCGATCATTGCGGCAATCGAGCAGGAAGGCTGCGACGCCGTCCTGGTCCTGCATGGCACAGACACACTGGCCTACAGCGCGGCGGCAATGAGCTTTCAACTGATCGGCCTGCCAGCTTCGGTACTGTTCACCGGCTCCATGCTGCCCGCGGGCGTGCCTGACAGCGACGCGTGGGAAAACGTCAGCGGCGCGTTGTCAGCATTGAGCCAAGGCCAACCACACGGGGTTCAGCTGTACTTCCATGGCCAACTGATGGCGCCCACCCGTTGCGCCAAAGTGCGCAGCTTCGGGCGCAACCCGTTCGTGACGCTCACCCGCAACGGCGGTGGCACCCCGGCGGATTACATCCCCGGCGAGCTGCTCTACACCCGGCCTAAGCACATGGCTAACGTGGGCGTGCTGCCACTGGTGCCGGGCATTGGCGCGCCGCAACTCGATGCGCTGCTCAACAGCGGCATCGAAGCCCTGGTACTGGAGTGTTTCGGCAGCGGCACAGGCCCCAGTGACGACCCGGCTTTCCTCGCCAGCCTGCAACGGGCGCAGGAAAACGGCATCGTGATTGTCGCCATCACTCAATGCCATGAAGGCGGTGTGGAGCTGGACGTGTACGAAGCCGGTAGCCGCCTACGTGAGGCGGGTGTGCTCTCAGGTGGCGGCATGACCCGCGAAGCGGTGTTTGGCAAGCTCCATGCCTTGCTGGGTGCCGACCTGCCATTGACCGAAGTGCGCCGCCTGATTGAACTCGATGTGTGCGGGGAGCTGGTGTAACGCCCTCATCACATCGTTATCCGGCACACAACTTGCTCCCTTCCAGCATCCTCCCGCTGGAAGCGAGCATGCTGCATTCCCATCTCACCACCCTGAACGCGGTTTCGTTGGTGCTCAGCACCTTCAGGGCCGAAGGCTTGTCCAGTGAAGCGCTATTGGCCGGCAGCGGTATACGCGCCGCCGATTTGAGCCGCGCCGACACGCGCATCACCACCAATCAGGAAATGCGCGTGTGCGCCAACGCCGTGGCCATTCGCCGCGAAATCGGTCTGGAATTGGGTCAACGTATGCACGTGTCGTCCTACGGCATGCTGGGTTACGCCTTACTCACCAGTGCCACCTTAGGTGACGCTTTACGCCTGGCTTTGCGCTACCCGGCGCTGCTGGGAACACTTTTTGAACTGAGCCTGAACGTTGAAGACGAGGTCGTCTGGTTCTGCGCAACCGGTTATCGCGAAAGCCCGCACTTGGCTGTATTCAACGCCGAGCTGTGCCTGACGTCGCTCAAAGTCATTTGCGAGGATTTATTAGGCCGTCCGCTTCCCCTCGCGGGCGCACGCTTCGCTCACCCTGCCCCGGACTATTACGCCCACTACGCGCACAGCTTTGACTGCCCACACGCCTTCCAAGCCTGTGACAACGCGTTCGGCTTCGACCCGCGCTGGCTCGATGAACCCTTGCCGCTGGCCGATGCCGTGACCCATCAGGCGATGGCCGAGCGCTGCCGCAAACAGAACCTGGAGTTCACGGGCCGCCAGTCGTGGCTGGATCGCATCCGCCAGCTGTTGGCTGCACAACTGCATGCCGCCCCGGGGCTGGAGGGCTTGGCCGAACAAATGAACTGCTCGCCGCGTACGTTGCGTCGCCACTTGCACGACATGGGGTGCAGCTATCAAACGCTGCTCGACGACCTGCGCTTTGAGCGCGCCAAACTGCTACTCAATGAGACCGAATGGCCGATCTACCGGATTGCCGAGAACCTGGGGTTTAGCGAAACCGCCAGCTTTCGCCACGCGTTCGTGCGCTGGAGCGGTGTCTCACCCAGCCAGTTTCGCGCCTAACCCCACCACCCTGCCGTCTGTTTTTTATGCCTGAAAATGGCGCACACCCGCGCCGAAAAGGGGCGAATTCAGGTCAGTCATTTTGGCCATATCCATCCCCTTTTGGCCGCTCCTGCCGTTCTCTGAAACGTCCGAGGCCGCAAGACTGTAGGTCACCGATCAAGCCTGCGGAGAATAAGAAAAATGCTGACGATCTATTCAGATGATCACCACCTGCATCACGGCCGTTGCGAGTTGATGGACGGGCAACTGATGCCTTGCTTCGAAATGCCCTCACGTGCCGATCACATTCTGCAACGGGTTCAAACCCGTGAACTGGGCCCGGTGCAGGCCCCGCGCGATTTTGGCCGCGTGCCCATCGAACGCATTCATACCCCGGCCTATCTGGATTTTTTCCAGGGCGCGTGGGAGCGCTGGACCGAGCACGGGCGCGACGGCGACTTGTTGCCCTACACCTGGCCTGCCCGCACCTTACGCGCGGTCATTCCCACGAGCCTGCATGGGCAATTGGGTTATTACAGCTTCGATGGCGGCGCGCCAATTACAGCGGGCACGTGGCAAGCGGCTTACAGCGCCGCGCAAGTGGCGCTTACAGCACAAGCAGAAATTCAACGTGGCGCTCACAGCGCTTTCGCGTTGTGCAGGCCGCCGGGTCATCACGCCGCCAGCGATTTGATGGGCGGTTATTGCTACCTCAATAACGCAGCCATTGCGGCGCAGGCATTCCTCGATCAGGGCCGCAGCAAAGTGGCCATCCTTGACGTGGACTACCACCACGGCAACGGAACGCAGTCGATTTTCTATGCACGCAACGACGTGTTGTTCACCTCGATTCACGGTCACCCCGAAGCCGAGTTTCCGTTCTTTCTGGGCTACGAAGATGAACGGGGTGAAGGCGCGGGCGAAGGTTTCAACTTCAACTATCCGCTGGCCGCCGGTTCGGCCTGGGATCGCTGGAGCGCCGCCCTGGAAGAGGCGTGTGCTGAAATCGAGCGTTACGACGCCGAGGTGCTGGTGATTTCGTTGGGCGTGGACACGTTCAAAACCGACCCGATTTCCCAGTTCAAGCTCGACAGCCCGGACTACCTGCGCATGGGCGAACGCATTGCGCGCCTGGGCAAGCCGACGTTGTTTGTGATGGAAGGTGGGTACGCGGTAGAAGAGATTGGCGTCAATGCCGTCAACGTACTTGAAGGCTTTTTGAGCGCTCAATAAGGACCTAACAACAATGAAAGCTCTTACGCGTTTATTCACTCCCGCGCTGTGTGCTGCGGCACTGGCAAGCGCCGCCGTGCATGCCGAAGACCGCACGTTGCGGGTGTACAACTGGTTCGACTACATCACCCCGCAAACTTTGGTGGATTTCAAAAAAGACACCAACGTGAAGCTCATCTACGACATTTTCGATACTAACGAAGCGCTGGAAGCCAAGCTGCTCACCGGCAACTCAGGCTATGACGTGGTGGTGCCGTCGAATGTGTTTCTGGCCAAGCAAATCGAGGCGGGCGTGTTTCAGCCCCTGGATCGCAGCAAGCTGCCGAACTGGAACCACCTTGATCCCAAGTTGATGAAGCTGATCGAAGCCAACGACCCCGGCAACCAGTTCGCGGTGCCGTACATGTACGGCACTATCTTGATCGGGTTCAACCCGGACAAAGTCAAAGCCGCACTGGGTGACAATGCGCCTGTGGACAGCTGGGATCTGATTTTCAACGAAGAGAACATCAGCAAACTCAAACAATGCGGTGTGGCGTTACTGGATTCTCCGTCGGAAATTTTGCCGCTGGCGCTGCAACATTTGGGGCTTGATCCCAACAGCACCAACCCAAAGGACTACGCCAAAGCTGAAGCGCTGCTGTTGAAGATTCGGCCTTATGTCACGTATTTCCACTCATCCAAGTACATGGCCGACATCGCCAATGGCGACATCTGCGTGGCGGTGGGTTATTCAGGCAGTTTCTCCCAAGCGGCCAACCGGGCGAAAGAAGCCAACAACGGCGTGACCGTGGACATGCGCTTACCTAAAGAGGGCGCCCCGATCTGGTTCGACATGCTCGCGATCCCCAAAGGCGCTAAAGATAAAGAAGACGCCTACACCTTCATCAACTACTTGCTACAACCCAAGGTCATTGCGCCAATCAGTGATTTTGTCGGGTACCCCAACCCGAACAAAGATG
Organism: Pseudomonas sp. WS 5071; assembly: GCF_012985765.1. NCBI lineage: Bacteria > Pseudomonadati > Pseudomonadota > Gammaproteobacteria > Pseudomonadales > Pseudomonadaceae > Pseudomonas > Pseudomonas sp. WS 5071. The sequence goes on along the minus strand of NZ_JAAQWY010000017.1, from coordinate 62,386 downwards.
CGACCGACCTCGTGGCCCCGAGCATCCGCAACAACCCGAACCTGTACCCGACTGAAGCGGCAATGACAACGCTGTACACCCTGACCCCACTGCCCCGTGAAGCTGAACGCGCCCGCACGCGGGCCTGGACCAAAATCAAGTCGGGCACCTGAGTCGACCGGAGCCGCTGGCGCAACCCGCGACAGCGGCGCCAGCGGCGCCAGCGGCTACAGGGCTTTATCGCCACACGCGGCTGAGCCGCGCTAACGCGGATTTGATATCCGCTTCGGGCACGGCTGCGAACCCGAGCACCAGCCCGGCACGGTTATCCACAGGCTCGGTGGAGTGATGCAGCCAGTAGCGGCTCAAGCCGTTGATTTCCACACCCACCTCATTGGCTTGCGCCAACAGGGCTTGCTCGCGCTCAAGGCTACTGACCGCCACGGTCACGTGCAGGCCTGCTGCAATCGCCGGTAAATCCCCCAAGCCTTCCACCCCCTGCGGCCAATGCGCCATCAACGCATTGCGCCGACTGATGGCAGCACGGCGCATGCGCCTGATATGACGCTGAAAGTGCCCACTGGCCATGAACTCAGCCATCACGGCCTGAGTACTGACTTCCGAGTGACGCATATCCAACGAACGACGCTGAGCGAAAGGCTCGATCAGGGCGTTGGGCAGCACCAAATACCCTAAACGCAGCGCCGGAAACGCCACCTTGCCGAAGGTGCCTACATAGATCACTCGCCCTTGACGATCCAGCGCCGCCAGTGGCGACAGTGGTGCCCCGCTGTAACGGTACTCGCCGTCGTAGTCGTCTTCGACGATCCAGCCTTGGGTGTGCTCGGCCCAATCGAGTAGCTCCAGGCGCCTCGCCAGGCTCAGGGTCACACCTGAAGGGTACTGGTGAGAAGGCGTGACATACGCCAAACGGCAATTGGCCAGCCTCGCCAACAAGTCGCAGCGCATGCCCTCTTGATCGACCGGCACGCCCAGCACCTGCGCCCCTGCAATCGCAAACGCTTGCGCGGCAGCGTGGTAGCCCGGGTTTTCCACAGCCACGCCTTCGCCGGGCTCCACCAGCAACTGTGCACAAAGGCTAATTCCCTGTTGCGCGCCGCAGGTGATCAAAATTTGTTCAGCTGTGCAGGATAATCCCCGTGAAGCCCGTAAGTACGCTGCGATTAGCCCACGTAATCGCGCATCCCCCGCCGGGTCGCCGTAGCACAGTTGTTGTAAATCCGGTTTTCGCCAGAAACCCGCTTGCAGCTTGCTCCATACATCAAAAGGGAATAAGTCAAAGGCCGGAACGCCCACCCTAAAAGCCCGCGGAGGACCACTCGGCGGCAAGTCCAATGAGTGCCTGGCTACCTTGTGCAAAGCACTGCTGTGGATAACTTTACTGGATGTAATTACAGGTAAAACGGGGATTTTTGTGGATAAACCTGTGGGTAAGCCTGTTGGAAACCCTGTGGACAAGTTGGTGGACAACTTTTTCGGCAAGGCCGATTTATCGGGTAACTGCGCCACGTACGTGCCGTCCCCGATGCGTCCCTCGATAAAGCCTTCGGCGTACAGCTGATCGTAGGCGCGCACCACGCTATTGCGTGAAATGCCCAGCGCTGCAGCCAGATCGCGACTGGCGGGCAAACGCGCGCCGCTACTCAGCCGACCGTCCAGCACGCGCTCACGCAACGCGTGATACAGCTGTCGGCTCAGCCCCTTTTTGGGGTCAAGCTGGATACCCGCAGGGTTGAAAGCGATGGACAGTGCTGAATCCGACATAAATTGGACCTACGAAATTGACCGGGAGTGGCTCTTACAACAAGCCAATAGCCTGCCTAGGATGCAGGCATTCGCCAAGGAAATCTTCCATGTACGTACCCCGCGCCTTTGCAGAAAACGACCTCGAACGTTTGCATGCCCAAATCCTGGCAACTCCGCTACCCGTGGTCGTCACCCAAGGCGAGCAAGGTCTGGCAGCGAGTCACATCCCCTTATTGCTAAGCCCTGATGAAGGCAGCCACGGCACGCTCTATGGCCACTTGGCGCGCGCCAATGCGCAATGGCGCGCCTTGGCCGAGGGTGCTGAAGCAATGGTCATTTTTGCGGGTGAACAGGCTTACATCAGCCCGACCTTCTACCCCAGCAAAGCCGATCACGGGAAAGCCGTGCCGACATGGGACTACGTCGCCGTTCATGCTTACGGCAAGGCCACTGTTTTTGATGACGGCCCAGGCCTGTTGCGCGTGGTCACCCGGTTAAGCGAGCGCCATGAGGCCAATCGACCCCAACCGTGGGCGGTCAGTGACGCACCGCGCGACTACATCGACAGCCTGCTCAAGGCGATTGTCGGTTTCAGCCTGCCCATCAGCCGCCTCATCGGCCAACGCAAACTCAGCCAAAGCCGCAGCGCTGCCGATCAGGCGGGCGTGCGCGACGGCCTTTTGGCCAGTAATAACCCGCAAGACCACGCACTCGCTCATTTAATCACCAAGGAATAGCCCCATGACTCAGTCCCTTCAAATCAAACCCGCCACGGCGGCCGATCGTGACGCCTGGATGCCGCTCTGGCAGGCGTACCTGACGTTCTACAACACCACGCTGGGCGACGAAGTGAGCGAGAGCACATGGCAGCGCTTCATGGACCCGTCCGAACCCACCCATCTGGCCCTTGCCTGGCAAGGTGATGAGGCAGTGGGCATGGTGCAGACGGTCATTCATCGCTCTAACTGGAGCGTGGGTAATTCCTGTTACCTGCAAGACCTGTATGTCAGCCCGCAGGTGCGGGGTACCGGAGTGGGACGCCAGTTGATTGAGCACGTTTATGCCCACGCCCGCGCCCTTGATTGCGCCAAAGTGCATTGGCTGACGCAGGAAACCAATGCCACGGCGATTCGCCTGTATGAACGCATCGCAGATCGTCCCGGCTTCATTCAATTTCGTAACGTTTTGTCGTAATCAAGGAACGCGCCATGTCCGAATCTCTACAACACTGGCAACCGGCCGCAGCCCCGGATAGCAGAACCCTTGAGGGGATTTACATTCGCCTCGAAAAACTCGATCCGACCCGGCATAGCGACGATTTGTGGCTAGCCTTACAGGGACCAGCGAGTGATCCCAAGCTGTGGGATTACTTGCCTTATGGACCTTTCAGCGAACGCTCTGCATTTGATGAATGGCTGACAAAAAACGCCGCCAGCCGCGACCCGCATTTTTATGCAGTCATCGACAGCGCCGCTGAACAGGCCCAGGGCCTGCTCAGCCTGATGTGTATCGTGTCGGAGCACGGGCGCATCGAGATTGGCCATGTGGCATTTGGCGCCCCCATGCAGCGCTCGCCCAAAAGCACCGAAGCCGTCTACCTGCTGGCCAGAGAAGCCTTCAACTTGGGCAATCGTCGGTTGGAGTGGAAATGCAACAACGACAACGCGCGATCCAAACGTACTGCAGTACGATTGGGTTACACATTCGAAGGTGTTTTTCGCCAGCATATGGTAGTTAAAGGCAAAAACAGGGATACCACGTGGTACAGCATAATCAGTACGGAATGGCCCGCTATCGCCACCGGCTTTGAAAAATGGCTGGCACGTGATAACCAGCCAGTAAGCGGCCAAATCAAGACGCTGGAAGAATGCAGGGCAATGACTGTATAAAAAATGATCAGAACAGGCATCACCTCGACAACATGCCTTACCTTTCAATCGCCAACTTGGAGAATCCCCTACAACTACACGGCAACTTTCGCGTTTTATCATCAATAAATAACGCCACTTATCACGCATCGATGTAAGACGCTTCTTTAAATAAATGAAACCCGCGCAATGACTTAACGTTAATAAAACAGACTGTCGATGTACTGCTCGAACAGGTATTTACTCAATGTACGTTTTAACCACCGTTGCAGACTGCCGCTGCCTGCAACCCTGAGAGGCGTAGTGATAAACCCTCTTCGAGCAGACTTTCTGATGACCCATCGGGCCATTGCGGCGAGTGCAACATTAATTGGCCCGATAAACCTCCAACCGCAGCCGCGACCAAGGTGCTACCCACCCAAGCGGGTATCCAGTTGACGCTGTCTGCTGCCGCAATGGAAATCATCGCCCAGCTGCGTCGTACATCGGTGACGGATTCTGGCGCCACGGCGGGGTTCGGTCGCTTTACTCAAACCCCAAGGGCGCAAGCGATACGGTGCTGGTGGCGATGATTGATCAAGACGGGATCAGCAATTGGGTCAATGTGCCGGTTGATATGTTGAAACCACAAAGGTTGTCTCTGCGCCTGGATTGAGGCGGCAATGAGACTAAGAACAGGACGTTTTAACCGCGTCAGCCCTTGATACGTGTTGACCGCGCACAGGACGCGAGCAGCAGCGACACGCAGGGTGAACAGCGTGGCAGGAGCGCGCAAAAAAAAAGGGGAGCACGTGCTCCCCCGAGGTTTAAAGCGTTTGAATCAAAGGCGTATCAGGCTTCGATTTCGATCAGGATTTCGCCCGGGTTGACGCGGTCGCCTTTGATTACGTGGATGGTGACAATTTTTCCTGCAATGGCGGCCTGTACTTCAGTCTCCATTTTCATGGCTTCGGTGATCAGTACCGATTGGCCAGCCTTGACGGTGTCACCGACGCTGACCAACACATCGACGATGTTGCCAGGCATGGTGGTGCTGACGTGGCCCGGCTCGCTGGCTTGTTTGCGCTTGCCAATCGCGCTGCCGACAAATTCGTTGAGAGGCTCGAACACCACTTCTTCCGGCATACCGTCGATGGAGAGGTAGAAATGACGCTTGCCTTCGGCTTTCACACCCACCCCGGTGATGTCTACGCGGTAGCTTTCGCCGTGTACGTCGATCACGAACTCGGTCGGTACGCCCTCGCCACCCGCCTTGGTCACGCCGCCCGCTTCCGGGATCGGCAACAGGGCTTCCGGCACCAAGGCACCCGCCGCACGCTCTTCAAGGAATTTACGGCCGATGTCGGGGAACATGGCGTAGGTCAGCACGTCTTCTTCGGACGTGGCCAGCGCACCAATCTCACCGCGCAGTTTGACCATTTCCGGCTTGAGCAAATCGGCCGGGCGCACGTCGATCAGCTCTTCGTTGCCGATCGCCTGACGACGCAGCGTCTCGTTCACCACACCCGGCGCCTTGCCGTAGCCGCCTTGCAGGTAGAGCTTCACTTCGTTGGTGATGGTCTTGTAGCGCTCGCCCGCCAACACGTTGAAGAACGCCTGCGTACCCACGATTTGCGAGGTCGGTGTCACCAGCGGCGGGAAGCCCAGGTCTTCACGAACACGCGGGATTTCGGCCAGCACTTCGTTCATGCGGTTCAGCGCACCCTGCTCTTTGAGCTGGTTGGCCAGGTTGGAGATCATGCCGCCAGGCACTTGGTTGACCTGCACACGGGTATCAACGGCGGTGAATTCGCTTTCAAACTGGTGATACTTCTTACGCACGGCGTAGAAGTACAAACCAATTTCCTGCAACAGCGCCAAGTCCAGACCGGTGTCGTATTCGCTGCCTTTGAGGGCTGCAACCATCGATTCGGTGCCGGGGTGGCTGGTGCCCCAGGCGAAGCTGGAGATGGCCGTGTCGATGTGGTCAGCACCGTTTTCCACTGCTTTGAGCTGGCACATGGCTGCCAGACCGGCAGTGTCGTGGGAATGGATAAAAATCGGCAGGCTGATTTCAGCTTTCAGCGCCTTGACCAGATCACCCGTGGCGAACGGCGTGAGCAGGCCGGCCATGTCTTTGATGGCGACAGAATCGCAACCCATGGCTTCCATCTGCTTGGCCTGTGCCACGAACGCTTCGGTGGTGTGAACCGGGCTGGTGGTATAAGCGATGGTGCCCTGCGCATGCTTGCCAGCCGCCTTGACCGCTTCAATGGCAACCCGCAGGTTACGCACGTCGTTCATGGCGTCAAAGATGCGGAACACGTCGATGCCGTTGACAGCAGCCTTGGCCACAAAGGCTTTGACCACGTCGTCGCTGTAGTGGCGATAGCCCAACAGGTTTTGACCACGCAGCAACATTTGCAGACGTGTGTTGGGCAGTGCCGCGCGCAGTTGGCGCAGGCGCTCCCACGGGTCTTCCTTGAGGAAACGTACGCAGGCATCAAACGTGGCGCCGCCCCACACTTCCAGCGACCAGTAGCCGACCTTGTCGAGCTTGTCGCAGATCGGCAGCATGTCTTCGGTGCGCATGCGGGTAGCCAGCAACGACTGGTGGGCGTCACGCAGGATGGTGTCAGTTACAAAAATCTTCTTGGACATTCTTATGTTCCTCACAGGCCTGCGTGGGCGGCGATGGCGGCAGCGATGGCCAATGCCAGCTCTTCGGGTTTGCGCTTGATCGAGTAGTTGGTCAGTTCAGGATGGCTTTCAACGAAGCTGGTGTTGAACTGGCCGCTACGGAATTCCGGGTTACGCAGGATTTCCTGGTAGTACGCGGCTGTGGTTTTGACCCCTTGCAGGCGCATGTCGTCAAGGGCGCGCAAGCCACGGTCCATCGCCTCTTCCCAGGTCAGCGCCCACACCACCAGTTTCAGACACATGGAGTCGTAAAACGGCGGGATGGTGTAGCCGGTGTAGATCGCCGTATCTGTGCGCACGCCGGGACCACCGGGCGCGTAGTAGCGCGTGATCTTGCCGAAGCTGGGCAGGAAGTTGTTTTTCGGGTCTTCGGCGTTGATCCGAAATTGCAGGGCAAAGCCGCGGTGCTGAATATCTTCTTGCTTGATCGACAGCGGCAAGCCGGAGGCGATACGGATTTGTTCGCGAACGATGTCGATGCCGGTGATTTCTTCGGTGATGGTGTGTTCCACCTGCACCCGGGTGTTCATCTCCATGAAGTACACCTCGCCCTCGGCGAGCAGGAACTCCACGGTGCCAGCATTCTCATAGCCCACGGCCTTGGCTGCGCGCACTGACAGGTCGCCGATGTAGGCGCGCTGTTCCGGGGTCAGTTGGGGGCTTGGGGCGATTTCGATGAGCTTCTGGTTACGCCGCTGAATTGAGCAGTCGCGTTCGAACAGGTGCACCACGTTGCCAAAGCTGTCACCGAGAATCTGCGCTTCGATGTGCTTGGGGTTCACGATGCATTTTTCGAGGAAGACTTCGGCCGAGCCAAAGGCTTTGGTGGCTTCGGAAATCACGCGCGGGAACGCTTGCTCCAGCTCTTCACGGCTGTTGCAACGGCGAATGCCGCGACCGCCGCCACCCGAGGTGGCCTTGAGCATGACCGGATAGCCAATGCGCTCGCCTTCTTGCAACGCTTCGTGGATATCGGCCACGTTGCCTTCAGTGCCTGGCGTGACCGGGACACCGGCTTTGATCATGCTGCGGCGGGCTTCGGTCTTGTCGCCCATGCGGCGAATGACTTCAGCAGCCGGACCAATAAACTTGATGCCGCGCTCTGCACAGATGTCCGCTAATTCAGCGTTTTCTGACAAGAAACCGTAACCGGGGTGCAAGGCGTCACAGCCCGTTTCCACCGCCAGATTCACCAGTTTGCGCGGGTTCAAATAACCGGCCAGCGGATCTTCACCAATGCTATGCGCTTCGTCGGCGCGCTTGACGTGCAACGCATGCCGATCCGCTTCGGAATAGACCGCTACAGAGCGAATGCCCATTTCGGCGCAGGCGCGCACGATACGGACAGCAATTTCTCCGCGGTTGGCGATCAGGATCTTTTTTATCACTTGGATTTTTCCTAAAGCCCATGGAACAAACGACCTGCTAGACCAGGTCGGCACGTGTCCAAATGTGTCTGAACCGTTGTGTCGTCACACTAGACCTGCGCATTGATAAACAAAAATCAATATTTCTTGGGTCGTGCATAAGTAACCACTTATAGTCAGAGCACTTGCTGCTTCAGGAAAAACTATAAAAATGCGTAAGTCATTGATGCGTATCACTTTTCGCCAACTTCAAGTGTTCAATGAAGTCTGTGACCTGCGCTCGTACAGCCGTGCGGCAGAAGAAATGTCACTGACGCAACCCGCCGTAAGTCTACAAATTCGTCAGCTTGAAGAGCTGATCGGACAGCCGTTGTTCGATTATGTGGGCAAAAAACTGTACATGACCGAAGCCGCTGAAGCGCTTCAGCGTGCCAGTCGCGATATTTTTGGACGCTTGGAAAACCTCGATATGCAGTTGTCCGACCTGCTCGGTTCACTGCAAGGGCAACTGAAATTGGCGGTGGAATCCAGCGCAAAGTATTTCGTGCCACACCTGTTCGCGGCGTTCAAACGCCAGCATCCGGAAGTTAATTTGCAGCTCACGGTTGTGAACCGTGCACAAGCCGTGCGCAGGCTTTCAGACAACCGCGATGATCTGGTGATCATGTCGATGGTGCCGCTGGACCTGGGGCTGGAATTTTTGCCGTTTTTGAATAACCCGATTGTGGCCGTTGCCCCGCCCGACCATCCGTTGAGCCAGCGCGAAACCTTGCATTTGCAAGACCTGGAACCCTTCACGCTGTTAATGCGCGAGCAAGGTTCGGGCACGCGCATGGCGTGTGAAGAGTACTTCAAGGAGAAACGCGTGCACTTCAATCAAACGCTGGAGGTGGCCTCGACCGATGCCCAGCGTGAGTGCGCCGTCGCAGGGTTGGGCGTGGCGCTATTGACGCGCCACGCCGTCAGCCTGGAGTTGGCGACAGGTTTGCTGCGCGAGCTGCCCGTCGAGGAATTGCCGCTGTACCGCAGTTGGTGCGTGGTGCAGGCCAAAGCCAAGCGCCTGTCACCGGTAGCGCATGCATTTCTGGGGTTTATACGCAGCGAGCGTCTGCAAATCAGCGCGCTGGTTGAGCGCTTCGACGGCCATTTGCCGACGACGCTTGCCAATAGTTGATGGCGCTCAGGTCCGGGTAATCGGCTGTTTCCAGGCGCAATTGGCGCTGGTCCGTATGGTCTTCAATCGCGCGTCGGAAGGCCATGCGGCGCCGGTCTTCCTGTTGGCGGCGGGTTTTGACGGCGCTGTTGCGTTCTTCGTAAGGCTGGGCCATTTCGAGTCTCCCAAGGCGTGTACGGGAGCTTTACGATGGACTTGGTTTGTGACGAATTGGGGACGTTGAGATGACAGGTGCGTGAAAACGCTGCGTGCACCTGCTCTCTCTTCAGGAAGGAGAGCAGGTGGGGCTTTAATCTTCGATGTTTTTCAGCGATTTAGGCGAAAGGCGCAGGCTGCGCAAACTGCGTTTGACGCTTTTAAGGTGGTTGACCAGGCTCGGTCCACGCGCCATGGCCACGCCCATGGCCAGCACATCAATCACCACCAGGTGCGCAATGCGCGAGGTCAGCGGGGTATAAATTTCGGTGTCTTCGTGCACATCAATCGCCAGATTGACGGTCGCCAGTTCCGCCAGCGGCGTTTGGCTCGGGCACAAGGTAATCAGTGTCGCGCCGCTTTCACGCACCAAATTGGCGGTAATCAACAAATCCTTCGAGCGCCCGGACTGGGAAATGCATATCGCCACGTCGGTAGGCTTCAAAGTGACAGCCGACATCGCCTGCATGTGCGGGTCGGAATAGGCCGCAGCCGTCAGTAATAAACGGAAAAACTTGTGTTGGGCATCCGCCGCTACCGCACCCGACGCGCCAAAGCCATAAAACTCGACGCGCTGGGCCTGAGACATCGCTGTCACAGCACGCTGTAAAGCGACCGGGTCGAGTTTTTCGCGCACGTCCATCAGCGTATGGAGTGTGGTGTCGAAAATTTTAAGGCTGTAGTCAGCGACCGAGTCGTCCTCGTGGATCGCGAATTGGCCAAAGCTGGCACCCGCCGCAAGGCTTTGCGCCAGCTTGAGTTTCAGGTCCTGAAACCCAGAGCAACCGATCGCCCGGCAAAAGCGCACGATGGTGGGCTCACTGATACCAACGCTGTGGGCAAGGTCTGCCATGGAACTGTGCATTACAGCCGCAGGATCAAGCAGCACGTGATCGGCGACCTTGAGTTCCGATTTACGTAACAAGTGGCGAGACTGGGCGATATGTTGCAGCAAGTTCAAAGGGCAGGACTCGGTCTGAAAGGGTGGGATGCCAAGGATGTAGCAATCTTGTAGTTATACTACAAGAATTCGTTTTCTGCCCAACCAATCCATGACTAAAACCGCTGGCTTCTCCCCTATTCAGGCCGCCCGCGCTCTATGTAGCCCGTTTGAGCACTACAAAAAGACTACATCGCTGCGCAATAAATCGCCCAAAGCGGCGGCGTTAATTGGACGACTGATCAAATATCCCTGCACTTCGTCGCACTGTTGCGCCTTGAGAAATGCCAGTTGCGAGGCTTCTTCCACGCCTTCTGCCACGACCTTTAACTCAAGGCTATGGGCCATCGCAATGATCGCCTTGGTGATGGCTTCGTCTTCAGCGCAGCGCCCCACGCCTCGAATGAAGGTCTGGTCAATCTTGACGTAATCCACAGCAAACCGTTTGAGGTAGCTGAGGGAGGAATACCCGGTGCCGAAGTCGTCAATCGCCAGTTTGACGCCCAATTGATGCAACTGTTCAAAGGTCGAAATAATGGATTCGACGCTGTCGAGTAACTGGCTTTCCGTCAATTCAAGCTCCAGGTACTGCGGCGCCAGCCCTGATTCATCGAGCACCTGGCGCACGAGGCTGACCAGCTTGCCCTGTCGTAATTGGTGCACCGACAGATTGACCGACACCCGTATCGGCGCCAGCCCTTCGCGCTGCCATTGGCAGGCCTGCCGACACGCCTGGCGCAATACAAACTCGCCAATGGGACCGATCAGCCCCGTCTCTTCGGCCAGCCCGATGAAGTCGCCCGGCGGCACGCTGCCTAACTGTGGGTGGTCCCAGCGCACCAGCGCTTCGGCCCCGTGCAGACGGCCCGTCGCCAGGCACATTTTGGGTTGATAGAAGACCGTCAGTTGCTGTTCGGCAATCGCTTTGCGCAACTGGTTTTCCAGCTGCAAGCGCTCCAGGGTGCTGTGCTGCAAGCTGTGGCTGAAGAATTGAAAACTGCCACCGCCCAAATGCTTGGCCTGGAGCATGGCCTGATTGGACTGACTGACCAGCGTCGCGATGTCCCGCGCACTGTCGGGTAGCAGGCTGATCCCCATGGACGCGCTGATTACCAGTTCATGGCCATCAATCATAAGCGGCCGGCCCAGCTTGGCCAGCAGCCGTGTTGCGACCCGCGCCAGACTGGTGAGGCTGGCATAAGAATCAAACAACACTGCGAATTCATCCCCGGACAGCCGCGCGATGGTGTCGGCTTCAGGCAGCGCTTTGGTCAGGCGTCTGGCGACTTTGTGCAGTACCTGATCCGCCAGCTCTGGCCCAAGGCTGTCGTTGAGCAGCTTGAATCGATCCAGGTTGATGTACAACAGCGCAAGGTTACGCGCACCTTGGCGAGCCCGTTGATTGGCTTCTTCAAGCCGCTCCTTGAACAATAAGCGATTGGCCAGCCCGGTCAGCTCATCAAAGTGCGTGAGGTGGCGCACGCGGGCTTCGGAGCGGCGTCGCGCTGACAGGTCACTGACAAACGCCACGATATGACTGACGTGCCCGTCGTCGTCACGCACCACTTTCAATTGAAGCCACTGCGGGTACAACTCGCCGTTTTTGCGCGTTTCAACCAACTCACCCTGCCAGCGGTCCTGCTGCTCCAGCACCGGCCGAATGACCGGGAAGTGACGCAGTGCATCGCGGCTGCACGCCAGCTCACTCACGCATTGCCCCACCAGGTCTTCGACCGCATACCCGCTAAAGCGGCTGAAGGCCTGATTGACCGCCAACATCCTGTAGTCCGGATCGAGGATGACAATGCCTTCGCTGGCCGCTTCAAATACGGTGGCCGCCAGACGCCGCTGCTCGGGCTCGCGTAAACGCTCTGCAGCCGGGGACTGCACATCTGGCAGTGCCTGCAAAGGTTGAGCATTCCCACGACGGTGCTGATTGACTTGCCAGCCGACAACGCCCAGCAACGTCAGAAAAAAACCGAGTCCGGTGCCGATCAACACACCCGACGCGCTAAGACCCTGAATCATTGGCAATATTCTTATCAGTGGATGAGCCAAAAAAGTCGCCCGAGCATACACAAGCAATGCTCATGACCAAACTGAGACACGTCATTAAAAAGACGAAATGAGCCGTTGCGCTTTACGGATCAGATCCCGCTCTTTTAAAAGACTGGCGCTGAGCAGCGACAGACGGCCCGCCGGAACAGGATTGGCGTTTGCCCGGTTTGAGCCAGCACCCTAGAATGCCCCGATGCGCGAAGATCTCTCTCTCTTATTGAATTCCCTCAACGATGCCCAACGTCAGGCCGTCACGGCCAGTGTCGGGCGTCAGTTGGTTCTGGCCGGCGCAGGTTCCGGCAAAACCCGTGTGCTGGTGCACCGTATCGCCTGGTTGATCCAGGTCGAGAACGCCTCACCACACTCCGTCTTGTCGGTGACGTTCACCAACAAGGCCGCTGCCGAGATGCGTCATCGCATCGAACAGCTCATGGGGATCAACCCGGCTGGCATGTGGGTCGGTACGTTCCACGGGCTGGCGCATCGCCTGCTGCGTGCTCACTGGCAAGAAGCCGGGTTGAGCCAGACCTTCCAGATCCTCGACAGCGACGATCAGCAACGCTTGGTCAAGCGTGTGATTCGTGAGCTGGGGCTGGACGAACAGCGTTGGCCCGTGCGTCAGGCGCAGTGGTTTATCAACGGTCAAAAAGATGAAGGCCTGCGGCCGCAACATATTCAGGCCAGCGGCGATTTATTCCTGGCCACCATGCGCAGCATCTACGAAGCCTATGAGGCCGCGTGCCAGCGCGCAGGCGTGATCGACTTCTCCGAGCTATTGCTGCGAGCCCTCGACCTGTGGCGCGATAACCCGGGGCTGCTGGCGCACTACCAAAAGCGTTTCCGGCACATTCTGGTGGACGAGTTCCAGGACACCAACGCCGTTCAATATGCCTGGCTGCGTTTGCTGGCCAAGGGCGGCGACAGCTTGATGGTGGTCGGTGATGACGATCAGTCGATCTACGGCTGGCGTGGCGCCAAGATTGAGAATATCTACCAGTACTCCTCTGACTTTCCGGACGCCGAAACCATTCGTCTGGAGCAAAACTATCGCTCCACCGCGGGCATCCTCAAGGCCGCCAATGCCCTGATCGCCAATAACACAGGGCGCATGGGCAAAGAGCTGTGGACAGACGGCGGCGATGGCGAAGCGATCAATTTGTACGCGGCATTCAACGAGCACGATGAAGCCCGCTACGTGGTCGAGACCATCGAAAGCGCGCTGAAAACCGGTCTTGCCCATAATGACATTGCCATCTTGTACCGCTCCAACGCCCAGTCACGGGTTTTGGAAGAGGCGTTGTTGCGCGAGCGTATTCCTTATCGGATTTATGGCGGCCAGCGCTTCTTCGAACGCGCCGAGATCAAGAACGCCATGGCCTACCTGCGTTTGCTTGAAGGCCGTGGGAATGATGCAGCACTGGAGCGTGTAATTAACGTCCCGGCTCGCGGCATTGGCGAAAAAACGGTCGAAGCCATTCGTGAACACGCACGCCACAATGATGTGTCGATGTGGGAAGCCATGCGCCAGCTGATCGCCAATAAGGCGCTGCCTGGCCGAGCGTCGGGCGCCATTGCCGGCTTTATCGAACTGATCGAGAACCTCGCGGCAAAAGTCATGGAGATGCCCTTGCATCTGATGACCCAGACCGTTATCGAGCAGAGCGGGCTGATTGCCTACCATCAGGCTGAAAAAGGTGAGAAAGGCCAGGCACGGGTAGAAAACCTTGAGGAACTGGTCAGCGCTGCGCGCAACTTCGAGAACACTGAAGACGACGAAGAATTGACGCCATTGGCCGCATTCCTCGGCCACGCGTCGCTGGAAGCTGGCGACACTCAGGCGCAAGAGCACGAAGACGGCATCCAGCTGATGACCCTGCACAGCGCCAAAGGGTTGGAATTCCCTTATGTGTTCCTGGTGGGCATGGAAGAGGGCCTGTTCCCGCACAAGATGAGTCTTGAAGAGCCCGGCCGTCTTGAAGAGGAGCGGCGCCTGGCGTACGTGGGCATCACTCGGGCCATGCAGAACCTAGTGATGACCTATGCTGAGACACGACGCCTTTACGGTAGTGAGACCTACAACAAGGTTTCTCGATTCGTACGTGAAGTGCCAAAAGGCCTGATTCAGGAAGTGCGTTTGTCCAACAGCGTCAGCCGCCCTTTCGGCGGAGGTCAACAGCAGAGCGCCAGCACCCTATTTGGTGGTTCGCAGATTCCGGAAACCGAATTCAAATTGGGTCAGATGGTCAAGCATGCGGTGTTCGGTGAAGGGGTGATCCTCAATTTCGAGGGCTCCGGTGCGCAGGCCCGGGTGCAGGTCAACTTCTCCGAAGGCAGCAAGTGGCTGATGATGGGCTACGCCAAACTTGAGGCGGTCTGACAGCAACCCGACAGCCATCGGACGATAAGGTAGGCAACATGGGCTCAGGCTTTTTTTCTTCCTGGACATTCTGGGCCCTGTTGTCAGCCATGTTCGCGGCGCTGACAGCGATCTTTGCCAAGGTCGGCATCGAGAACGTCAACTCCGATTTCGCCACCTTGCTGCGTACCGGCGTGGTGCTGGTCAGCCTGGCGCTGATTCTTTACGCCACGGGCCAGTATCAACCGCTGAGTTCGATCGCCCCACGCAGCTACCTGTTTTTAGCGTTGTCGGGGCTGGCGACCGGGGCATCCTGGCTTTGCTACTTCCGCGCCTTGAAGCTGGGGCCCGCGTCACTCGTCGCCCCGGTGGACAAGCTCAGCGTGGTACTGGTGGCCATCATCGGTGTACTGCTGCTAGGTGAAAAACTCGACCTGCGGCAATGGGGCGGAATCGGCTTGATCACAGCGGGCGTGGTGATGCTGGCGCTGAAGCGTTAGAGACGCGGCACCGTGCGTGCCACTGAGTCGACAATCTGTCTTTTCAACGTGAACTACAAAATACAAAGAAACGTCTTACTCTAAATTAGGCAAAAACCCGAAACACTTCACCGCTAGCCAGTCACACCTCACCTGTGCACCATGGCGCGCGTGTCATCCACAAATGGGAATTCCCTTTATGAAACGTTTTCTTAGCATCGCCATGGCGTTGTGCATCGGTTTGACGATGAGTCTCGACGCAAATGCCAAGCGCTTCGGCGGCGGCAAAAGTTTTGGTTCGGCGCCTAGCCACCAGACTCGCCAAGCCGCTCCTGCCTCTCCAGCCGCAGCCCCTGCCGCTGCTGGCGCAGCTGCCAAAGCCGGTGGTGCTTCACGCTGGCTTGGCCCTCTGGCCGGTATCGCTGCCGGCGGCCTGCTCGCTTCCATGTTCATGGGCGGCGGCTTCCAGGGCATGCAGATCTTCGACATCCTGATTATGGCGGTCATTGCGTTTGTGATCTTCCGCTTCATCGCCGCGCGTCGCCGCAAGCAACAGGCTGACCTGGCCCCGGCCGGCCACGCTCCGATGCAGCGTGAAGCGTTCGACGCCAAGCCAGCCACGGCGTCGATCTTTGGTGGCGGTTCTTCTGCGACGGCTCGCCCGGTCATCAACGCACCAGCCTGGTTCAATGAGCAGAGCTTTCTGGAAGCCGCGCGCAACCATTTCCAGTCCTTGCAGCAGCATTGGGACGCGAACGAAATGGACAAGATCGCTGAGTTCGTGACCCCGCAAATGCTTGAGTTCCTCAAGCGTGAGCGCGCTGATCTGGGGGATGGCTTCAATTCGACTTACATCGACAACCTGACCGTTCAACTGGACGGCCTGGACGATCGCGCCGACAAAACCATCGCAACCCTGACCTTCAGCGGCATCTCCAAAACGTCACGTTTTGATCAGGGCGAAGCCTTCAGCGAAAGCTGGAACATGGAACGCGTTCAAGGTGAAAACCAGCCTTGGCTTGTAGCCGGTATCCGTCAGAACGGCTGATCGATTTCGGTTCACAGGTTGTAACCAAAGCCCCGGACTTGTCCGGGGCTTTGCATTTCACGATTGCACTTATAACGAGCTACTGTATAAAGCGCGTCATATAAAACCGCGCCATAGAGTATGAGGATTGAGGTCGTGGAAGAGATCATTGAACAATTGCGTGAGGCAAATGAACCCGTCCCGGTTCCCCTGGAGCTGCCTGACGAAGATTTGCTGGTGGAAATCGAAGAACAGCTGTTCATCGATATTCCATTTGTTTTCCGAGAGTTTTTGCTGACGGTCAGCGACGTGGTGTATGGCAGCCTGGAGCCGGTCACTGTGACCGACCCGCAATCGCATACCTACCTGCCAGACGTTGCGGCCAATGCATGGGATGCGGGCGTTGACCGCAGCCTGATCCCTATCTGTCAGGACGGTGACGACTACTACTGCGTCGAAGAAGACGGCACAGTCGTGCTGTGGTCTGGCGAAGAAGAGCTGGTTACCGAGGAGACGTGGGAATCCGTCTGGCACTGGGCACGGGATGTCTGGCTGGAAAGCTGATATAGCCACCAGCGGCTTTGCAGGAGTGAGCCTGCGCGAGATGGTCTGAACACCAATCACCATCACGCGGCAAGCTTGCTCCTGCAGAAGAAAAAACAGGCCTGCTAGTGGCCCAGATCCTTGTGGTTGTCGAGTGTTTCCAGCAAGGCCACTTGCATGCGCGTGTGAATACGCACGAACCAGCGCCACAACACTGCCGCGACACCGGCAGCAACCACCCCAATCACAATCAGCAGCTCATTGGTCGGCAAGATGCTGGCGGACAGTGCCGACAGCAGCAAGAAGATCACCAGCAGCGACAGAATCGGGATCACTTCAGCGATCACACGACGTACGCGCTGTGTATGCCGCCCCGCCATCTCGGGTTTAACCCCCATCTCTGCCAAGAGCATCGACAGCGCCTTGAGCTTGCGGTAAGCCGCGATCAGAAACGGCAGCGACAGCAGTAACGCTGCGCCCCAGATCAAGCCGTTTTGCCAGCTCGACTTCATCACCCACCCCTGCAAATACGCCGCAATCCGAGGAGCGAAGTAACCGCCCGAGAAAAAAATGGCCATCACCAGGGCCAGATTGACGCCGACTTGCAGCAATATTTTGCGAATCATCGCCGCCAACAGTGCCCCTTCGCCCTGCGGCTGAATACTGCTCAGCCATTCGCCATAGAGCCCAAACACGCGAGACACCCGGTTGGGCATTACCTGCGCCAGCTTGAGCGAAAGCGGATCAGCGGCGCGAATCAAGTACGGGGTCATCAAGGTGGTCAGTACCGACACAGCGACCGCTACGGGGTACAGGAAGCTGCTAGTGACCTGCAAGGTCATGCCCAGTGCTGCGATGATGAAAGAAAACTCTCCGATCTGAGAGAGCCCCATCCCGACTCTCAGCGAGGTGCGTCCATCATTACCGGCGATAAAGGCACCCAATCCACAAGACAACATCTTGCCAAGAACTACCGCACAGGTAATGACGACAATCGGCAGAGCGTATTCCCACAAGATAGCGGGATCGAGCATCAAACCGATAGCGACGAAAAAAATCGCACTGAACAAATCACGCACCGGCTCGATCAGCCCTTCGATTTTCAGCAATTGCCGGGATTCGGCCATGATTGCGCCAATCAAAAAAGCGCCCAGCACCATGCTGTACTCAAGCTTGACCACCAGCAGACAGAATCCGAAGCACAGCCCCAGCACGGTAATCAGTAGCATCTCATTGCTTTCAAACCGGGCCACATAAGCCAGCACACGGGGCACCAGCAAGATACCAATGACCAAGGCCACGATCATGAACAACGAGAGTTTGCCGACGGTCGAAAACACCTCCTCCGGGCTCACACTGCCGCTGACGGCAATGCTGGAAAGCAGGGCAATAATCCCGATACCCAAAATATCCTCGACGATCAGCACACCAAAAATCAGCTGTGCGAAACGTTCGTTTTTCATCTTCAGGTCGTTTAGCGCCTTGACGATGATGGTAGTCGACGAAATAGCCAAAATGGCGCCCAGGAACAACGAGTCCATGGTGTTCCAGTCGAACCAGCGACCGATCTCGTAGCCGATCCAGATCATCAGGGTGATTTCCATGAACGCCGCGATGAACGCCGTGGCACCCACTTTGAACAGTTTGCGCAGACTGAACTCAAGCCCCAGGCAGAACATCAGGAATATCACCCCCAACTCCGCCAGGGTTTTGATGGTTTGTTCGTCGTGAATCAGGCCAAACGGCGGCGTATGTGGGCCTATGATGAAACCCGCCACGATGTAACCCAGCACCACGGGCTGTTTGAAACGGTGAAACAGAATGGTCACCACACCTGCGACCAACATGATGACTGCCAAATCCTGAATAAAACTGATGGCATGCATGGCGTGTCGCCTCCTTGTGTGTGTGCTGTCCGGCAACAGAACGACAGACACAGAGAATCACTCTGTGCGCGGCGGACGTTTGAAGTGTAGGAAATACCCGCTAAAGGGGTGTTTGCAGGTTAACACCGCGATTTACCGCAGAAAGGCGGCGCAATATATGGAAACATGTGCGCCAGAGCGTGACGGCAGCCCCTGCGGCAGCGTCCCGTTGTTGAAGCTTTCAAAAACGCGAAAAGTATCCACAGAGATACCTTTTTCACTGCTGCAACATTACCGCGAGCCTGCTGCTATGGAACCCGGAAACGCCCAACTGTCGATGACGGTCTTGATGACCCCGGACATGGCCAATTTTTCTGGCAATGTTCACGGCGGAACCCTGCTCAAGTACCTCGACGAAGTCGCCTACGCATGCGCCAGCCGATATGCAGGGCGCTATGTTGTGACCCTGTCGGTCGACCAGGTTATTTTTCGCGAGCCGGTGCATGTCGGTGAGCTGGTGACCTTCCTGGCCTCGGTCAACTACACCGGCACCACCTCGATGGAAGTGGGCATCAAGGTCGTCACTGAAAACATCCGTGAACGCTCAGTCCGTCACACCAACAGCTGTTTTTTCACCATGGTGGCTGTGGACGACGATCGTAAACCGGCTGCTGTACCGCCTTTACAGCCCGTTAACAGCGAAGACAAACGCCGCTTTATTCAGGGCAAACAGCGTCGCCAGATCCGTCAGGAACTGGAAAAACGCTATCAGGAATTGAAAGACGAAACGCTGTAAACCTTACCTGCTCCTGTAGGAGCAGGCGTGCCGGCGATTGAGGCTATTCGTCATCTTGAATGATCGAGTGGGTTAGATCGCCAGCACCCGGGTTTACAGGTGGATCGGCATCGCCTCAAACCGCACGCGCGGGTGAGCAATACGATCCTGGGCACGTACCAGCTGCAGTTCGTAGCTGGTGCAGGCCTGGGTTTCCAGCAGCACTTCATGCACGGCCGAGGCTGCAAATTCGAACGCGGCAACCAAGCTGTCTCCCAGCAATACCCGCGCCAGGAACAAACCGGACGTCAGATCGCCTACACCGACGGGCTGACGGGGAAACGCCAGTAACGGCCGGCGCAGGTGCCAATTACCTTCATTCGTTACCAGCAGCATCTCAAAACTTTCTTCAGGCTTGCCCGGGTATGACAGGTGCTTAACCAGAACTGCCTTGGGGCCGCGTGCCAACAAGCTGCGCGCCATCGCCAGGCAATCGAACAGCGACTGCGGGTGGCGACCACAGAAGCTGTCCAGCTCCAACTGGTTAGGGCACAGGAAGTCGGCCACGGCGGCCGCTTCATTCAACAGAAAATCACTGACTTCGTGCGGCACGATGCAGCCTTTCTCCGGGTGGCCCATGACCGGATCACACAAGTACAGCGCATTGGGGTTAACGGCCTTGATCCGCGCTACCCCACTGAGAATTGCTCGCCCTTGTGCAGCGCTGCCCAGGTAGCCGGATAACACGGCGTCGCAGTTGCCTAATTCACCGATGGCGGCAATGCCGTCAACCAGTGCCGGAATTTGCTCCGGAGCCAACACTTCACCAGTCCATTGGCCATACTGAGTGTGGTTTGAGAACTGCACCGTGTTCAAAGGCCATACATTTACGCCCACGCGCTGCATGGGAAAAACGGCCGCGCTGTTGCCGGCATGGCCGAAAACTACGTGGGATTGGATGGCGAGTAGGTGAGGCGTACGTTTCATGCCGGTTTCCAGACTGCGTGTGGGGTTCAAGCCACGCAGTATGCGACGAAAAGCAACCTGTACGACAGGTTGTAGACGCAGTTAAGCTGGGCCCACTCTGTTGGAGCACATGTGATGCTGACCCTTGGAAATATGTTTGTGCTGATGTTGTTGGCAACAGGCGCTGCCTGGCTGTGGCATAACCACGGCATGCGCGAGCGAGCGCTGGAGCGCGTCAAACAGCACTGCAACAAGCTCGATATCGAGTTACTCGATGAAAACGTCGCCCTGAAGAAAATTGGCTTCATCGCTGACGCTAAAGGCAACCGGCGATTGGCCCGTGTGTATAACTTTGAATTTACCGTCACCGGTGATCAGCGTCATGCTGGCACCATTACTCAATTTGGTGCCCACAGCGCCAAGATTGAACTGGCCCCCTACCCGTTCAAGGCCGACCCAGAGCCTGAACAGCGCGATGTCCCCAGCGCTCAAGTCATCGAACTGAGCCAATGGCGCCAGCAACACACCAAACCCCGCCAATAGTGCCGCGTTTCAGAAGCTAGCTGATGGTCTCCTGAAACGTGCAGTACTCACCCAGACGCCCCCGCGGCCTGTGGATAACTTTTCCAAAAAACACATTAAAACCCATGAAAGCCCCGAAATAGACACCTTCTAGTGGATATTTTGACGTTAAACCGTTGCTCCCCGCACAAATTGTAGGACAACTTTACCAGTACAAATTGGCCTAATTGCCTGCTGAACTCAGTTTGAAAGGCAACTCAGGAGACCTTCTTTGAGGGCATTCATGTCCTGCGGGGCATCGAAGATCAGCTCAACGCGTGAATCTTTACGCCATTCACTGTTTTTCCAAGGTTCGAGCCTGTTTTCCAGCGAATTCGATGAAACCCAGCCGCTCACCCCATGGACAACCAGCTTTGCGCGCTGCCAATTCAGGGTTTGAAGCCATCGGCTCAACGCTTGCAGATCAAATTGACGCGCGGGGTGCCATTTCCATCCTGCACTCCACCCTTCCGGCTGCTGGCTGAACAAAATAATGGGCGTCTCAGGGCCGGATAAAATGTCGACAAGCGAATTAAAATCCTTATAAATCAACGAGTTATCCACAGCATGAATATCACTCATAGTGGCTGCAGGCAGCGTATTTAGCGGGATGTAGCCCTGCTCCGTCCATAAAATAGGGCACTTTGGCAGGCATGATGCAATCTGCTCACGTTGCGTTATTTCGACACTATTAGATTTATTCATGACCAATAAACCGGCCATTTTCAGGGCTTCACGCTGGCTATCGGGCAAAGGTTTTCCCTGAGCGAGGGCTTCTGTATCCAGGACCATTACGCACGGCTGTAGCGCTAAAACACCCAGCCAGGGAGTAACGCTTAACTGCTCGACTATGCGTGCGGGATGGCCCAGTCCAGAAGGTTCGATGAACAGGCGGTGCGGTTTTACCTTACGCAAAAGGCGGCTCAAGCCAATTTGAAAAGGCGCGCCGTTCACACAGCACACGCAACCACCTGCAACCTCGGCGATAGCAACCTGATCATCTGCCGGACTCATCAACGCCGCATCGAGGCCGATTTGGCCGAATTCATTCACTAAAATCGCCCACCGCTCGTGTGCAGGTTTCTGCGCCATCAGGTGCTGAATCAGGCTGGTTTTACCTGCACCGAGCGGCCCGGCGATTACATGAGTAGGAATGTTGTGCAACATCATCGCCCGCTTCTGTAGGAATCGAAGGCTGCAATATGCCTCAGGCGAGCCAGTCGAGGGTCAAAATCAGCCGCCGCTCCCCGGATTTCAACGCCGGTGAACGATGGATCAAACCGGCGCCCTGATTGCCCGGCCACTTCTCGCCTTTAAGCAGCGCAACGTCTCCCGCTTTTATCTGCTGAATCGACGTTCTGTCGGGGGCCTCAACCTGATCATTGCCTAAATGCTGACGAGCCATCACGCCTTCTTCAAGCCATTCGCTGCCTGGCCCTGAATACGTCGTCACCAGCCGTGCGGGCACATGATCTACATGAAAGCGTGGACACATGGCGTTATCCAAGGCTCTGAGACGCAATCCAACGCGCTTGACGCCTAGCAGGCACGCATAGGCACTGACTAACCAGCCAACATCAGCAATGAAGCCTGTATAGCCTTCCAGGTCGCTGAATCGCTGCGCAAGCCCTTGCAGATTGGGCGACGTATTTTCATCGGGTAATTCAAGGCTCAGGGCGTGCGCCAAGGGGTCACCGGACGATAACAACAGCGCACAGAAATCTGCGATATGAACCGGCAGTACGCGCTGCCAAACGGCCATGTTCACGCTCTCCTCATGGATACGCGTCAACACATCCGGGGCTGTTCCCTGTGCATGCCGAATAAGGCGTGGGGCAGTATTCATTACGCGGCCACCTCGCTGTACCAGTCGCCAAAGGGATCGCTCAGCCGTTGCCACGTATCAGGACCCATCGCGATTTCAGCATCGGTCAGCAAGCAGGCATCAAGTTCGGCGGTGAGTGCGTTGAAGTCGATGTGCTGGCCGATAAACACCAACTCCTGACGACAATCTGCTGTCTCAGGTCGCCACTTCTTAAGGATTTCGGCTCGGGTTTCTGCGTCTTCTGGCCATTGATCTTTGGGTACAAAGCGCCACCAGCGGCCCGCGTATCCATAGCGCATCAGACCGCCTGCCTGAGACCAGCTACCGGCCTCCTGGTACTTGCTCGCTAGCCAGAAAAAACCCTTGGAGCGAAGCAATTTACCGTTGGTCCACGGGCGGTCGATAAAGTTAAAAAAACGCTCAGGGTGAAAAGGCCTGAACGCACGATAGGCCGTTGAGGCGATACCGTATTCCTGGGTTTCAGGCACATGTTCCCCGCGCATTTCTTTTAACCAACCCGGTGCCTGGGCGGCACGGTCAAAGTCGAAGCGACGGGTGTCGAGAATTTTTTTCAGCGCAATTTCTCCCATAACCATTGGGAGAATTTCTGCTTCTGCGTTGAGTCGCTGAAGAATGGCCTTTAGTTCTTCGCGTTCGGCCCGGCTGATGAGATCAATCTTGCTGATCAAAATGACGTTCGCAAATTCGACCTGTTCGATCAGCAAGTCCGTGATGGATCGCTCGTCTTCTTCTCCCAGGGTTTCGCCACGAGACGCCAACTGCTCGGCGGCCTGATAGTCGCGCAGAAAGTTAAGCCCATCCACGACCGTCACCAAGGTATCCAGCCGTGCAATATCAGCCAGGCTTTGACCCGCGTCATCCCGAAAGGTGAACGTTTCTGCGACGGGCAAGGGCTCTGAGATGCCAGTAGACTCGATCAATAAATAATCAAAACGGCCTTCCTGAGCCAGTTTGCTGACTTCCTCCAACAGGTCTTCCCGCAAGGTGCAGCAGATACATCCATTGCTCATTTCAACCAATTTTTCTTCAGCACGGTTCAGCGTCACATCGCGCTGAACCTCGGCCCCATCAATATTGATTTCACTCATGTCATTGACGATGACTGCCACGCGCAGATCGTCGCGATTGCGCAAGATATGATTCAACAGGGTGCTTTTTCCTGCACCGAGAAAACCTGACAACACTGTTACGGGAAGACGGTTGGGCATGGGAGTTCCTCATCAGGGTGAGCAGGTCAAACGCCCGCGTGGAGAGCGCGCGGCAAAATCGCTCAAGTCGTTACACTATAACAATACATACCGTGAATTGTTACTATGTATCACAACGACCTTTCCTACACGGGTAGCCTTATGACCTCACACTCCTTGCCTGACGTTGCTTCACAAAATGCATCTCAAAACATTCCGCTGGACTGGGTTGGGATGTGTGGGATTGCGTTGCCCATTCTCATTGACGGGCAACGATTAACTGCAATAGCTGATGCTGGGGTCAGCCTTGAGGATGGCGAAGTGCGCGGCATCCACATGTCACGCTTATTTTTAGCGCTCAAAGTTTTGGATTCGCAGCCCCTGAACCCGTTACTTTTGAAGAAAATTTTGCAGCGCTTTTTAGACACGCATGACGACTTATCGATTTGTGCTTACCTGAATATCCACACTCAGATGCTGTTTAATCGCCCAGCATTGGTCAGCCCGCTCAGTGGGTGGAAAAGCTATCCCGTAACCATCAAGGCATCTTTGAAAAACGGAATGTTCCACGTGGAACTAAACGTCGACGTCAAATACTCATCAACGTGCCCTTGCTCGGCTGCATTGGTGCGACAACTCATTCAGCATAAATTTATTGATGACTTTGCTAACAAAACACTTCTGCACGCAGAGATTTTAGATTGGCTGGGAAGCACGCAAGGGATCGTGGCCACCCCACATAGCCAGAGAAGTACAGCCTACCTGCAATTGAACCTCAGCGAGGAAGTGGTCGATTTCCCTATCGAACATGTCATTGATAAGGCAGAGGAGGCGCTCGGCACTGCAGTTCAAACTGCGGTTAAACGCGAGGATGAACAAGCCTTCGCGTTAGCCAATGGACAGAATTTAATGTTTTGCGAGGATGCGGTGCGTCGGTTGCATGTCGCACTGAAGTCCACATCAACGGTGAAAGGTTTCAATCTGAAGGTGGTGCATGCAGAGAGTTTGCACAGCCATGATGCTGTAGCGCAGAGCCGTTGGAATTGGCTTTGCCAAACAGTGTAGTGCGGGGCGCGCGCTGACGGTCCAGCGCGCGGCCTATACGTTTAAGCGCGAGGCTTTACTGCTCCGCAATCAGTACCCAGCCATACTGCCTCGGAATCCATACTGCCCGTTTGCTTAAGCCCCGTCGCATTGAAGGTGCCCGTGACATGGGTCGTGAACTCACGGTCACTCGCAAATGTCGCCGTCCCGGCCCCCTGAGCTTTTGGACAACTAAAGCGAAACTTCCACTGATTTCCACTACGCTCAGTGATCTGCTGCTTACATCCAGACTGAGGATCAGTCAGCGGGATGGAATCGGATTTCACTTGTTGAGGGGTCAGGCATACGCGAACACCTTTCCCGCCGATGTTGATACCTTGCTTCTCCAGTTGAGCCAATTGCACAGGAGTTAGCATGGTTTTGATTTGTCCCACCATCATTTGAAAATCGGGAAGTTGATTGCCGTCCACCTGCATATTGCTCGACGTCAATTCCCAAAGACCGGGTTGCAGCATTTGGGCTTGAGCCACCACAGGGATCGATAAACCAAAGGCCATGAAAAGCCCAAGCAAACGAACATTCATCAAGCAGCTCCTTTTGATAAGTCAGTCTTAGCGGTTACAAAGCAGCGGGTGTTGCATCAGCAAACAATTAGGGACGTTCATCCCAGAACGTGGTCTTTTATGTACTTGGCGTTAAACATTGAGGAGCAAGGATACGCATGGATTATCTCGGCCCGCACGTTTTTGGTTATCTGATTTTATTGATCCACACCCTGGGTTTGATTGCCGCCGTGCATGCGGTATTAACGGTGAGAACTGCGCAAGGTGCAATTGCCTGGGCCATGTCGTTGTTCTTCATCCCCTACTTCACCCTCATTCCTTATTTGATTTTTGGACGCAGTACGTTCGACGATTACATCAAAGCGCGTCGACAGGCCAACCAGGAAATGCGTGAAGCCATTGCCAATCTGGACTGGAGGCCTTGGGTAGAAGAAGCGCTGGCAGCACGCAATTCAAAAGCCTATGCCTCGCTTCGGGCAATGCCAAAGTTAGGCCGCATGCCTTGCCTGGCCAACAATCAGGTTCGATTACTCATCAATGGAGCCGCCACGTTCGATGCCATTTTTGCAGCCATTGAAGCGGCCAAAGAGGTGGTGCTGGTACAGTTTTTTATCGTCCATGACGATGAGCTGGGTAAGAAACTGCACGCCTTGTTGCTGAAAAAAGCCGCGCAAGGCGTGCAGGTGTATTTATTATACGACAGTATCGGCAGCCACTCCTTGCCCGGCAGTTATGGTGAAACCCTGCGCGCAGGTGGTGTTCAGGCAAAAGCGTTTGCCACACGAGGTGGCTGGATCAGTCGCTTCCAGGTTAACTTTCGCAACCACCGAAAAGTGGTTGTGGTCGATGGCGTCATCGGTTTTGTGGGCGGTCACAACGTCGGGGATGAATACCTGGGTGCGAAGCCTCCCTTGTCGCCGTGGCGCGATACTCACGTCGAAGTGACTGGCCCGGTAGTGGCCTGCTTGCAAGAGTCATTTGCCGAAGACTGGTTCTGGGCTGCACGTAAATTGCCGCCGCTGATCTTGCCACAGACCTACCCTGACGGAGGCGTGCTGTGTCAGTTCTTGGCCAGTGGTCCTGCCGACGCCTACGAAACCTGCTCCCTGTTTTTCGTCGAAGCTATTCATGCTGCTAATGAACGCGTATGGATTACGACGCCCTACTTCGTGCCGGATGAAGCTGTTTTTTCGGCACTTCGACTCGCCGTATTGCGTGGGGTCGATGTACGGATTCTGATTCCCTCGCGCCCGGACCACAAAATTGTGTACGCCGCTTCAAGTCTCTATGCCTTCGAAGCTGTTCGAGCAGGGGTGAAAATATTCCGTTATCAGCCAGGGTTCGTTCATCAAAAGGTCGTGTTGGTCGACAACGAAATCAGTGCCATCGGCAGCGCCAATATGGATAACCGCTCGTTCCGCCTTAACTTTGAAGTAATGTTACTGACGGTCGATGAAACCTTTGCTAGAGAAGTCGAACACATGCTGCATGACGACTTTGCATTGGCTCGGGAAATCACTGAAGACGACATCAAAAGTACTCACCATTTACAGCAACTGGGCATGCGCATTGCCAGACTGGTTTCGCCCGTTCTATAAAAAAAGCCGTGTCACTCAGTGACACGGCTTTCAATAGATCTCAGGGCATAGACGCTCAGCGATAGATATCTGCACGCGTCGCAGGCAATTCGATCGATCCATCGGCATAGGGTTTAGTCGCCAGAATCTGATGGATGTTGATCCAGCCACGTGCAAATGCATAGGCACAACCTGCCAGGTAGAGTCGCCAAATACGCAAAATCTGTTCAGGTACTTCCTTGGCCGCTGCATCGAGGTTCTGCTCCAGGCGCTGACTCCAATGCTCAAGCGTGCGCGCGTAATGCAGGCGCAAGCTCTCGACATCGACCACTTCCAGCCCGGCCTCACTGATCTGCGCGGTGATCATGGATAAGTGCGGCAACTCACCATTGGGGAACACATAACGCTCAATAAACTCGCCTGCCCCGCGTCCGACCTGACGACCATCGGTGTGCTTGGCGGTGATACCGTGGTTCATTACCAGGCCACCCTCACGCACGGCATTGAACAGAATATGGCAGTACTCGCGCAGATTGGCATGCCCGACGTGTTCAAACATGCCCACGCTGACAATCTTGTCGAAACGGCCGTCCTGAGGCAGATCACGATAATCCAACAGTTGCAGGTCGACCTTATCTTGCAAACCTTCAGCCTTAACGCGCTCTTTAGCCAGGGCAAGTTGCTCCTTGCTCAAGGTGATACCGAACACTTTGACCCCGAATTCGCGTGCCGCGAAGCGCGCAAGCCCGCCCCAACCACACCCGACGTCCAACAGGTACTCACCTGGCTTGAGTCGCAATTTACGGCACAAGTGACGAAACTTGGCCTGCTGCGCCTCCTCGAGACTTTCTTCGCCCGTCTCAAAATAGCCACAGGAATACACCATTTCTCGATCCAGCCAGAGCTGGTAAAACGCGTTGGAAACATCGTAGTGATAGGAGATCGATTCGGCATCTGTGGCCTTGTCGTGGTAATGACGTGCGGGCGTGGTGTCATCATCCTCAACCAATAGCGCCTGGCTGAGCTCGTCGCACACGCGAATGACTTCACTGATGGAGCCCTCAGCCAACTCCAGGCGCCCTTCTACAAAAGCGCTGCCTAATAAGTCGAGCGTAGGATGTGTGATTTCTGAAACGATGGTCGGGTCCTTGACCACAATCGTTACGCTGGGAGCCGGGCCCAAATCAAATTCGAGACCATCCCATAGCTTCAGGCGAAGTGGAATTTTAAGATTCTGTAAAGCTGGTGGCAGTTGCGCGAGCATCAGGAGTCCTCCCTCATTTCAGACGTCAAAAAATAAGGGTAGTCGATTAACTGAAACTGTCAGGCTCACGGGCCAAAAGGTTTGATCTAGAGCGGATGAAACCTTTTTTAAGTTTCACCGCCCCAGACGTTGAATCATTCAAACACTAACCCTCAAACCGGATTAGTCACGCCTTGAGTAATTAGGGGTGAGCAATCAACTGTTTGGCCAATGCTTCGAAAGCGGGAATGGTCACAGGGTCATTGGCCGAATTACTGGCAATGGGGTTGGAGGCAAAACGCACAATCACCATCTCGGCTTTAGGGTCGATGTAAATACGCTGCCCATAAACGCCCCGCGCCATGTAGGCGCCATCGGCGTTATGTGTCACCCACCACATGTTGCGGTAGCTGCCACCTTTGAGTTGGTCGTAGCCAGCCTTGGCAAAAGCCGCTTTATCCCCACCCGCTCGAATATCATCCACCACAGCTTTAGGGATGATTTGTTGCCCCAAATATTTACCGTCGTTGCGCATTAACTCACCGAACCTCGCCATATCACGCAGTCCGGCATTGAAGCCGCCACCCGCAAACGGCGTACCGATAGAGTCCACCGTAAAGTAGGCGTCCTGCTCGGCCCCCAGACGTTGCCAGATTTTTTCCGACAATAACTGGGCCACATTGCGCCCCGTTACCCGCGCGATGACCCAACCCAATACATCTGAGTTGACGGTCTTGTACCCGAAGGCTTTGCCATGTTCACCCAGCGGTTGAACCGTTTGCAGGTATTCCATGTAGGTTTGCGGTCCGGTGTAGCCCGCAGGTTTGGGCAAGGGGTTACCGGCCATAGCGTGCTGCCAGACTTCAGCCTTCGGGTCGGCGTAGTCTTCACTGAATTTGAGCGCGGTGGTCATGTCGAGTACTTGACGCAGCGTTGCACTGGCAAACGCAGAGTTGGCCAGTTCAGGCACGTAATCGACAATTTTTTTATTGGCATCCAGCGTGCCATCTGCAATCAACATTGCACCCATTGTCCCGACCACCGATTTGGTCACTGACATGGCGGCGTGCTCACCTTCAGGATTCAACACACCAAAATACCGTTCGTACACCACCTTCCCGCGATGCAACACCACAATTCCGTCGGTGTAATTGGCTGCCAAGGATTGCTCCCATGTCATGGGTTCTTTGCTGCCTGTCGGGATGAACGTCAGTTGATCAATGTCTGTACGCAACGCACGCGCTAACGGTACTGGAGCGCCTAAACCACGGGATACGTTGGTGGTCGGCATCAATTGGCGGAAGTTGGACACACTCCAGCGCATGGCCGGAAATTTGAAATAACTGCCATCGGCAAAACGAATGATGCGGTCAGGTGGCGGTGGAGCCCCAACCATCCAGCCCATTTTTGCGGGATCGCTAGCAGCTGCATCCGGGTAAGTGGTATCAGCGGCGCAGGCGACAGAGGCGGCCAACGTTGAAAGTAAAAATGCACTGATTCGAGCGGGTCTGGATAAACGCTTGAGCATGAAGAGACCTCTGTAGAGGAACAAGACATTGGCCAAGTGCTGAATCGAATGTTCCCTGCCCGATTCATGGCCGCACACCACCTTGCGGGAAAAGAAGTGAGTTTGCATAGCCTGAATAGAGGTTAATCAACCCCAGATGCGTTTTTATACCTGCGTCGACAGGCTGTCACTCACTCTCCACCGTGATTATTTATCTGCCTTGCAGCACTAACCCCGCCAAGGCCCGGCGATGAGTGCGTATAAAGAATAAAAGCTGTCGTGAAGGTGCCTGTGTTCCCGAGCCTGCCAGGTCGGATCAAAGGGTCAGAAAAAATCAGCGATGATCGTTCTCGCTGATGGTCAGCTTCATCCAGGCAGGAGCGTTTGACTGGTTAAATCCAGACCTCAGTAAAACGATGGTTTGCTCGTACGCCCAACTATCCGAACGCTCCGAGCTGTTCGGCATTACTCGCGTTATGTCTTAACATAGCCGGTTGCCGAAAGAACCATCATGGTCATAGCCATGACAGGCTTTCATCCTTTAGAAATAAATGTGGTGAAGATGAACAAGCCTTTCATTTCGCTGTGCCCGGAAGTGACTCGGGCGCACGCGCTAACGCTGATGGATTGGTTGGAAGATGAACGCGTCACCTGCTATCTGAGCGATTCGCGTCATGTCTCCCGCTCCATCGAGCACGCTATTGATCGGACTCAATTGCCGATCCTGACCCATCTATTCAACCAGGGCGGCCGTTTCTTTATGGCCTATGACCGGCATGACGCCCCGGTGGGCTTTGTCCGTCTCATCAAGACTGGTTCAAATTGCGAGATAGTCCTGGCCATCGGAGACAGCGAAAAATGGGGCCAGAACCTCGGTGCTCGCACGATCCGTGAAGGGATGAAACTGGCTTTTCTCGATATGCGGGCCAAGAAGCTCATCGCCAAGATTCACCCAGACAACACGCGCTCGCTGAAAGCCTTTCTGCGCAGCGGCTTTGTGCTTGAAAGCGAAACGCCAACATTGAAGTCGTTTTCCATGACGGTGGGGCGCTATCTCCAGAGCTTGCGCGAAGGCGCCGTTGGCGACACCACCAAGATCTACATTACTGAAATCGACAAGGCCAGGCTCGAGAGTCTAATCGCGCTCGAGTCTGGCCCGGCCGTTGTTGAACTCGAACATGAGCTTGAGCGAGCCATTGTTGTCAAACCGCAGCAGGTGGCAAGCAATGTCGTCACGATGAACTCCAGAGCATTGCTGCAGTTGGACGACGAAGAGATCGAAGTGGCTTTGGTTTACCCTGAAGATGCGGACAGCACCGCAGGCAAGCATTCCGTGTACTCCGACATCGGCGCCGCTATCTTGGGGTATCAGGAAGGGGATGCCATCGACTGGCGAATTTCTGATCGGACTCGCCGGATTGAGATCAGAAAAGTGCTTTACCAGCCGGAAGCTGCAGGCGATTTCCACCTGTAAGTGCGCTTTAAACTCAGTGTTCGTCCATCAGGCGCGAGTATCCCCAAAGATGGGATCTCGCTTTTTTTGCCTGCGCGCCCCGTTGAATGGTTGCCGGTTGGCGCGCCGCCAAACGTCAAACGCAGGAGGCGGTCGGACAGACCGGCTCCTGCGGCAGTTTTAATGCTCTAAATTCAACGTTGTTTCTCGTCGGGGCATTTATTCCACAGTGACGGATTTCGCCAGATTGCGTGGCTGGTCTACGTCTGTCCCTTTAAGTACAGCAACGTAGTACGACAACAACTGCAGCGGTATGGTGTAGAGGATGGGCGCCAGTACATCATGGATGTGCGGCATGTTAATCACATGCGTGCCTTCCCCATTGCTCATGGCTGACTGCTCGTCTGCAAATACAATCAGTTCGCCACCGCGCGCACGTACTTCCTGCAAGTTGGATTTTAATTTTTCCAACAGTTCGTTATTCGGCGCGACCGTGACCACCGGCATGTCGTTATCCACAAGCGCGAGCGGACCATGTTTCAACTCTCCTGCCGGATACGCTTCAGCATGGATATACGAAATCTCCTTCAGCTTGAGCGCACCTTCCATCGCCACAGGGAACTGAGCACCACGACCCAGGAACAGGGTGTGATGTTTGTCAGCAAACAACTCCGCAACTTTTTCGACGGTCGCATCCATTGCCAGCGCCTCCCCCAGACGTGCAGGCAGGCGACGCAGTTCTTCTACCAATTGGGCTTCAACACCCTCCTCCAACGTACCGCGTACTTGCCCCAGCGACAGCGTCAGCAGCAGCAGCCCGACTAATTGGGTGGTAAAGGCTTTGGTGGAAGCCACACCAATTTCGCGACCTGCCTGGGTCAGAAGTGTCAGGTCAGACTCACGCACCAGCGAGCTGATGCCCACGTTACAAATGGCCAGACTGCCCAGGAAACCCAGCTCTTTAGCATTACGTAGGGCTGCCAAGGTGTCAGCGGTCTCGCCAGATTGCGAGATGGAAACGAACAATGTGTCTGGCTGGACCACCACTTTGCGGTAGCGGAATTCGCTGGCCACTTCGACCTGACAAGGAGTTCCCGCCAGCGACTCCAGCCAATAACGCGCGACCATGCCCGCGTGATAGCTGGTGCCACAAGCAACGATCTGAACATTACGGACCTTGGCAAACAGCTCGGCTGCTTGTGGACCAAAGGCCTGAACCAAGACGTGATCCTGACCCAAGCGGTTTTCCAACGTGCGTTGGACGACCGAAGGCTGCTCATGAATTTCCTTGAGCATGTAGTGACGAAACTCGCCTTTGTCTGCTGCTTCAGCGCCATCGGTGTATTGAACGGTTTCACGCTGGACGTTTTGGCCGTTCACATCCCAGATCTGCACGCTGTCCCGACGGATCTCAGCAATATCGCCTTCTTCCAGGTACATGAACCGGTCAGTGACTTGGCGCAGGGCCAACTGATCAGAGGCCAGGAAGTTTTCCCCCAGACCCAGGCCAATCACCAATGGGCTGCCGCTGCGTGCAGCGACCAAGCGGTCCGGCTGTTTGGCACTGATAACGGCCAAACCATAAGCCCCGTGCAACTCTTTGACGGTGGCTTTGAGCGCAGCAGTCAGGTCGTTATTATCTTTGAGCTTATGGTTAAGCAGGTGCGCAATGACTTCGGTGTCAGTGTCCGAGGTAAATACGTAGCCAAGCCCCTTGAGTTGTTCGCGCAGGGCTTCATGGTTCTCGATGATGCCGTTGTGCACAACTGCAAGATCGGAACCCGAAAAGTGCGGATGCGCATTACGCTCGCAGGGAGCACCGTGTGTGGCCCAGCGGGTGTGGGCGATACCCAGACGCCCGATCAACGGTTCGCCGGCCAGTGCCTGTTCAAGCTCTGCCACTTTACCGTTGCGACGCATACGCTCCAGCGTGCCATTATTCGTAAATACGGCGACACCGGCACTGTCATACCCGCGGTATTCAAGACGCTTCAAGCCTTCGAGCAGAATGGCCGTGATATTCCGTTCAGCGACTGCGCCAACAATTCCACACATAACGTTCTCCTAACTAAGTGCCGCGCATAACAAGGTTATGCCTCGGGCCTGAATCTGTTCGCGCGCTTCTTGCGGCAGGCGATCATCAGTAATAAGGGTATGGACGCTGCTCCAGGGCAGTTCCAGATTGGGTATTTTGCGACCGATCTTGTCGGCCTCCACCATCACGATCACTTCGCGCGCGACGTCGGCCATGACCCGGCTCAACCCCAGCAACTCGTTGAACGTGGTGGTGCCGCGCTGCAAATCGATGCCGTCAGCGCCAATGAATAATTGATCAAAGTCGTAGGATCGCAGCACCTGTTCGGCCACTTGGCCCTGAAAAGACTCAGAGTGCGGGTCCCAGGTTCCGCCAGTCATGAGCAACACGGGCTCATGTTCCAGTTCGCTCAAGGCATTAGCGACATGAAGTGAATTGGTCATGACCACCAGGCCCGGTTGCAAACCGAGTTGAGGAATCATTGCAGCCGTCGTGCTGCCACTGTCGATGATGATGCGCGCATGCTCTTTGAGCAGACTGACTGCCGCCCGGGCAATCGCCTGCTTATAGAGCGACACCGACTGGGACGGGTCCATCACTAACTCTTGCGGTAAGGTGATCGCACCACCGTAACGACGCAAAAGCAGGCCATTACTTTCGAGTGCGGCTAAATCCTTGCGAATCGTAACCTCGGAAGTTTCGAAGCGTTTAGCCAGCTCATCCACACTGACTTCGCCTTGCGCATTGAGCAGGGCAAGAATGTTATGTCTACGTTGTGGAGTATTGCGCTTTGACATAAACGCCTTAAGTTTCGTTTCGAAAGATAACGAAAGCAATGAGACCCGATCTCGAATTCGACGTCAACGGAATTCTGGATTTTTTGCCTGTGAATAACTCGCCTAATCCCCATAATCAGAGGCCATGCAGAATCAGGTCGATTGGATGAAAAAAGCCCTTATCCACAGCTCATGGATAAGGGCTTTTTTAAACTACTGATTATTAAGGGATTTGTAACAATAAAAATTACCCACACTGCACGAATTTGCCCTGTGGGTAACGCAGCATTACGCCTTTGGTAGCTTTACCGGGCGCTGCCATCCTTCGATGTTGCGCTGACGCGCCCGACCAACGGCAAGTTGCTCGGCAGGTACGTTTTGATTGATGGTCGAACCGGCAGCCGTTGTCGCGCCATCTGAGATATCCACAGGCGCGACCAGGGAGTTGTTGGAACCAATAAACACATCAGCCCCCATTACGGTTTTCCACTTATTCGCGCCATCGTAATTGCACGTAATGGTACCGGCACCAATGTTAGTGCGCGCGCCAACCTCGGCGTCGCCAAGATAGGTCAGATGACCACATTTGGCGTCTTCACCCAAATGGGTGTTTTTCAATTCGACAAAGTTACCCACATGGGCCCGCGCATCGAGAACGCTACCGGGACGCAAGCGTGCGAAGGGCCCGGCATCACTGCCCTCGCCCATGACGGCACCATCGAGATGGCTGTTGGCTTTGACCACTACGCCTTTACGCAAAACGCTGTCTTTGATCACGCAATTGGGGCCAATCACCACGTCATCTTCAATGACCACACGACCTTCGAGAATAACGTTGATGTCGATGAGCACATCACGTCCGACAGTCACGTCACCACGCACATCAAAACGCTCCGGATCGCGCAGGGTGACACCCAACGCCATTAAGCGACGCGCTTCACGTAGCTGATAATGACGCTCCAATTCCGAAAGCTGCTTGCGGTCATTGGCGCCCTGCACTTCCATCGCGTCGTGCGGTTGTTCCGTCGCGACGACCAAACCATCGTTAACGGCCATGGCAATTACGTCGGTCAGGTAATACTCACCTTGAGCGTTGTTGTTAGACAACCGGCTCATCCAGTCACCCAGACGGTTGGCCGGAACCGCGAGAATGCCGGTATTGCCTTCGGATATAGTGCGCTCAGCCTCAGTTGCATCCTTGTGCTCAACAATCGCGCACACCTTGCCTGCTGCGTCACGCACGATGCGACCGTATCCGGTCGGGTCGTCCAGGTTTACGGTGAGCAAGCCCAACTGTTGCGGCGTAACTTGCTTAAGCAAACGTTGCAACGTGTCGACTTCAATCAACGGCACGTCGCCGTACAAGATCAGTACATTCTCAGCGGTCAAAAATGGCAGCGCTTGAGCCACTGCGTGGCCCGTGCCCAATTGCTTGTCTTGAAGAACAAAATTCAAATCGTCAGCAGCCAAGCGCTCGCGCACCTGATCTGCACCGTGACCAATGACGACATGGATACCGGTTGGCTTTAGTTGGCGGGCGCTGTGGATAACATGGCCCAGCATGGAGTTGCCGGCCACCGGGTGCAGAACCTTGGGCAAGGCCGAACGCATACGGGTGCCCTGACCTGCTGCGAGAATTACGATATCGAGAGACATGACTGGCTACCAATCCTGGGTGGTCAGCGGATGCGACCAAAAAGTATTTCGCGGAAAAAGAAAAAGGGTAGCCGAGGCTACCCTTTTTAATCAATCACACAATAAGCAGGAGACTTAGCCGCCGAACTTCTTGCGGATCTGCTGGACGGTGCGCAGCTGAGCTGCGGCCTCGGCCAGTCGTGCAGCCGCAGCTCCGTAATCGAAGTCTGCGCCTTTTTCGTTCAGGGCCTTCTCGGCAGCCTTGACGGCTTCCTGAGCGGAGGCTTCATCCAGGTCGGCAGCACGTTGCACGGTGTCGGCAAGCACCTTGACCATGTTCGGCTGAACCTCGAGGTAACCACCGGAGATGTAATACACCTCGGCTTCCCCACCCTGTTTGATCAGGCGGATCGGACCTGGCTTGAGTTCAGTGATCAGCGGAGCGTGACCCAGAGCGATACCAAGATCACCCAGGCTGCCGTGCGCAATCACCATCTCAACCAGACCGGAAAAGATTTCTCCTTCCGCGCTGACGATATCGCAATGGACTGTCATATTAGCCATCTGATTGCCTCAACCTGATTAGCGCCCGTTTCCGGGCGCCCGAATTACAGTTTCTTGGCTTTCTCGATCGCTTCTTCGATGCCGCCGACCATGTAGAACGCTTGTTCTGGCAGGTGGTCGTAGTCACCGTTGAGGATGCCTTTGAAGCCAGCAATGGTGTCTTTCAGGGAAACGTATTTACCCGAAGCGCCAGTGAAGACTTCAGCCACGAAGAACGGCTGAGACAAGAAACGCTGGATCTTACGAGCACGGGATACCAACTGCTTGTCGGTTTCCGACAGCTCGTCCATACCCAGGATCGCAATGATGTCCTTCAGTTCTTTGTAACGCTGCAATACGTACTGAACGCCACGCGCGGTGTCGTAGTGTTCCTGGCCGATTACGTTCGGATCCAGCTGGCGCGAAGTCGAATCAAGTGGATCAACCGCTGGGTAGATACCCAGGGAGGCGATGTCACGGGACAGTACAACGGTCGCGTCCAAGTGGGCAAACGTGGTTGCAGGCGACGGGTCAGTCAAGTCATCCGCAGGTACGTATACCGCCTGGATGGAGGTGATCGAACCGCTTTTGGTCGAAGTGATACGCTCTTGCAGAGTACCCATCTCTTCGGCCAGGGTCGGCTGGTAACCTACTGCGGAAGGCATACGGCCCAGCAGTGCGGATACTTCAGTACCGGCCAAGGTGTAACGGTAGATGTTGTCAACGAACAACAGTACGTCGTTACCTTCGTCACGGAACTTCTCGGCCATGGTCAGGCCGGTCAGTGCTACGCGCAGACGGTTACCCGGCGGCTCGTTCATCTGACCGTAAACCAGTGCCACTTTGTCCAGTACGCTGGAATCCTTCATCTCGTGGTAGAAGTCGTTACCCTCACGAGTACGCTCACCCACACCAGCGAACACAGAGTAACCGCTGTGTTCCATGGCGATGTTACGGATCAGTTCCATCATGTTTACGGTTTTGCCTACACCGGCACCACCGAACAGACCAACCTTACCGCCTTTTGCGAACGGGCAAACCAGGTCGATAACCTTGATGCCTGTTTCCAGCAGATCGTTGCCGCCAGCTTGTTCAGCGAAGGACGGTGCAGGACGGTGAATGCCCCAACGCTCTTCGGTGTCAATCGGGCCAGCTTCGTCGATCGGGTTGCCCAGTACGTCCATGATCCGGCCCAGTGTCGCTTTACCGACCGGTACGGAGATGGCTGCGCCAGTGTCGATAACGTCCAGACCGCGCTTCAAGCCTTCGGTAGAACCCATCGCAATGGTACGAACAACGCCGTCGCCCAGCTGCTGCTGAACTTCCAGAGTTGTTTCCGCGCCTTGTACTTTCAGCGCGTTGTAGATGCTCGGTACGTTTTCGCGTGGAAATTCCACGTCGATCACGGCGCCGATGATTTGAACGATACGTCCGCTACTCATAGCTGGATCCTCTGAATATTTGAACCGTTAAACCGCGGCAGCGCCGCCGACGATTTCCGAGATCTCTTGGGTGATCGCAGCCTGACGCGCCTTGTTGTAGATCAGCTGCAAATCGCTGATCAAATCACCGGCGTTGTCAGTGGCGTTCTTCATTGCGATCATCCGCGCAGCTTGTTCAGCTGCACTGTTCTCGACCACCGCCTGGTATACCTGCGATTCCACGTAACGCACCATCAAGCCGTCAAGCAGCTCTTTGGCGTCTGGTTCGTAGAGGTAGTCCCAGTGGTGCTTGAGTTCTTGATCCGGGGTCGCCACCAGTGGAATCAATTGCTCCACAGTCGGCTGTTGCGTCATGGTGTTGATGAACTTGTTGGACACCACGGACAGGCGATCAATACGGCCTTCCAGGTAAGCATCCAGCATCACCTTAACGCTGCCGATCAAATCATTGATCGACGGTTCTTCACCCAGATGGCTGATGGCAGCGACGACGTTACCGCCGAAGTTACGGAAAAAAGCCGCACCTTTGCTGCCGACCACGCACAGATCAATCTCGGCGCCGTTTTCGCGGTTTACCGCCATGTCCTTGACCAAAGCCTTGAACAGGTTGGTATTCAAACCACCGCACAAACCACGGTCACTGCTCACTACAACATAACCAACGCGCTTAACAGGGCGGTCGATCATGAAAGGGTGGCGGTATTCCGGGTTGGCGTTGGCCAAATGCCCAATAACCTGGCGGATGCGCTCCGCATAAGGACGGCTAGCAGCCATGCGCATTTGTGCCTTGCGCATTTTGCTGACCGCCACTTTTTCCATGGCGCTGGTAATTTTTTGCGTGCTTTTGATGCTCGCAATCTTACTGCGAATCTCTTTTGCGCCTGCCATGTAACACCTATCAGGTTAGCAAGCGGGAGCCTTGCGGCTCCCGCTGCGGCTTACCAGGTTTGGGTGGCCTTGAACTTCTCGATACCGGCTTTCATGCCAGCGTCGATCTCGTCATTGAAGTCACCCTTCACGTTGATCTTCGCCATCAAGTCGGCGTGATCGCGGTTGAAGTAAGCAATCAGCGCTTGTTCAAAGCTGCCGACCTTGGTGATTTCGACGTCAGTCAGGAACCCACGCTCAGCGGCATACAGCGACAGCGCCATGTCAGCGATCGACATTGGTGCATATTGCTTCTGCTTCATCAGCTCGGTAACGCGCTGACCATGCTCAAGTTGCTTACGGGTCGCTTCGTCCAGGTCAGATGCAAACTGAGCGAATGCCGCCAGTTCACGGTACTGAGCCAGAGCGGTACGGATACCACCGGACAGCTTCTTGATGATCTTGGTCTGAGCGGCACCACCCACACGGGATACCGAAACACCGGCGTTCACTGCAGGGCGGATGCCCGAGTTGAACATGGCCGATTCCAGGAAGATCTGACCGTCAGTGATGGAAATCACGTTGGTCGGAACGAACGCGGAAACGTCGCCAGCCTGAGTTTCGATGATCGGCAGTGCGGTCAGGGAACCGGTTTTGCCGGTCACTGCGCCATTGGTGAACTTCTCAACGTACTCTTCAGAAACGCGGGATGCGCGCTCCAGCAGACGGGAGTGGAGATAGAACACGTCGCCTGGGTAAGCTTCACGGCCTGGTGGACGGCGCAGCAGCAGGGAAATCTGGCGGTAAGCCACTGCTTGCTTGGACAGATCGTCATAAACGATCAGCGCGTCTTCACCGCGGTCGCGGAAGTATTCGCCCATGGTGCAACCGGAGTACGGTGCCAGGAACTGCAGCGCTGCGGATTCGGAAGCACTGGCTGCAACGACGATGGTGTTAGCCAACGCGCCGTTTTCTTCCAGCTTGCGAACCACGTTAGCGATGGTCGATTGTTTCTGACCGATCGCTACGTATACACAGAAAATGCCGCTGTCTTTCTGGTTGATGATCGCGTCGATCGCCAGAGCGGTTTTACCGATCTGACGGTCACCGATGATCAGCTCACGCTGGCCACGGCCGACAGGGATCATGGCATCGACAGCCTTGTAGCCAGTCTGTACAGGCTGGTCTACCGACTTACGCCAGATCACGCCTGGAGCAACTTTCTCGACCGCATCGGTCTCGGTGTTGTTCAGCGGACCTTTGCCATCAACTGGGTTACCCAGTGCGTCGACTACGCGACCCAGCAGTTCCTTACCAACCGGAACTTCCAGAATGCGGCCAGTGCACTTGGCGCTCATGCCTTCAGCCAGAGTCGTGTATGCGCCCAATACTACGGCACCTACAGAGTCTTGCTCGAGGTTAAGAGCCATGCCGAAGACGCTGCCCGGAAACTCGATCATTTCGCCGTACATTACGTCGGCCAGACCGTGAATCCGCACAATGCCGTCAGATACGCTGACGACAGTGCCTTCGTTGCGGGCTTGAGAGGTCACATCGAGTTTTTCGATGCGGCCCTTGATAATTTCACTTATTTCGGAAGGATTGAGTTGCTGCATTGCTCTGCTGCCCCTTCAAACTCAAGATTTCAATGCTTCGGCAAGGTTTGCGAGTTTCCCGCGAACCGAGCCATCGATAACCAGGTCGCCGGCGCGGATGATGACACCACCTATCAGGCTGGCATCCTCCGCAACTTGCAGGCGCACTTCCCGGTCGAGTCGTGCACTGAGAACCTTGGCGAGTTTGTCTTGCTGTTCTTGGTTCAATGCAAAAGCACTGGTCACTTCAACGTCTACCGACTTCTCTTGTTCAGCCTTGTACAGGTCAAACAGAGCGGCAATCTCCGGCAACAGCGGGAGACGGTCGTTTTCGGCAACGACATGGATGAAGTTCTGTGCTTCTACAGTGAACTTGTCGCCGCACACATCAATAAATGTGGCGGCCTTTTCTGCGCTCGTCAGTCGCGGGGCCTTGAGCACGCGCTGCATAGTGTCGTCTTGCGACACTGCTGCAGCCAGGCCGAGCATGGCTGACCAAGAGGCCAGTTGCTGGTGGGCCTGGGCGTGCTCGAAGGCTGCCTTAGCGTAAGGTCGGGCCAACGTGGTCAATTCTGCCATGATCGCCCTCGCTTAAATTTCAGCAGCCAGTTTATTAACCAGCTCCGCGTGCGCGTTTTGATCGATTGTGGCACCCAAGATCTTCTCAGCACCTTCGACAGCCAGGCCACCCAATTGGGTACGCAGGGCGTCTTTAACGCTGTTCAGTTCCTGTTCGATCTCGGCCTGAGCCTGAGCCTTCACACGGTCAGCTTCAACGCGAGCCTGTTCACGGGCTTCGTCTACGATCTGAGTACCGCGTTTCTTGGCTTGCTCAATGATTTCAGCTGCTTGAGCCTTAGCTTCGCGCAGTTGCTGACCCGCTTTATCTTGGGCCAACTCCAGGTCGCGAGCTGCTCGGTTAGCAGCGTCCAGTCCAGCCGCAATCTTCTTCTGACGTTCTTGCAATGCCGCGATGACCGGAGGCCACACGAACTTCATGCAAAACAGTACAAAAATGAAGAACGCAACGGACTGGCCAATCAGGGTTGCATTAATGTTCACGCCAACACCTCGCTCGTTCGTTGTCCATCACTCTAATCAACTCGAAAATTCGAGTGATTAGCCAGCGAGTTGACCAACGAAGGGATTAGCGAAGGTGAAGAACAGTGCGATACCAACACCGATCATGGTTACGGCGTCGAGCAGACCGGCAACGATGAACATTTTAACTTGCAGCATTGGAACCATTTCTGGTTGACGCGCTGCGCCTTCCAGGAACTTGCCGCCCAACAGGCCGAAACCAATTGCAGTACCCAGTGCGCCCAGGCCGATCAACAGTGCAACAGCGATAGCGGTTAGACCAACTACAGTTTCCATCTTTCCTCCCGACTTTTACGTCGTATGGTTTAGGTTTTTAGATTAAAGCGGTAAAACAAAATCATTTTGCGACGCCCTCTCGCCGGAGCGAGAGGGGCACCAGACTCGCCGAAACGGGTCTTAGTGGTTCTCTTCGTGCGCCATCGACAAGTAAACGATGGTCAACATCATGAAGATGAACGCTTGCAAGGTGATGATCAGGATGTGGAAAACAGCCCACGCCCATTGCAGCACCACGCCCAGACCGCTAAGCCAAAGCAGGCCGCTGCCGAACATTACGGCGATCAGGATAAATACCAGTTCGCCAGCGTACATGTTGCCGAACAGACGCAGTGCCAGCGAGATTGGCTTGGCAATCAGCGTCACGAATTCGAGCAGGAAGTTCACCGGAATCAGCAGCGCTTGAACGAAAATGTTCTTGCTGCCGAACGGGTGCAGGGTCAGTTCGCCAATGAAGCCGCCAATACCCTTGATCTTGATGCTGTAGAAGATGATCAGTGCAAATACAGACAGGGCCATGCCCAGGGTAGCGTTCGGATCAGTCGTCGGTACGGCTCGGAACGGGAAGTGCTCATCGCCAGTGATCAGGATGGCCAACTGAGGAATCCAGTCCACCGGGATCAAGTCGATGGCGTTCATCAGGAACACCCACACGAAAATTGTCAGCGCCAGCGGAGCAATAACGGCGCTGCGGCCGTGGAAACTGTCTTTGACGCTGCCATCAACGAATTCCACCAGCACTTCTACGAAGTTCTGAAGTGCGCCTGGTTGACCGGAAGT
The DNA here is from genome assembly GCF_012985765.1 of Pseudomonas sp. WS 5071. Taxonomy (NCBI): domain Bacteria; kingdom Pseudomonadati; phylum Pseudomonadota; class Gammaproteobacteria; order Pseudomonadales; family Pseudomonadaceae; genus Pseudomonas; species Pseudomonas sp. WS 5071. The sequence goes on along the minus strand of NZ_JAAQWY010000017.1, from coordinate 20,317 downwards.
TGCCTTCTTGGCCGCCATGCGGAAAACGAGGATAAAGATCAAGCCTACAAACAGCGACCAGCCGAGTGTATCGACGTGGAATGCCCAAAAGCCCATTTCTTTAGCTTCTGCAACGGTGTGAGCAAAGCCCCAGCCGCCATCAGGTAGCTGCCCGAAGGTCAGGTTCTGTAAGTGGTGCTGGATATAGCCCGAAGCGGTTGTTTCTGCCATGGTTGCCTCAAACGCCCTAAGGTCTCGAAAGTGTTGTTCTCATTAGCAGGGGAGCGAACCAGCTGACCAGTTGGGTCAGCACGAAGACGCCAAATACTGCTAACGGCGCCAATGGCTTCACACCTGCAAACGTCAGCGCGAACAGCACTGCCGTCAAAATTAATTTGCCTGCCTCGCCGGCGTAAAACGACCGCACGATGGCTTGCGCTGCTCGAGCGCCGGAAAACCGGAAAGCCCTGTGAGCAAAATACACATTGGGTAGCAAAGCAATCAGGCCTCCGCAGAGTCCCGAATATCCGGCGACGACTCCATGCCATTGCCAGAGCCCCAGAGCAGCCAGCAATAAAACGACAAATTGAGCCAGTAAAACCGGAAAAACCGCTAGGCGATGGAACGGCAAGCGGTTTGGCGTGCGTGTTTCCATCACATCTGCTCCTCAAAGGCCGGCTGCCAAAAGTAATAACTTGGCATAATTTGTGCCGACAAAATGCGCGCAGAGTATAGGGGCGCTTAATCCCCTATTCAACTGTCAGGTAGTGATTTCCGACTGCGCGCTACACGAGGAATTGTTTCAGCGGATGTGTGCAAGCACTCCCTGGAGCTCATCCAGAGAATTGTAACCAATTACTAATTGGCCTTTTCCCTTCTTTCCGTGACGGATCTGCACCGCAGAGCCTAGGCGTTCGGCCAATCGTTGTTCGAGGCGTGCGATGTCCGGATCAGGTTTAACCGGTTCAGCGGGTTCCTGTTTTCCACTCAACCACTGTCGAACAAGGGCTTCTGTCTGACGTACGGTCAACCCGCGTGCGACAACGTGTCGCGCCCCTTCCACCTGCTGGTTTTCCGGCAAACCAAGCAACGCACGTGCATGACCCATTTCAAGGTCGCCGTGGGACAACATGGTTTTGATCACTTCCGGCAGGGATATCAACCGCAACAAGTTAGCCACGGACACGCGGGATTTACCCACAGCATCAGCCACTTGTTGTTGAGTCAGTTGAAACTCTTGCTGCAAACGCTGCAAGGCAATGGCTTCTTCGATCGGATTGAGGTCTTCACGCTGAATGTTTTCAATCAGTGCCATCGCGATGGCGGTTTCGTCCGGGACATCGCGCACCATCGCCGGGATGGTCTCTTTGCCCGCTTGTTGGCTTGCACGCCAGCGACGTTCGCCCGCAATGATTTCAAAACGGTTGCCGTCGATCGGGCGCACAACGATCGGCTGCATCACGCCTTGAGATTTGATCGAATTGGCAAGTTCTTCGAGGGCTTGCGGGTCCATATCACGGCGCGGTTGATATTTGCCGCGCTGGATCAGGTCCAGGGGCAAATGCTGCAATTCACTTTGATCAACCTTGACCGCTTGCTCTTCCAGCGAGCTGACCGTAGGACCACTGAGCAGTGCATCCAGTCCGCGTCCTAGACCTCGTTTCTTGACGGCCATGGGATTTCCTTAAGTTGGCTGAACTGTGCGGGGGCTACGACGTTGACGACGAACCAGCTCGCCCGCCAGGGCCAGGTAAGCAATCGCGCCACGAGAATTTTTGTCATACGCCAGCGCCGGCATACCGTAACTCGGTGCTTCGGCCAAACGAATGTTGCGCGGGATCACCGTGTCATAGAGCTGACCGCCGAAATGCTCCTTGAGCTGCGCCGAAACATCGTTCATCAGGCTCAGGCGCGGATCGTACATGGTCCGAAGCAAGCCTTCGACCTTCAAGTTAGGGTTCAGCAGTTCCGCGATGCGTTTGATGTTATCCACAAGGTCGCTCAGCCCTTCCAGCGCAAAGTATTCGCACTGCATCGGGATGATGACGCCATCGGCGGCCACCAGCGCGTTCAAGGTCAGCATCGACAATGACGGGGGGCAATCGATCAGGATGTAATCGTAACTTTCTCGAACCGGCGCTAGTGCTGTACGCAGACGGCTTTCTTTCATCTGCATCTCAAGCAGCACGACTTCTGCAGCCGTGAGATCCCGGTTGGCCGGCAGTAGTTGGTAACCACCGTGCTCGGAGTAGTGCATGGCCTGCGCCAAATCGCACTCACCGATCAACAGGTCGTAGACCGAATTCTCAAGACCGTGTTTATCCACACCGCTACCCATGGTGGCGTTGCCTTGTGGATCAAGGTCGATCAACAACACTCGACGCTTGGTAGCGACCAGCGATGCCGCGAGGTTGATACAGGTGGTGGTTTTACCCACCCCCCCTTTTTGGTTCGCTATTGCGAATACCTTAGCCATTCTTGCGTGCGTTCCCAATCATGCCGTGCGGCGCAGTATCAGCAGATGGCGTTGGCCTTGGCAACCCGGAACGGTCAAGGCATGTTCGCTATCTAGACGAAAATCAGTGGGCAATGCTACCAGCTCATCAGCAGGATGAACGCCCTTCATGGCTAACCAGCGTGTATCGCTGTCGCCCAGATGACGGGTCCAGTGGGTGAAGTTCTCCATGCTGCTGAAAGCTCGAGACACAATTCCAGTGAACGGCAGCTCAGGTTGATACTCTTCAACCCGACTGTGGATAACTTGAAGATTGTCTAACTTGAGCTCAAGTTTCACTTGGGTCAGAAAACGGGTTTTCTTGCCGTTGCTGTCCAGACAAGTGACTTGCGAGCCAGGAAACAGAATCGCCAGAGGGATGCCAGGCATGCCTCCGCCACTGCCAACATCCAGCCAACGGCCGTTCTCGATGAAAGACATGACGCTCAAGCTGTCGAGCAAATGGCGCGACACCATCTCGTCAGGATTACGCACAGCCGTGAGGTTGTAGGCCTTGTTCCATTTGATCAACAGGGCCAGATAACCCAGCAGTTGCTGATGCTGGATTTCTGTCAGATTTACGCCCAGTTGGCGTGCACCTGTGGATAACTCTTCGGCGTGTTGTGCAGTGACCAGCGAACTCAAGCGTTTAGCTCCAACGTGCGGCCTGCGCCGCGTTTTTTCAGGTGAATCATCAACAGGGAAATCGCAGCCGGGGTGACGCCGGGGATACGCGAAGCCTGACCCAGTGTCTCGGGGCGCGTGGCACCCAGCTTGCTCTGGATCTCTTTCGACAGACCGGAAATGGTCGTGTAATCGATATCCACAGGCAATTTGGTATTTTCACTGGCCCGTAACCGGGCAATTTCATCTTGTTGGCGATCAATGTAGCCGGCGTATTTGGTTTTGATTTCAACTTGCTCAGCGACCAGCGGATCAATTGCCCCCTGCCCGGTCACTTCCACCAAGCCGGCATAGTCGATCTCAGGACGGGTCAGCAAATTCAGCAAGTTGTACTCGTGGGTTAGCGGCGTACCGAATTTGGCAGCAATTGCATCACCTTGTTCCGTGCCCGGCCGAACCCACGTGCTTTTCAAGCGTTGTTCTTCGCGCTCAATGCTTTCGCGCTTGTCACAAAAGGCTGCCCAACGAGCGTCATCAACCAGCCCAAGTTCACGGCCTTTTTCAGTCAAGCGCATGTCGGCGTTGTCTTCACGCAGGATCAAACGGTATTCCGCGCGGGATGTAAACATCCGGTACGGTTCCTGAGTGCCCAAGGTAATCAGGTCATCTACCAACACGCCGATGTAGGCTTCGTCGCGGCGCGGGCACCAGCTTTCTTTGCCTTGTGCAAGCAACGCGGCGTTGGTTCCCGCCAGTAAACCTTGGGCGCCAGCCTCTTCGTAACCGGTAGTACCGTTGATTTGACCGGCGAAGAACAAGCCGCCGATCACCTTGGTTTCAAGGCTGTATTTCAGGTCACGTGGATCGAAATAGTCGTACTCGATGGCATAACCCGGACGCACGATGTGTGCGTTTTCCATACCACGGATCGATTGCACAATCTGGATTTGCACATCGAACGGCAAGGATGTGGAAATGCCATTCGGGTACAACTCGTGCGTGGTCAAACCTTCCGGTTCGATGAAGACCTGATGGCTCTCTTTGTCGGCAAAGCGATGAATCTTGTCTTCGATGGATGGGCAATAACGTGGCCCGATACCTTCGATTACACCCGAATACATCGGCGAGCGATCCAGGTTGGAAGCAATGATTTCGTGGGTCCGCGCGTTGGTATGGGTAATCCAGCAACTGACCTGGGCCGGGTGCTGTTGCTTATTGCCCATGAACGACATCACCGGAATCGGCGTATCCCCGGGTTGTTCTGTCATGACCGAAAAATCGACAGAGCGGCCATCGATACGCGGTGGCGTACCGGTTTTCAATCGTCCAACCCGTAAAGGCAATTCACGCAGGCGTTGAGCCAAGGCGATAGACGGTGGATCACCGGCTCGTCCGCCCGAATAGTTCTGCATACCGATGTGGATAAGTCCGCCCAGGAATGTACCGGTGGTCAACACCACGGCATCGGCCATGAAACGCAGACCCATTTGGGTCACGACGCCACGCACTTGATCCTGTTCGACGATCAAATCATCAGCAGCCTGTTGAAATATCCACAGGTTGGGCTGGTTTTCGAGGATTTCTCGTACTGCGGCCTTGTAGAGAATGCGGTCAGCCTGAGCACGTGTTGCCCGTACCGCAGGCCCTTTGCGGCCATTGAGTACGCGGAACTGGATTCCGCCTTTATCGGTAGCCGTTGCCATCGCGCCGCCGAGGGCGTCGATTTCCTTAACCAGATGACTTTTGCCGATCCCGCCGATTGCAGGATTGCAGCTCATTTGCCCGAGGGTTTCCACGTTGTGGGTCAGCAACAGGGTTTTTACGCCCATGCGTGCTGAAGCAAGTGCAGCCTCGGTTCCGGCGTGACCGCCACCGATGACGATCACTGCAAAACGGGAAGGGAAATTCACCACGCACCTCGTGCCTGTTTCTAGGGAGTTTTGGATAGACCGCGAAGTATAGGGACTTCGCCCTTCTTAAAGAACCCTTTGCACAAAATTTAACCAGCTGTGGATAAGGCAAGATAGAAAAATAAATAAAGAAGAAATTTATTAAAGCTTTGTTTTTATGTTTATTTCTATACAGCCACTTTTCTGTGGATAGATCCATAAGAGCCTTATTTCTCGTACTGTACAGAGGATCAAAAGTCTGTGGTCATGTAGCAATGAGGTGTTTGGATAACTGCCTTAAGCCTGTGGATATTAACGCCACTTATCCACAGGTGGGGTTATCTTCAGTTTTGACCCCTACTTACCCACTGACCTGAAGGCCAGTTATACACAGGGCTTAAACCACAGAAAATAGCCCTGTGCCTGCATTTCAGGCAGCAAAAAAAACGCCTGCCCCCATCAGGGGCAGACGTTATTTGAATCCAAGGGCGATTTTGACGATGAACGGTTCATCAAGCAGACGTGTTTTGCCAGCAGGCAAATGAAAAGAACGCCTCCCATCGTCACATAGGTGGGGTAAGTCTTACGCATTCCAAAGATGCCCAGAACTACCCCTGCTGTGAGGGAAGCAAGAACTGGCGCACACATCGTGGCGGGATCAATGGCGGACTGGACTAATACCTCTGGGGGAATGAAGGACCCCTAGCAGCTGAAAAGGTACAGGGTGCCTATCAGTAACGGGGACTGCGGCGGCTGCGCAAATGGACACAGCCGCGAATTTAACCAGCAGCTTTTCAGATCATTTGCCGATACAAAAACTGGAGAAAATTCGGCCCAGCAAATCATCTGAGCTAAATGCGCCTGTGATTTCTCCCAATGCGTGTTGGGCCTGTCGCAAGTCCTCAGCCAGCAGTTCTCCTGCGCCGGCCAAGGTCAGTTGCGACCGACCATGCTCCAACGCAGCACTGGCATGCCCCAAGGCTTCAAGGTGTCGCCTGCGAGCGCTGAAACTGCTTTCAGAGGTTTGTTCGTACCCCATGCAGGCTTTGAGATGGTCACGCAGTAAATCCAGACCTTCAGTGGAGCGGGCGCTCAGGCTGATGGTGACATGGCCATCAGCGCTGACTTCCAATGCAATGGCTTCCCCGGTCAGATCAGCTTTGTTACGAATCAACGTGACCTTTGACGGATCAGGACGCTGCTCCAGAAACTCTGGCCACAGTGCAAACGGGTTATCAGCTTCCGGAGCCGTCGCATCGACGACCAGCAACACACGGTCGGCCTCGCCAATGGCTTTGAGGGCACGTTGTACACCGATCTTCTCGACGTGGTCTTCGGTGTCGCGCAATCCCGCGGTGTCGACCACATGCAGTGGCATGCCATCAATGTGGATATGTTCGCGTAACACATCACGTGTAGTCCCTGCGATTTCGGTAACGATGGCCGCTTCACGCCCGGCCAGCGCGTTGAGCAAGCTGGATTTTCCTGCGTTTGGCCGACCGGCAATCACGACTGTCATCCCATCGCGCAACAAGGCACCCTGACCCGCTTCCCGTTGAACGGTGGATAACTCTTCGCGGACCTTATCCAGCATGCCAAGCACATGACCATCGGCGAGAAAGTCGATTTCTTCTTCCGGGAAATCGATCGCGGCTTCTACGTAGATACGCAAACTGATCAGTTGCTCAGTCAAGTTATGCACACGCTGTGAAAAGGCGCCCTGCAATGATCGCAGTGCATTGCGTGCGGCCTGTGCAGAACTCGCCTCAATCAGGTCAGCAATAGCTTCGGCCTGGGCCAGGTCGAGTTTGTCGTTCAAAAACGCGCGCTCGCTGAATTCGCCCGGACGCGCCAGGCGGCAACCCAACTCAATGCAGCGTTGCAGCAGCATGTCGAGCACGATAGGGCCGCCATGACCTTGCAATTCCAGGACGTCTTCGCCAGTAAAAGAGTTGGGGCCGGGGAAATACAGCGCGATCCCTTCATCCAGCACTTCCCGGTTTTCACCGAAGAACGGCCCGTAATGGGCATAACGCGGTTTGAGCTCGCGAGCACTGAACGCCTGCGCAGCCTTGCTCGCGAGCGGACCGGAAATGCGCACGATCCCCACGCCACCTCGCCCTTGGGCGGTTGCCACAGCGGCAATGGTTTCAGCCGGAACACTCATAAAACAGGCCTCGAAAACAAAAGTGACAGATAGCAAAACGCCCCACTAGGGGGCGTTTTGAGTGGTGCTCACCAGAGTAAGTTACTCGGCTGCTTTTTTGGTAGCAGCTTCAACTTTACGCGTGATGTACCACTGTTGAGCGATGGACAGGCAGTTGTTCACAACCCAGTACAGCACCAGACCTGCCGGGAACCACAGGAAGAAGAAGGTGAAGATGATTGGCATCAGCTTCATCACCTTGGCCTGCATCGGATCCGGCGGTGTCGGGTTCAGACGCTGCTGGATGAACATGGTTGCGCCCATGATGATCGGCAGAATGAAGAACGGATCTTTGATCGACAGGTCAGTAATCCAGAGCATGAACGGCGCCTGGCGCATTTCAACACTTTCCAGAAGTACCCAGTACAAGGACAGGAAGACCGGCATCTGCACCAGAATCGGCAAGCAACCGCCCAGTGGATTGATCTTCTCTTTCTTGTACAGCTCCATCATGGCTTGCGACATTTTTTGACGGTCATCACCGAACTGCTCTTTCAGAGCGGCCAGTTTTGGCGCCACGGCGCGCATGCGAGCCATCGACTTGTAGCTGGCGGCCGACAGAGGGAAGAAGATCCCTTTGATCAGCATGGTCAGGAAGATAATCGACCAACCCCAGTTACCCACAATGCTGTGGATATGTTGCAGCAGCCAGAAAATCGGCTGGGCAATGAACCACAGGATGCCGTAGTCAACTGTCAGTTCCAGGCCTGGGGATAACTCTTTGAGTACACCCTGGCTCTTTGGACCTGCATACAGGGTTGCGCTGGTTTCAGCAGTTTTACCCGGTTCAACGGTCAACGTTGGGCCGGTGAAACCGATGATGTAGTTGCCCTGGTTGTCTTTGCGGGTCTGAACGACGTTGTTATCGCCTTTCTGAGGAATCCACGCGGTCACAAAGTAGTGTTGCAGCCAGGCTACCCAACCCCCTTGAACGGTCTCTTTCAGCTGACCCTTGTCGATATCTTTCATCGACACTTTTTTGTACGGTTCTGCACTTGTCCACAGGGCGGCGCCCAGGTAGGTAGCAGTACCGGTAGCGGTGCTGGAAGATGGGTCGGAGCTGGCGTCACGCTTCAATTGCGCGAACAGGTTGCCGTTCCACGGCTTGCCGCTCTCGTTATCAATCAAATACGTGACTTGTACATCGTAGAGGCCACGCTTGAGTGTGAAGCGCTTGATGTAGTTGACGCCGTTTTCGCTGAACTTGAGGTCAACAACCAATTGATCCTGGCCTGGGGCCAGCTCATAGGTTTTTTTCTCAGTGCTGAAAACCGGGCGACCGGAAGAACGAGCATCCGGGCCATCCACGCCTGTCAGGCCGCTTTGCGCCAGGTAGGTACGTTCGTTGCCGTTATCGAACAACTGGAATGGAACATCCGGGTGATCCTGGCGGCGCGGGTACAGCGGCAAACGCAATTGGGCAATGTCACCGCCCTGTGGATCAATTGCGATATCCAGCACGTCAGTTTTTACGTGAATCAAGTCTTTGCTAGCAGCAACCGGGGTTTCGGTCGGCGTGCTGGTATCAGCAGTGGCGCTAGGGACATCAGCACTGTTGGAAGCGTTGTTACCTGGAACCGTGTCGGGCAAAGCCGGCGCGGTGGTACTGCTGGCGGCAACATTCTGAGTCGGCAGAGCAGCCTGACCATAGTCCTGGTTCCATTTGAGAACCATAACGTAGGACACGACTGCCAGGGCGACGATCAGGATCGTGCGTTTAATATCCATGATTACTCGGCCATCGAAGAAGAACGGGAGGTAGGGATAGGTGGAACCGGGTCATAACCACCGGGATTCCACGGGTGACAGCGACCTAAACGACGAAAGGTCAGCCAGCCGCCGCGAAGAACGCCATAATTTTCGATGGCTTCCAACGCGTAGCAGGAACAACTGGGGTAGAAACGGCAGTGGCTGGCCATCAAAGGACTAATGGCATAACGATAAAACTGGATCGGAACGAGTGCCAGTTTACGCATCAGGACTGCCTACCCCTACAGTTTCGGAATTAACCGCTGGAACTGGCGAATTACGCGCCAGGCGCTTCCAGAGTTTGCCGAAATGCTGAATCAATTCGGGGTTCTCTACGTCACCCAAACCTTTGCGCGCGACGATAACGATATCCCAACCGACCAGTGAATCCTGGTGGAGACGAAACGATTCACGCATCAAACGCTTAAGGCGATTGCGCTGAACGGAGAGCTTTACGCTCTTTTTACCGATCACTAACCCCAAGCGGGGGTGATCGAGACCGTTACTGCGCGCAAGGAGCAGGAGATTTTTCCCCGGTACCTTGCCGGTGGGGGAGTCAAAGACTGCCTTGAAATGCCGGGGAGTGAGTAACCGCTTTTCCCGACTGAAGTCCTGACTCACCACCATTGTCTGATTATCAAACTGCCAGACGCGCACGGCCTTTGGCGCGGCGACGCGACAGGACGGCACGGCCGTTTTTAGTAGCCATGCGTGCACGGAAACCGTGAGTGCGGGCGCGTTTGATAGTGCTTGGTTGGAAAGTACGTTTCATGTCGTGCTACCTGGTTCGTCCACAACGGGCCGGAATGGCCCCCGTTTTAAGAGACCGGCGATTCTAGAGAATGCAAGCCAATAGGTCAATTTCCAACCAACCTTTCCTGGTAAATAGATGTGGGCTTTTTTACACAGACCTTTCTCTGCGCAGCTATAGAAATTAAAGAACGGTTTATTTAAAGCTCTTTTAAAGAACTTACTACTCTTACTGAGCACAAAATCTGTGGATAAAACGCTACAGGCCTTATAAATTCGAGCTTCCAGCGATTCAAAAGGTTGTCCACAAGCGGTGCTCTGCCTGTGCTGCTCCTTCGGAAAAGCTGTGTATGAAAGGGCCACTTATCCACAGTCGACTTATGCACAGAGTTTCGCCCCCACTTGTACAACGGGCTTAGGCCCGCTTATCCACAGAGCTTATGCACCTACCATTTGTCGCTTTGTTCAGGGATAAAACCGCATTCCCTCCTTATAGACAGGCAACCTACATGTGGATAAGTGAACGCGTGCTCGCTACAATGGCGCCTGTTTTTGCCTCACCGGCTTTCAACTTAGGGGATATCCGTGTCAGTGGAACTTTGGCAGCAGTGCGTAGAGCTTTTGCGCGAAGAACTGCCTGCCCAGCAATTCAACACCTGGATCCGTCCACTACAGGTCGAAGCCGAAGGCGACGAGTTGCGCGTGTATGCACCCAACCGTTTTGTCCTCGACTGGGTGAACGAAAAATACCTGAGCCGTTTGCTTGAGCTGTTGAATGAGCACAGCAATGGCATGGCCCCTGCGCTGTCCTTATTAATAGGCAGCAAGCGCAGTTCGGCACCTCGTGCGGCCCCCAATGCGCCGTTGGCTGCTGCTGCCTCGCAACAGGTGGCCGCACCCTCCGTGGCCCCGAGTGCTCCTGCCCAGTCAGCTGTAGCACCTGCGCCTGTGCACAAGCCTGCTACCCAGACGAGTGAAGAGCCGTCGCGAGACAGCTTCGATCCAATGGCTGGCGCCAGTTCGCAACAAGCGCCGGTACGCGCCGAACAACGTACCGTTCAAGTTGAAGGTGCGCTCAAGCACACCAGTTACCTGAACCGCACGTTCACCTTTGAAAACTTTGTCGAGGGTAAATCCAACCAACTGGCCCGCGCTGCGGCGTGGCAAGTGGCGGATAACCCCAAACACGGTTACAACCCGCTGTTCCTGTATGGCGGTGTAGGTCTGGGTAAGACTCACTTGATGCATGCGGTGGGCAACCACCTGCTGAAGAAGAACCCGAATGCCAAGGTGGTGTACCTGCATTCCGAGCGTTTTGTAGCGGACATGGTCAAAGCCCTGCAGCTCAACGCAATCAATGAGTTCAAGCGCTTCTACCGCTCGGTGGATGCATTGCTCATCGATGACATTCAGTTCTTTGCGCGCAAGGAGCGGTCTCAGGAAGAGTTTTTCCATACCTTCAACGCCCTGCTTGAAGGCGGTCAGCAAGTGATTCTCACCAGCGACCGTTACCCGAAAGAAATTGAAGGCCTGGAAGAACGTCTTAAATCACGTTTTGGCTGGGGCCTGACCGTGGCCGTCGAGCCGCCGGAACTGGAAACACGTGTGGCGATCCTGATGAAAAAGGCCGATCAGGCCAAAGTCGATTTGCCCCACGATGCCGCTTTCTTTATTGCTCAACGCATTCGCTCCAACGTGCGTGAGCTTGAAGGTGCGCTCAAGCGGGTGATTGCTCACTCGCACTTTATGGGCCGCGACATCACCATCGAGCTGATTCGTGAATCCCTTAAAGACTTGCTTGCGCTGCAAGACAAACTGGTCTCTGTGGATAACATCCAGCGCACGGTCGCGGAGTACTACAAGATCAAGATCTCGGATTTGCTATCCAAGCGCCGTTCGCGCTCGGTGGCGCGTCCCCGTCAGGTCGCCATGGCATTGTCCAAAGAGCTGACTAACCACAGTTTGCCGGAAATCGGTGACGTGTTTGGTGGCCGCGACCACACGACGGTCTTGCATGCGTGCCGCAAGATCAACGAACTCAAGGAATCCGACGCGGACATCCGCGAGGACTACAAGAACCTGCTGCGAACTCTGACCACCTGATGACACCAGCGCAGCTTATTAAGGCAAGGGACTAGACCATGCATTTCACCATTCAACGCGAAGCCCTGTTGAAACCCCTGCAACTGGTCGCAGGCGTTGTTGAACGCCGCCAGACCTTGCCGGTATTGTCCAACGTGCTGTTGGTTGTCGAAGGCCAGCAACTGTCGCTGACCGGTACCGACCTGGAAGTCGAGCTGGTTGGTCGCGTGCAATTGGAAGAGCCGGCCGAGCCCGGCGAAATCACCGTACCTGCGCGCAAGCTGATGGATATCTGCAAAAGTTTGCCCAACGATGCGCTGATCGACATCAAGCTTGATGATCAAAAGCTGGTGGTCAAAGCCGGGCGTAGCCGCTTTACGCTGTCTACACTGCCTGCCAATGACTTCCCGACCGTCGAAGAAGGCCCAGGCTCACTGACGTGCAACCTGCAGCAGAGCAAGCTGCGTCGCTTGATCGAGCGCACCAGCTTCGCTATGGCGCAGCAAGACGTGCGCTACTACCTCAACGGTATGTTGCTCGAAGTTTCGGCCGGGATCATCCGTGCCGTCGCCACCGATGGTCACCGTCTGGCCATGTGTTCGATGAAAGCCGATATCGGTCAGCCGGATCGTCACCAGGTCATTGTGCCGCGTAAGGGTATCCTGGAGCTGGCTCGCCTGCTGACAGAGCCGGATGGTGAAGTCAGCATTGTGTTGGGGGCTCATCACATCCGCGCAACAACAGGCGAATTCACCTTCACCTCCAAACTGGTAGACGGCAAATTCCCGGACTACGAGCGCGTGCTGCCTAAAGGTGGCGACAAAACGGTCATCGGTGATCGTCAGGCGCTGCGTGAAGCGTTCAGCCGCACGGCGATTCTGTCCAACGAGAAATACCGCGGTATCCGTCTACAGCTGGCTAATGGTCAGCTGAAAATCCAGGCCAACAACCCGGAACAGGAAGAAGCGGAAGAAGAAGTGGGTGTTGACTACAACGGTGGTTCGTTGGAGATCGGCTTCAACGTGAGCTATCTGTTGGACGTATTGGGCGTAATGACCACTGAGCAAGTGCGTCTGATCCTGTCGGACTCTAACAGCAGTGCGCTGGTGCAAGAGTCGGACAACGACGACTCGGCCTACGTTGTCATGCCGATGCGCCTGTAACTTATGCACAGCCTGCGCTAGATGTCCCTCAGTCGTGTCACAGTCACCGCGGTGCGTAACCTGCACCCGGTGACGTTCTCCCCCTCCCCCCGCATCAATATCTTGTACGGCGCCAACGGCAGCGGAAAAACCAGTGTGCTGGAAGCTATCCACTTGCTGGGGCTGGCCCGTTCGTTTCGTAGCGTGCGGCTAAACCCCGTTATTCAGCATGAACAACAGACGTGCACCGTGTTCGGTCAGGTTGAGTTGGCTGAAGGCGGGCACAGTGCGCTGGGTATCTCACGGGACCGGCAGGGGGAGTTTCAGATTCGCATCGACGGTCAGAATGCGCGCAGTGCTGCGCAACTGGCAGAAATATTACCGCTGCAATTGATCAACCCGGACAGCTTTCGTCTATTGGAAGGCGCACCTAAGATCCGTAGGCAGTTTCTGGATTGGGGCGTGTTCCACGTCGAACCGCGCTTCATGTCGACCTGGCAGCGGCTACAGAAGGCCCTGCGGCAGCGGAACTCATGGCTGCGGCATGGTACACTCGACGCCGTTTCACAAGCGGCCTGGGACCGGGAACTGTGCTTGGCCAGTGATGAAATCGATGAATACCGACGCGCCTACATCAAAGCCTTGAAACCAGTCTTTGAGCAGACCCTGAGCGAATTGTTGGAGCTCGAAGGGTTAACGCTGAGTTATTACCGTGGGTGGGACAAAGACCGTGAGCTGAGCGCAGTGCTCGCCGGGTCCGTCCACCGCGATCAGCAAATGGGTCATACCCAAGCGGGACCGCAACGTGCTGATTTACGTCTGAAGCTGGGCGGACACAATGCCGCAGAAATCCTTTCGCGTGGACAGCAAAAGTTAGTGGTCTGCGCCTTGCGGATTGCTCAGGGGCATTTGGTCAGCCAGGCACGGCGCGGCCAATGTATTTATCTGGTGGATGATTTGCCGTCTGAACTCGACGAGCAACATCGCCACGCACTGTGTCGCTTGTTGGAAGACTTACGCTGCCAGGTGTTTATCACCTGTGTAGATCACGAATTATTGAGGGAAGGCTGGCAGACGGAAACGCCAGTTGCTCTGTTCCACGTGGAACAGGGCTGTATCACCCAGACCCACGACCATCGGGAGTGAAGGCATTGAGCGAAGAAAATACGTACGACTCAACGAGCATTAAAGTGCTGAAAGGCCTGGATGCCGTACGCAAACGTCCCGGTATGTACATTGGTGACACCGACGATGGCAGCGGTCTGCACCACATGGTGTTCGAGGTGGTCGATAACTCCATCGACGAAGCACTGGCTGGCCATTGCGACGACATCACCATCATCATTCATCCGGATGAATCCATCACCGTTCGCGACAACGGTCGTGGCATTCCGGTTGATGTGCACAAAGAAGAAGGCGTTTCCGCAGCTGAAGTCATCATGACGGTGCTGCACGCTGGCGGTAAATTCGACGACAACTCCTATAAAGTTTCCGGCGGTCTGCACGGTGTAGGTGTGTCGGTTGTTAACGCCCTGTCCGAAATTCTAGTGCTGACCGTACGCCGCAGCGGCAAGATCTGGGAACAGACTTATGTCCACGGTGTGCCTCAGGCACCGATGGCGATCGTGGGCGAAAGCGAAACCACCGGTACCCAGATCCATTTCAAACCGTCTGCAGAAACCTTCAAGAATATTCACTTTAGCTGGGACATTCTGGCCAAGCGTATTCGCGAACTGTCCTTCCTGAACTCCGGTGTTGGTATCGTCCTTAAGGATGAGCGCAGTGGCAAGGAAGAGCTCTTCAAGTACGAAGGTGGCCTGCGTGCATTCGTTGACTACTTGAACACCAACAAGACGCCAGTCAACCAGGTGTTCCACTTCAACGTACAACGTGAAGACGGTATCGGCGTAGAGATTGCTCTGCAGTGGAACGACAGCTTCAACGAAAATCTGCTGTGCTTCACCAACAACATTCCGCAGCGCGATGGCGGTACGCACTTGGTGGGCTTCCGCTCTGCCTTGACGCGTAACCTCAACACGTACATCGAAGCCGAAGGTTTGGCCAAGAAGCACAAGGTCGCCACCACTGGCGATGATGCCCGTGAAGGGTTGACTGCGATTATTTCGGTGAAAGTGCCAGATCCGAAGTTCAGCTCCCAGACTAAAGACAAGCTGGTGTCTTCCGAAGTGAAGACCGCTGTTGAACAGGAAATGGGCAAGTACTTCTCGGACTTCCTGTTGGAAAACCCGAACGAAGCCAAGTTGGTTGTCGGCAAGATGATCGACGCCGCGCGTGCCCGTGAAGCGGCCCGTAAAGCCCGTGAAATGACCCGCCGTAAAGGCGCGCTGGATATCGCAGGCTTACCTGGCAAGCTGGCTGACTGCCAAGAAAAAGACCCGGCGCTGTCCGAACTGTACCTGGTGGAAGGTGACTCTGCTGGCGGCTCCGCCAAGCAGGGACGTAACCGCCGTACCCAAGCGATCCTGCCGTTGAAAGGTAAAATTCTCAACGTTGAGAAAGCCCGCTTCGACAAGATGATTTCTTCGCAAGAAGTTGGCACCTTGATCACAGCGCTGGGCTGCGGTATTGGCCGCGAAGAGTACAACATCGACAAACTGCGTTATCACAACATCATCATCATGACCGATGCTGACGTCGACGGTTCGCACATCCGTACCCTGTTGCTGACCTTCTTCTTCCGTCAGTTGCCGGAGCTGATCGAGCGTGGCTACATCTACATCGCTCAGCCGCCGTTGTACAAAGTGAAAAAGGGCAAGCAAGAGCAATACATCAAAGACGACGACGCCATGGAAGAGTACATGACGCAGTCGGCCCTTGAAGACGCCAGTCTGCACTTGAACGAAGACGCCCCGGGCATCTCTGGCGAAGCGCTGGAGCGTTTGGTCTACGATTTCCGCATGGTGATGAAAACCCTCAAGCGTCTCTCGCGCCTGTACCCTCAGGAGCTGACCGAGCACTTCATCTACCTGCCGGCTGTTTCGCTTGAGCAACTGGGTGACCACGCAGCCATGCAGGCGTGGATGGCCAAGTTTGAAGAGCGTCTGCGTCTGGTTGAGAAATCGGGCCTGGTGTACAAGGCCAGCCTGCGCGAAGACACAGAGCGCAACGTATGGCTGCCGGAAGTCGAACTGATTTCCCACGGCCACTCGACGTTCATCACCTTCAACCGTGATTTCTTCGGCAGCAACGACTACAAAACCGTTGTGACCCTTGGTGCGCAACTGAGTACTTTGCTGGATGAGGGTGCCTACATTCAGCGTGGCGAACGCCGCAAGCAAGTCACCGAGTTCAAGGAAGCACTGGACTGGTTGATGGCTGAAAGCACCAAGCGTCACACCATTCAGCGCTACAAAGGTCTGGGTGAAATGAACCCCGATCAGCTCTGGGAAACCACAATGGACCCAAGCGTGCGTCGCATGTTGAAGGTCACTATTGAAGATGCGATCGGCGCCGATCAGATCTTCAATACCTTGATGGGCGACGCCGTAGAACCTCGTCGTGAGTTCATCGAGAGCAACGCATTGGCAGTGTCCAACCTGGACTTCTGATGCGTGTAGGTTCACAAAATAGTTGAACATTTTCACAAATAGATGATTCGACGACTTCAGCAGAAAAGGCCAATTCTTTGAATTGGCCTTTTTTGTGCGCAAGAAATTTGGTCTGCGGTTCTGCTGGCAAGGTTCGGGGAGTGCTAGATTTGAGGGCCGCTAAAAGGCAGGCGCGGACGTTGGTGAACTGAACGGTGGGGAGAGCGAAGAAGGAGAACACGCTCGAATAATACTAGCGGGATAGAAACAGATTCTATACGCGTACGAATAATGAGATTAGAAAAATGTCAAGAGGCTGGATGAATAATTTCGTGGAGAAAGACGAATGGCTGGAGTAGAATTTGGCACGCTATTACGCAGTAATAGCGTGCCAAATAAATCAGCCGGTTACGTAAACTTGTTGAAGCAAGTTCTTAACGGCCACCGGTAACAGCTTCTGCTTTGGACATCTATCTCGAAATAGAGGTCCAGAAGTATGGCTGCTTTCGTCGACGACTCCCAAAGGAGGTATCGAGAAATGTAGATACTGCAAAACCAGGGGCTCTGACAGCGCCACAACCAGGTACATCTTGCGTACGATCCCGCGCAATCTCTGCCTTTTTTTGGCGCTTGTCAATCCTCTCCCAAAATTTCGACTTTAGCGAGGTTTCTCGAGGGCACAGTGTTGCCCGTTGAAAGACCTCCCAGAGCCCTACTCTGCACCAGCATTTTTAGGTGCAGCGACGACGCTCGTCTCTGAATTGATGGAGGTGTTCGATGTCAGTGCGAAAGGTTGTAACCCGGCGGTCTTGCCATTTCAGAGGCTACTTTCCCTCCCTGAAAAATGGCAAACCTACCCCTTGGGAATCCCAGCTGGAAGGTGGGTTTTTCCGGCTTCTGGAGCTGTCACCTCAGGTTCACAGCTACACCATTCAGCCCAGCCGAGAGATCGTATCGCTCGACTCGGCAACCATAAAATATTTTCCTGACCTCCATGTATTTCTCACGGATGGCAGGGAGTGGTGGTTCGAAGTGAAGCCGAAAAAGCGCCTTTTGATCGCCAGTATCGATCAACGGCTGGAAGCTGCTAAGGCACACTTTGCCGCCAGTAATCGCAACTTTACTGTCGTCACGAATGATCTGATTCATAGCGAACCGTTGGCTAGGAACCTTCAAAAGCTTATGTATCACCGTCGCGGGCCTATGCTTTCGACTTCCCAAGTCGATGAGGTTCGCGAGCTTCTTCATACTCATGAGCCGAAGACTTTGAGCGCACTTATCACGACTTTTGGTGATATGGAGGCATGGCGTTTATTGGGCTTAGGCATTGTTGGTATCAGTCTCGGTGAGACTATTAGCAGCAACTCTGAAGTCTTCTTAACAGGAGGGCATCGCCATGCAGATTTTTTCGCTTAAAGCAAAATTAGCCGTATCCGTAAAAGGCGTTTTGATGGTTCTCCAACGGAGATTAGTTGATCGACGACTACTCTTTTTTGATGAGTTAGGTGAACCCACAAAGTTGACAGAGGCCGAGTTCTACGTTGGGTATGAAAAGCGTGAAATTGAAATTTGCGCGGATCAACCATTTCTCGGAGAAGTGCCATTCGTACGGAACGTAGCCCCTGATCTTACGTGCTTTCCAGCCAATCACAGTCAAGAAGCCTTACGTCGGCGCCGGTATCTTGAGGGGGTAATGGGGAAGGACCAATCAAAATTGCCGAGTGAAGAAATCATGTTGGAAGAATTGAAAAAAATAGCAAAAATAATAGGTGATGTATGTGCGCCTTCAATATCAACTGTCAGGCGTTGGGCATCGAGGTACATTGGAAACAACATAATAAGGTTGGTACCTAAACATAATAAAAAAGGCCGGACAGCCGCCATTACAGGTGAGCTTGAAGGCATACTAGCGAGTGTCATTGATGAACTTTATCTAAAAGAGACTCGGCCAAAAGTTTCAAAGGTCATAGGTGAATACCATCTCAGACTTGAGGGCCTTAATCGGGAACGGTTGCCCTCTGAACAGTTCATCCTCCCCAGTGGGATGAGCGTCCGCAGATACATTGCCAGGCTAGATCCCTTCTTGGTGGATGTTGCTCGTCTCGCTAAGCATGCCGCTAATAAAAAGCACCGTGTGGCTGCGGGTGTGCTCCAGGTAAATCAGATCCTCGAGAGGTGGGAGATCGATCACACCCTATTGGATGTGCTGCTTGTGGACGAAGAGACTGGTTTGGTTATCGGACGACCCTATCTGACGATAGTGTTAGATAGGTACTCTCGAATGATCATGGGGTACCTCCTACACCTGTCTGCGCCAAACACTGAATCTGTTCTACGAGTCATTGAGCGTTCGATCCGTCCCAAAGCAGAACTGTTACAACGCTTTCCGAAAGTAAAGAATGAGTGGCGAGCCCATGGTATGCCGGCGCGGATCGTTCCGGACAATGCTGCCGAATTTCATGCTGATGATTTGATTTTGGGGTTCAACGATCTAGGCATCGAGATTATGTATCCCGCCTCCAGGGCACCTGAAATGAAGGGCGCGGTCGAGCGCTTTTTTAGCACTCAGAATCTGGGACTTATCCACAACCTCCCGGGTACAACATTCTCCAATATCCAGGAGAAAGGAGATTACAAGTCAGAAAAGCATGCCTGCTTCACCTTGTCGCAGCTGGAAGCCGTAGTCGTTAAATGGATCGTGGATGGCTACCACCAAACGCCGCACCGAGGCCTCAAGAAGATGACCCCCGCCCAAGCCTGGGCAATTGATGAGGCTCAGACTTTGGTCAGACTGCCCGTGGATCTTGATGCCCTTGAATGCATTCTTGCTCGACGAACCTCCGTTAAGGTTCATCACTACGGAATTGAAGTTGACAGTATCGGTTACCACTCGGCTGAGCTCGCGCAGTTAAGACTGCTCTTAAAGCCTGATGAGAAAGTCAATGTTCGTTATCGAGACGAAGCTGGACATGTCTGGGTTCATGATCGGTTTCGAAACGTATTCCTACTGGTGCCGGTGAAGGACAAGCGGATGATCGGTAAGAGCCGCGAAATGTGGAAGGCGGCCCAGAAAGCGCTTAGAGATGCTGGAGGAGAGCAACCAAGCTTTGACGAGCTTCACCGATGCTATCAAGAGCTGCGAGAAGACATTGACGAAGCTCGTCGCTCTCAAAAGCTGCGAGTGCGTCGGGAGGCAGCGCGGGCCAAGTTGGATAGGGAGGGTCGTAAGGCCGAGGCGAATCCTCCTCCGGTAGTCGTAGCTGAGATGGAGTGGGTGGATAGGTCATCCACACCGCCAACTGCCCCCTCCACTTTCAAGGTTTCCTACCGTCCGCCAGCAGGTGATCGACCATGAACGCTTTAGTACAAAGCTTTCCCCCCTTCTCTCTGCGTCATCACTTCATTCACAGCCCCCAGGCCGAGCTAGCCTTGACACGCTTGGGTGAGGTGCACGGTGATACCCGGCGTACCGGGGCGAGCAAAGGCTTGGTCATCCAAGGTCCGAGCGGGGTGGGAAAAAGCACTTTGATCAAGGAGTACGTGAGGGAATTGGAGGCAGCGGAACCTTCGGGGTCCGGGAAGCGGACGGTCTTGGTAGTTGAGATTCCCTCGTCACCCACCAAGAAAAACTTGGCAACAGCGATGCTGACAGCACTAAAGGACCCGTACGCGGATGCTCGCGGTCATTCTGCAGAGGTCAAGTTCGCTCGCATCATTCTACTCATGATGTAGTGGTCAACTAATCCCGGACACGACGTTAAGTTTTTCTTCGGCCCGGGCTGGCGCCAACCCACCGTTGAATTGGTGGGGTCGAACCCAGTTGTACCGATGCATCAAGAAGTGGCTGATATCGC